>CAZROA010000057.1:0-16925 GCA_964601575.1 uncultured Thermodesulfobacteriota bacterium
GGGGCCGATTACCTTGACCTCAACATCGGCCCGGCCAAAAAGGACGGCCCGGAGTTGGCTAGCTGGATCGTAAAGGTAGTCCAGGAAACAGTAGATACCCCTATCTCCCTGGACACCACCAATCCCGAGGCCATGATCGCCGGACTTAAGGCCTCCAAAGACCCTAGCCGGGTCCTGATGAACTCCATCTCTGCCCAGCCTGAACGCATGGAAAAACTCATCCCCGTGGCGGCGGAGATGGGCTGTGACGTGGTGGCCCTCCTCTGGGGGCCGGAGGGTATGCCGCGGGATGCCAACGAGCGGGCGGCTCTGGCCGTGGACTTGATCATGCAACTCAACGAGGCCGGGGTTCCTAACGAGAAGATCTGGGTTGATCCCATTGCCACCCCGATTACCCTCGGGGCGGAGCAGATCCTTTCTGGCCTTGAGTTTCTTTCCATGTTGCAAGATATAGCGCCGGGGGCCAAGAGCACCATTGGGCTTTCTAATGTCTCCAATGGTGTGGCCAAGCACCTGAGGCCTTATCTTGATCGGGTCTACCTTATGATGCTCATGAAATATGGGATTTATTCAGCCATTCTAAACGTCTATGACCAAGAACTGGTAGAGATTGCCAAGGGCAAGCACCCGGATTGGGTCAAGTTGGTCCATGACATCATGGATGGAGACGAACCAGACCCGAGCACCCTTTCACCGAAAGAATTAGAGATATACAAGACCACCAGGGTCCTCTTGGGCAAGACCATCTTCTCTGAGTCCTGGCTCGAACTGTAAAGGAGGGAGAAAGGTCTTGGAAATCTTTATTGATGACCAACGTCTTGAGGTCGCCGAAGGGGTCTCTATTCTTGAGGCGGCCAAATTAAACGGGATCTATATCCCTCATCTCTGCTTTATGGAGGGGCTCCCAGCGTCTCCTCGGCCCTGTGGTTTATGTGTAGTAGAAGTAGAAGGGGAGGGGGCCCCGGTCCGAGCCTGTGAGACCAAAGTATCACCGGGGATGAGGATCTTTACCCAGACCAAGGCGGTCAAGGAGATCCGCCGAAAGATCCTCGAAGATCTTATTTCCAAACACTACGGGGATTGTAAGGCCCCTTGTTCCACCGCCTGTCCCGGGGGTATCAATGTTCAAGGCTACATTGCCCATATCGCCCGGGGTGAGTTTCTAGCAGCCTTAAAATTGATCAAAGAGAAAAATCCCTTACCCCTTTCGGTGGGGAGGGTATGTCCACGTTTTTGTGAACCCCGTTGCCGACGGGTGTTGGTGGATCAACCGATCGCCATCAATGCCCTCAAGCGTTTTGTGGCTGATTGGGCCTTGGTACACGGAGAACCAGAGCCAGAACGCCTACCTCCTACGGGAAAACGAGTGGCCATTATCGGGGCCGGGCCGGCTGGTCTTTCGGCGGCCTATTTTCTCACCCTTTATGGCCATGAGGTGACTATCTTCGAGGCCGAAGAAGAGGCCGGGGGGATGCTCCGCTGGGCTATCCCGAATTTTAGGCTCCCACGGGAGGTACTCAAACGCGAGATCCAGGGCATCATCAACCTGGGAGTCCACCTCAAATTAGGCCGGCGTTGGGGGCGGGATTTTAACTTGCAGAGTCTCTTTGACCAGGGCTTTGAGGCCGTGTTTTTGGCCGTTGGTCTGACCAAGGAACGTCCGCTTGATATCGAAGGACACGAAGAGACCATCCCTGCCCTCAAATTTTTGAAGCTTTTCAACAAAGGGCTTACGCCGCGAATCGGAGAGAAGGTCCTGATCATCGGCGGTGGAGATGCGGCCATTGATACGGCGCGGGTCTGCCGGCGTTTGGGAGCAGAGGTGACCTTAATCTACCCCCGGTCAAGGGTGGAGATGCTGGCTCATCAACGGGAGATCCGTGAGGCGGAAAAGGAAGGGGTCAATCTCTTCCTGATGGCAACACCCCTGAGGATAACCAGGGTAGGGGGGCGACTTGAGGTAGAGATCGCAAGGACCATCCTTTCTGAGCCGAATGAGCGCGGTGTCCGGCGCCCCATACCCATGCCAGGCAGTCAGCAGGTCATTAAGGTGGATACGGTCATCTCCGCCTTAGAACAGACCTTTGATGCTACCTTTAAGAGCTATGGCAAATTAGAGGCCCAGCTCAAGACTTCTTCGGCTGGGCAGATCAAGGTCAATCCCAGTACGCAGGCCACCAATCTTAAGGGGATCTGGGCTGGAGGAGATTTTGTCTCTGGTCACCGCACGGTGATCCAGGCCGTGGCCGCCGGGCGGCGGGCGGCAGAAAATATCAATTATTACCTACGCGGAGAAAAGAAGACCTCGGTCTTTGTCAGTCCGAGGTTTAATTTTTCCCGCGGTCGACGCTTGGAAGAGGTGGAAGTCTCTCAATATCAACATCTTCCCTCCAAACCCCGGGAACCAATGCCTGTTCGAGATCCAGAGTTGCGGTTGGATGACTTTGACGAGGTAGAGCTGGGCTATACCCCGGAGATGGCCATCCGCGAGGCACAGCGTTGTCTCAAGTGCGGGTGCCTTGGTTTTCATAAGTGTAGTTTTAGAGAAATTTTGATCAAAGAAAACGTTCCGGTCAGTAGGGTCCTCTCTAGACCTTATTATGAAGTAAGGGAAGATCATCCCTTTATCGTCCTTGATCCTAATAAATGTGTACGTTGTTTCCGGTGCGTGCGGGTCTGTGAGTTTGAGGGCATTACCCTTGAGGTATTTGACCTCGGAGAAGGGATAGAGGAGCTCCGTCTTGAATTTACGGAGAAATGTGTCTCCTGTGGGGCCTGTGTGGATGTCTGCCCCACCGGTGCTTTGACCAAAAAGGCCTCCATTATTCCTCGTTCGGCCCATGATGGTAAACGGGTTAATACGGTCTGTCCTTATTGTGGGACCGGGTGCAACATCCAAGTCATCGTCAAAAATGACGCCATCCTAGAGGTTACGGCAGATCCCAAGCGTCCACCTAATTACGGTAGCCTGTGTGTGAAGGGCCGATTTGGCTACACCTTTTATCGCTCCAAAGAACGACTGACCAAACCCCTTTTACGTCAATGTCTGGATGAGGCCTTTCGGGAGGTTTCCTGGGATGAGGCCTTAGATTTTATAGCGACAAGGATCAAAAAGATTGTTCAAGATCACGGGCCGGATGCCTTTGGTATCCTTGCCTCTTCACGCTGTACCAATGAGGAAAATTATCTGATGCAGAAACTGGCCCGGGCGGTGATCGGGACGAACAACGTGGACAACTGTGCCCGGGTCTGACACGCGCCATCGGTCGCGGGTCTCGCGGCCACCCTTGGTTCTGGCGCTGCTTCAAACACCTTTGAGGCCATTTCTGAGGCGGATCTCATCTTGATCTGCGGGGCCAATCCCACCGAGGCCCATCCAGTGGTCGGGCAGATGATCCTTCGAGCCCTGCGACAGGGGACCAAGCTCATCGTCATCGACCCCCGACGGACTTATTTAGCGGCCAGGGCTGATCTGTGGCTCGCTCTAAAACCAGGTTCAAATGTTCCTCTCATTTGCGGTCTGTTGCGCGTTATTATTGAAAAAAAACTTTATAATGACGATTTTATTCACGAATTTACCGAAAATTTTGAGGCCTTAGAGAGATACATTTTAAATGAATGGTCTCTAGAACGGGTGGAACGTCTGACCGGGGTGCCGCGGGTCTACATCGAACAGGCCGCCAGGCTCTATGCCAAGGCTGAAAAGGCCTTGATCCTCTACGGGCTTGGGGTTACGGAGCACAAGAGCGGGACCAATGGCGTGATGTGTTTGGCCAATTTGGCCTTGGTTTGTGGCCATATAGGCAAACCAGGAACGGGGATCATGCCCCTTCGCGGGCAAAATAACGTCCAAGGGGCCTGTGATCTAGGGACCCTTCCTTATACCTATCCTGGGTATCACCCCTTGTCTAAAGAGACCCTAACCAAATTTGAAGAGGCCTGGGGGGTAAAGCTTCCCACTAAACCCGGGCTCTTGGAATTGCAGATGTATGACGAGGCCATTAAGGGCGATTTTAAGGGCCTTTACGTTATCGGCTATGATGTGGCCCAGAGTGAGGCCGATATCAGACGCGTTTGGAAGGCCTTGGCCTCTATGGATCTGGTGGTGGTCCAAGACATCTTTTTCCCTTTGACCGGCAAATTTGCCCATGTGATCCTCCCGGCGGCCTCTATGCTAGAAAAAGAAGGGACGGTGACCAACGGCGAGCGTCGGATCATGCGGGTCAGACAAGCGGTCTCCCCTCCACCCGAGGCCTGGCCGGACTGGAAGATCCTTTGCGAAGTCTCGAAGAGACTCGGCTATGACATGGACTATGAAAGCCCGAGGGAGATCTTTGAGGAGATGAGGCAACTCATGCCCATCTATGCCGGGGCCACTTATGAACGTCTGGAAGATTCAGAAATCTGTTGGCCTGTGCCTCGGGAAGACCATCCTGGGACAAAGGTCCTTTATACCCAAGGTTTCCCGCAGGGTAAGGCCCAGTTTGCCATTCCGAGACATTGGCCTCCGGAGGAAGAGCCGGACAAGGAATATCCCATCCTTTTGATCACTGGTCGGCGGCTTTATCACTATAACTCCGGCTCGATGACCATTTATTCCGAAGGATTCCTGGAGGTCCTTCCTGAGGAATATATAGAAATCAACCCCAAAGACGCCATGGCCTTAGGGATCAAGGATGGAGACCTGGTGCGGGTAATCTCCCGTCGAGGTGAGATCGAGGTTAAGGCCCGCCTGACCAATCGTCTCCAGCCGGGGCAGGCCTTTATGGCTTTTCATTTCAAAGACAAATTAGTCAACCTCCTTACCAGCCCGGCCCTTGATCTCAAGACCATGACCCCGGAATACAAGGTAGCCGCCATACGAATTCAGCCTTTGTAAAGACCAAGGATCCGTTCCTATTTCTGTTTTTTGTCCCGAGCCCATAGGAACGGATCCTTAAATTTTTAGGCTAGTTAATGTCTGATAAGGAACATTATGTAAAATTAAATCCGGAGCACAAAAATTCTCTATCTCATTGGCCACATAGACTCTCCGGAGTTTTAAGAGCTTTTGGTTATCTTTTCATAGGGCCAGGCAGCCAGACCCCCTTCCATAAAGGCCACCTTTTCAAAGCCAAGCCCGGTCAGGATGCGGACCGCCTCAAATCCCCGCAGGGAGATCTTACAAAAACAGATGATCTCTTTGTCCTTGGGCAATTTTTCCTGGGCTACCTCACGCAATTTCCCTAAAGGAATGTGGATCACCTGTTCATACGGGAGGCGTACTTCTTCTACCTCTTTCGGCGTACGGACATCAAGGAGGACGATCTTTTCTCCCTGTTCGAGCTTGGCCTTGACCTCCTTGGCCTTATAACCCTTGGCTAGACGGAAGAGTTTGTTCTGTAAGGTCCAGGCCGCGGTGGTCAGTAAGTCGATGGCCGGAGAAAACGGCGGGGCATAGGCCAACTCAATTTGGGCTAGGTCTTCGATGGTCCCTCCGCTCTTAAGGAGACCGGGAACGACGTTTATCCGGGAAAAGACATCCCCTTCCCCAACCACCTGAGCTCCTAGCAGACGACCGGTAGAGGCATCGGCAATGAGTTTACAAAGGAGTGGTTTGCTCCCGGGGATGTAATGGGGCTTGTCTGAACCGGCTACAATGGCCGAAATCACCGGGAAGCCCTGTTCGCGGGCCCGGGCCTCGGTGAGCCCGGTGCGGGCGATATTAAGGTCAAAAAACCGACAGATGGCCGTACCGACCACGCCCTCAAAGACACTCTGATAACCAGCCAGGTTATCCCCAATCACCCGACCGTGTTTATTGGCCAAGGAGCCCATGGGTAAATAGGTCGGTCCACCGGTGACCAGACAGGTGCTTTCCACACAGTCTCCACCGGCATAAATATTGGGGTCTGAGGTCCGCAGATGGCGATCGACCTTGATCCCGAACCTTCCTATTTCAAGACCAGCCTCTTTGGCCAGGTCGATATTGGCCCTCACCCCGATGGCCAAAAGGACCATCTGACAGGGCACCTCCGTCCCCTGATCGGTGACAACCTTCTCCACGCGGTCTTTGCCTTCAAATCTAGTCACCCCTTCTCCAAATAGGGCCCTGATACCCTTTTCCTTCATTATTTGGGCGATGGGAAAGGCCATATCTTCGTCAAGGAGGGTCGGTAAGGCCCAAGGGAGTTTTTCGATTATGGTGACCTTTTTCCCGGCCTTTACCAAGGGCTCTAAGCACTCAAGGCCGATCAGACCAGAGCCCACCACCACCACATCGGTTACCTTGGGATCTTCCAGGGCGGCCTTAATTTTCTGCCCGTCTTCAAGGGATTTCAGGCAATAGATGCCTTCTAGATTGATCCCTTCGATGGGAGGACGAATGGGGCGACTGCCGGTGGCCAAGACCACGGAATCATAAGGGAACTTAAGGATCTCTTCGGTCTCCAGGCGTTTGGCGATAACTAACTTCTTTTCACGATCAATAGCCTCGGCCCGGACGCCGGTAAGCACCTCAACCCCCTTGACCGCTTGGAAAAAGGCCGGATTCCGGGGGATCCCTACCGGGGTCTTGATCAATTCATCTAGTTCTTTGACCTCACCGCTCAAATAAAAAGGAAGTCCACAGGCCCCGTAGGAGACACATGGACCCTGTTCCAGGATGATCACCTCGGCCTTGGGATCTAACCTCTTTACCCTCGCCGCCGCCTTCGGCCCGCAGGCCACTCCGCCGATGACCACGATCTTCCGACCCATGTTCCTCCTCCTTAACTGAAATTTTTTCTCAGAATCTATAAAAAAAACTATTCTGTCAAGAAAATTAGCAAGCTTTAGGCTGAGAAAATAGCTAGCTTAGATCGTCTAAAAAACGCCTATTTTCTCCTTTTTTCTCTTATAATCTTTTTGACAAGCCCCCCCTGGAAGACTAACCTGCCACAAAGATCTTATTAAAGGAAAGCCGCCATGCCTCAGATAGCCCCTTTCTTTATCCTTTCTAACCAAAGACCAAGGCTTAGGGATATCTTCCACAAAGAATTGGCCAAAATAAAGCTAGATCTTTGTCTTACTTGTGGGATGTGTGCCAGCGGATGCCCGGCCACCGGCATAGATGACTTCGACCCCCGAAAACTCATCCGTCTGATCCTCCTTGGCGCCGATGAAGAGGTCCTTGAGTCTTCTTGGATCTGGATCTGCACCATGTGTGACCGCTGTAAATACGTCTGCCCCATGGGTATAGATATTGCCGGCATCGTCCATTACCTCCGAGGCCTGGTGCCCAAGGAAAAGCGCCCCCGAAACCTGCAACGTTCCTGTGAGTTGCAGAAAAAGAGCTCCTCCACCGGTATCCCTAACGAAGACTTTGTTTGGGTGGTCAACGAGGTCCTAGAAGAGGCGCGACAAGAGCCAGGTTGGGAGGATCTTCAGGCCCCCATCGATAAGGTAGGGGCTGAATATTATCTCAACCAAAATGCCCGTGACCCCACCATCGAACCGGAAGAAATGGTCAAATTATGGAAGATTTTCCACGTCGTCGGTATTGATTGGACTTATTCCTCTAAGTGGTGGGATGGAGCCAATTATTGTCTCTTCACCGGAGATTTGGAAGATTGGGAATATGCCCTGCGCAAACAGGTCGAAGTAGTCGAAAAACTCGGTTGTAAATATTTCATCAATACCGAGTGCGGGCACTCCTTCTACGCCATCTACCACGGATTAAAACGGTTTAACATCCCCCATCATTTCAAATTGGTGAGCATCGTCTCCCTTTATGCCCAGTGGATTAAGGAAGGAAGGCTTAAGGTCGATCCTTCATGGAATAAGGAGGGGCTTAAGGTTACTGTTCAAGATCCTTGCAAACTGGTTCGACAAAGCCTTGGTGATCAGGTAGCCGAAGATTTGCGTTTTGTGGTCAAGGCCGTGGTGGGGGAAGAAAACTTTGTCGAGATCTACCCCAACAAATCCAATAACTACTGTTGCGGCGGCGGGGGTGGAAGCATCCAGATAGGTCTTCGGAGCAAGAGGCTAGCCTTTGGTCGCTATAAATTTGAACAGATAGCAGCCACCGGGGCCGATATCGTGGTGGCCCCTTGTTACAACTGTCTGAGTCAATTGGCGGATCTCTGTGAACATTACCAGGGTAAGTATCAGGCCGTCCATCTGTGGAGCCTGATCGTCAAGGCCATGGTGCGTTAAAGCAAACCAGGGAGGAGGAAATGGGAAAAGGTTCGGTCTTAGTGGTGGGGGGTGGTGTGGCTGGGGTCCAGGCTGCCCTGGATCTGGCTCACGCCGGTTTTTTGGTCCACTTGGTAGAACGAGGCCCGGCCATCGGTGGGGTTATGGCCCAGTTGGACAAGACCTTCCCCACCAATGATTGTTCCATGTGTATCCTCTCCCCCAAGTTGGTCGAGGTCGGGCGGGAATTGAATATCAACCTCCTGACCCTTTCCGAGGTCTTAGAGGTCTTAGGGGAGCCTGGAGATTTCAAGGTCCGGGTCCTAAAACACCCCCGCTATGTAGATGAGAGCAAGTGTATAGCCTGCGGCCAATGCGCGGAAAAATGCCCCAAAAAGGTCCCTAATGAATTTGATCAAGGGCTTTCCAAGCGCAAGGCCATCTATCTCCCCTACCCTCAGGCTGTACCCCTCAAATATGTGATTGATCCGCGGCATTGTATCTGGCTTCAAAAGCCCGGGCGTTGCGGATTCTGTGCCAAGGAATGTCCTTCCGGGGCCATCAATTTCGAGATGAAACCAGAGGAACTGATCCTTGAGGTTGGGGCCATCGTACTGGCCCCTGGTTTTTCAAGCTTTGACCCTTACCCCTTGGAAAATTTTGGTTATCGCCGCCTGCCCTATGTGATGACCGCCCATGAGTTTGAGCGCCTCCTCTCGGCCTCCGGACCAACCAGAGGGGAGTTGGTCAGACTCTCGGATGAGAAGGTCCCGCGCAAGATAGCCTGGATTCAGTGTGTGGGTTCCCGCGATCTGAACCGGGCCAAGCACCCCTATTGTTCCTCGGTCTGCTGTATGTATGCCCTCAAACAGGCCATCATCGCCAAAGAACACGTCAAAGGGGAGCTTGAGACGGCAATCTTTTATATGGATATGCGGACCATGGGCAAGGGTTTTGAGGCCTACCTTGAACGGGCCAAGGCTCTAGGGGTACGTTTGGTCCGTTCTCGAGTGCACACCATCTTTCCCGAAAAAGAGGGCCTTGTCCTTCGGTATTCCGATGAGTCAGGAAACATCATAAACGAATCCTTTGATCTGGTCGTTCTTTCGGTAGGGCTTGAACCCCACATTTCTCTCAAAGAGTTAGCCCAAAGGCTGGACCTTCCTCTTGATGGGTTTGGTTTTCTGAAGAGCCGCATGGGAGAGAATCGCCCAGGGATCTTTGTCTGCGGAGCAGCCAGCGAACCCAAGGATATTCCCCAATCGGTGACCGAGGCCAGTGCTGCGGCGGCCCTGGCGGAGACCCTCCTGGCCGAAGCCCGCGGGACAGAGATCAGAGAAAAGACCTATCCCCCGGAGCGGTTTGTCTTTCCCGAAGAACCACGCATTGGGGTCTTTGTTTGTCATTGTGGGTTAAACATCGCCAGCGTGG
The DNA here is from genome assembly GCA_964601575.1 of uncultured Thermodesulfobacteriota bacterium. GTDB lineage: Bacteria > Desulfobacterota > Thermodesulfobacteria > Thermodesulfobacteriales > Thermodesulfatatoraceae > CAZKEG01. The sequence continues at coordinate 9,586 of CAZROA010000057.1, forward strand.
TTAACGTCGAAGAGGTGGTTGAATTTGCCAAGGAACTACCGGATGTGGTCTATGCCGAACACAACCTCTTTACCTGTGCCCAGGATACCATCAATCGTATTAATAAGACCATCGTAGAAAAGGGGCTTAATCGCGTGGTGGTGGCCGCTTGTAGCCCCCGGACCCACGAGCCGCTTTTCCAGGAGACCTTACGGGCGGCAGGGCTTAATCCCTTCCTCTTTGAAATGGCCAACATCCGCGACCAAGATTCCTGGGTCCATCCAGGTGAGCCCCAAAAGGCCACGGAGAAAGCCAAAGAACTGGTAGCCATGGCGGTGAACCGGGTGCGTTTGAAGCGACCGGTTCCTTTGGTGACTATCAAGGTCAAGAGGGCGGCCCTGGTGGTAGGCGGCGGTCTTTCCGGAATGCAGGCGGCCCTTTCCCTGGCGAATCAAGGTTTTTCCGTCACCCTGGTGGAAAGAAACGATCACCTGGGAGGTTATGCCCTTAGATTTTCGAAAGAGGTCTTCGGTAAACCCATGTTTGAATGGGCCAAAGAGCTGGCCGCCAAGGTAGAAAGGCACCCGAAGATCGATCTGCGTCTCAAGACCACGGTGACCAAGGTCGAGGGTTCGGTAGGGGATTTTCGCACTACCCTTTCCGATGGTACCGAGGTCCATCACGGGGTGGCCATCTTGGCTGTTGGGGCCAAGCCTTATATCCCAGAAGGGAAATATGCCTTTGGTTACGGCCAGAGCGAGAAGGTCAAGACCCTCCTTGAGGTGGACGAATTACTCAAGGACCCGGAAAAGATAAAGGCCCTAAAACAGGTGGTCTTTATTCAGTGCGTGGGCTCAAGGGTGCCGGAGAGGCTTTATTGCAGCCGGGTCTGCTGTACCCACACTATGGAACAGATTTTAAAGCTTAAAGAGATCAATCCCGAGCTTGAGATCTTTGTCCTTTATCGAGATATTAGGACCTATGGGTGGCGGGAGGTCTTGTATCAAAAGGCCCGGGAGAAAGGGGCCCTTTTTATTCGCTATGATCTGGATCATCTCCCAGAGGTCCGGGTGCAAGAGAAAAGGCTAGAGGTCAAGACCTTTGACCATATCCTCAAGCGAGATCTGGTCTTTCAACCTGATCTCTTGGTCTTGGCCAACGGAATCGTGCCTGATGAATCGGCCAAAGATCTGGCCCAGCTCTTTAAATGCGCCACTACTCAGGAAGGTTTCATGCTTGAGGCCCACATGAAACTTCGCCCGGTAGACTTTGCCACCGAAGGGGTCTTTATGGCTGGGCTTTGTCATTACCCCAAAATGGCCGAAGAAAGCCTTTCTCAGGCCTTGGCTGCCGCGGCCAGGGCAGCCAATATCTTGGCCAAAGAAGAACTACCGGCAGAGAGTCTCATTGCTCAGGTTGATCCGCGCAAATGTGTGGCTTGCGGATTATGCGTGAGCATCTGTCCGTATCACGCCCCGAGTCTCAAAGAAGTAAGGCCCTTTGGTCTAGTCTCGGTCATAGACGAGGCCCTGTGTAAGGGGTGTGGTAATTGCGCTGCCGCCTGTCGTTCAGGGGCGATCAAGGTGAAAAACTTGGCCGAGGAAGAAATCCTCTCCGCCGTCGAAGGGGCCTTGGGCCGGGTGTGGAGTTAAGGGGGCTAATATGTGGGAACCGAAGATAATCGCCTTTTTGTGTAATTGGTGCAGTTATGCCGGGGCTGATCTGGCTGGTGTTTCCCGTCTGGCCTATCCACCCAGTATTCGCGTGGTACGGGTCCCTTGTTCCAGCCGTGTCTCACCGGCCATGATCCTTGACGCCCTAAAGGCTGGGGCAGACGGGGTCTTGGTCTCGGGTTGTCATCCCGGAGATTGTCATTATCAGACTGGAAACCTCTATGCCCGGCGCAGATTTTACTTGCTCAAAAAACTCCTTGAGTTCGTTGGCCTTGAACCAGATCGCGTCCACTTCGCCTGGATCTCGGCCTCGGAGGGCGATGTCTTTGCCAAGATGGTCTCTGAAGTGACGGAAAGGGTCCGTGCCTTAGGGCCGAATCTCAAATTTCGGAAGGAGTTAAAGAAATGAATCTTACCGAGGCGGTTCGTCAAGCGGCCAGAGAGGTCCTTGAAAAAGGCCAGGCAGAGATAGTGCTCGGGTATACGAAGGGCTCATATCCCTGGCGAAATCGGGTCATTTATGTCTCTCGGCCTGAAGAGGTAGAAAGATTGGTCTGGCCGAGTTTTGGGGTGCTTTCTCTGGCCAATTATCTGCATAAGCTTAAGGGCAAAAAGGTAGCCCTCTTGGCCAATGGTTGCACGGCAAGGGCCGTAAACGTCCTCCTGCAAGAAGATCAGCTAAAGAGAGAAGATCTCTTTATCATCGGGGTACCCTGTCCGGGTATGCTTGATCCTTCTAAGGTAAGGAATCTGGCTCCTCAGTTGGTAGAAGATAATTTTAAAGATGAAGTTTTGATTGTAACTGACGATAATAAAGTAAAAATCAGACGTGAAGAACTTCTTAGGGCCAATTGTTTGGAGTGTCGGCACCCTACCCCACCGCTTTATGATGTACTTATTGAGGCTGAGCCCAAAGAGATCTCGAAAGATCCCTATCAATTGGTCTCGGAGATAGAAGAGAAAGATATCCCTTCTCGGTGGGAGTGGTTCACGAAAGAGATTGTCAGTCGGTGTCTGAGGTGTTATGCCTGTCGGCAGGCCTGTCCCTTATGCTATTGCCCTACCTGTTTTGTAGATGACTCACGGCCCCAATGGGTTGGAAAGACCAGAGACCTGATTGATACTGCCCTCTACCACCTGGTGCGCGCCTATCATTTGGCTGGTCGTTGTGTGGATTGCGGCTCTTGTGAAGCCGCCTGCCCCATGGACATTCCCTTAAGGCTCTTGACCAAAAAGCTCGAAAAAGAGGCCTTTACTGTCTTTAGCTATGAGGCTGGGCTTGATCCAGAGAGGCCTTTGCTGCTTCAGGACTTTGCCCCAGATGATCCCGAAGACTTCATGATCACCCACATCCTTAGACAGGAGGGCAAGATTTAACCGCGGAGGCCTTTATGCTTTATACACTTCCTAAAACAGAACTTACCGGCTGGTTGGAGAAACTGGCCCAACAATACGAATTATTCGTTCCCGTTTCTCCCGATGGCTTTGACCGATACCAGGGGCAAGAGCTTTATTTAGAGGGTAAGACCAAGCTTTCGGCCAAGGAGTTCTTTCTCCCGGCCAGAGAAGAAATGCTTCGGTTTCAGGCCGTGCCCTCGGCCTTGCCGGAAAAGGTCACACCGCTTAGCCAGGAGGTAGTGGTCTTTGGCGTCAGGCCTTGTGATGCCAAGGGTATCGCCCTTATAGGTAAAGTCTTTGAGAGAGATGAATTTTTTAAGGCCCGTCGGGAAAGGACCTATCTTATTGGTTACCTCTGCCCTACCCCGGGGAGGGATTGTTTCTGCGGGGCCATGGGCGTAGACCCCTTCTCCGGCCAAGGGCTTGAGATCTTAGTCATCGAAAATGGTGAGAGATTTTTGATAAAGGCCTTTAGCGAAAAAGGAAGAGATTTGGTAACCCTTTCTCCGGCCAAAGAGGCCACTGAAGAAGAAAAAGAACTCTTTGCCCAAAAAAAAGAGACCTTTTTGAGGCAGTTTAAGCCGGCGCCTGTCCTTGAGAAGCTGAAAGAAAAAGACCTCCTGGCCATCTATAAGGCCCCTTTTTGGGAAGAAATAGCCTTTTCGTGTCTTAACTGTGGGACTTGTACCTTCCTTTGCCCCACTTGTTATTGCTTTGATGTCCAAGACGAGGTGGTGGGGCAAGAAGGGGTAAGGGTGCGCCTCTGGGATGCCTGTATGTTTTCCCTGTATTCCCAACATGCCTCAGGGCATAATCCTCGCCGCCATCCTGCCGCCCGATTTCGTAATCGCTTCATGCATAAGTTCAAATATTTCCTCGATCTTTACGGTGAGCCCCTTTGCGTGGGCTGCGGGCGATGTCTTGAAGAATGCCCGGCTAATATCAATCTCTGGGAAGTAATTACCAAAATGGCTGAAGATTAAGCCGACTATGTCGTTTAAAGAAGATCCAAACGAAGAAAATCTTAAGAGAATAGCAGAAACAATTTGTAAAGAGGCCTTTTGGGGAGATTATAACTATACGGCTAAAGATATCTTGGAAATTATTTCTGATCCTTCAAGAGAAAAAGAACGTTTTTTTATCTTTCAAAAGGCACTATTTAATCTAAAAGAACCTTGGATTTTGACCAAAATTTTTTCTCACAAGGAAATACAGACATTTTTAAAACAAATAAGACCAAATCAAAAATTTGCCTGGCTTACGGAGCGAATTAAGATATGGCGTAATATTTTTCTTGGAGAAAGGAATGAACTCCTTAAGACAAAATGGAGATTCACATAGTTATTACCAAAAGATTTACCAACTCCAAGATTATATACTTGAGGTTATTTTTGCTAAAACCGACGAACATAGCTTTTATTTAACCGGTGGAACAGCTCTAAACCGTTTTTATTATCCGGTGCGTTATAGCGAAGATTTAGATTTTTTTACCAATGAAAACAATCTTTTTAGGGATGATTTACGCTTATTAATAGAAGAATTTAACAAAAAATCTTTGCCTTTTATTAGAGAAATTGATTCACGTGATTTTGTACGTCTAATTTTTTTTCCTGAAGAAGGAAAAGTAAAAGTTGATTTTGTCAATGATCGAGTTTTTAGATATGGGAAACCACAATATTTTAATCATAAACGAATAGATAATGTTTGGAATATTTTGGCAAATAAAATTTGTGCCGTAATTTCACGCGACGATCCCAAAGATGTGGCTGATATCTTGACTATCGCCACTAATGAAGAGTTTGTTTGGCATGAAATAATCTCTATTGCCCAAAAAAAAGAAAATTTCGAAAGGGCCTTTCTTATAGAACGGTTAAAAAGTTTTCCTTTAGAACTTTTTGATACATGTCTATTTATTAACGAAGAAACAGGCGAAAAATATAAAAAGTTGCTCCCTATCTTGATAGAAGATCTTATACAAGGGGAAGAGAATTCTCTTAAAAAGTTTAACGATTAGGAGGCCGAAGATGGTCGCTGTCCCTGAGCTTAGTTTTCTCCCTTATCCGGCAAGGATAGAAAAGATAGTAGTGGAAACCGAAGATGGGCTCTTAAAGAGCTTTTATCTCCGATTGATAAACGAAGAAGATCGTAAGCAGTGGCGACATAAACCCGGACAATTTGCCATGCTTTCGGTCTTGGGAAAGGGCGAGTGTCCCATTGGCCTGGCCTCTTCTCCTTCGGAAGAGCTCCTCATGTTTACCGTCTTTCGCACGGGCCTGGTCACCGATGCCTTACATCGTTTACCCGAAGGGACCATCATCGGCCTCCGCGGTCCCATGGGGAACGGCTATCCGATAGAGGAATTTAAGGGTAAAAACGTGGTCCTTATTGCCGGCGGCTTTGCCGTGACCACCCTTCGAGCTACCTTGGTCTATCTCCTTGAACATCGGAAAGACTATGGCGAGATCACCATGATCTACGGGGCCCGAAATCCGGGGCTCTTGCTTTATAAAGAAGAACTGGCCCAATGGCAAAGACGTGAAGACCTAAATCTCTATCTTACCATTGATTGTCAAGTCCCGGGCTGGGAGGGGTTGGTAGGGTTTGTCCCCCAAATTACCGAGCAGGTAGCGCCTAAAAGCGAAAACGCGGTGGTCTTGGTCTGCGGCCCACCAATCATGATCAAGTTTACTCTGCCTATTTTGGAAAAATTGGGGTTTGGTCCGGAAGAGATCTATCTCTCCTTAGAAAACCGCATGCGTTGCGGGCTCGGGCTCTGCCATCACTGTAACGTTGGGCCGGTCTTGGTCTGCAAAGACGGGCCGGTCTTTACCTTGGCCGAGCTCAAGAACCTTCCCCCAGAATACTGAGCGTTTCCCTTAGGCCAAAGCTGGGCTATTCTCAGAGGCATGCCCAAGATCAAAGGTCTGGTCATTGGTGCTCCTTTTAGCGGGGCCGGGAAGACTCTCCTTTCTTGTGCTCTGATCAAGGCCTTCCGTGAACAGGGGTTTACTGTTTCTCCTTTTAAGGTGGGGCCGGATTATATCGACCCTGGGTATCTGACCAGAGCAGCGGGAAGGCCTTGTTATAATCTGGACCCTTGGATGGTCTCTGAAGCCGGGGTGAAAAGGAGTTTTGCCCGTGGGGCCAGGGGCGGGGAAATAGCCGTCGTGGAAGGGGTGATGGGGCTCTTTGACGGGGCTTGCGGGCAAGAGGGTTCTACCGCTCAGGTAGCTAAGCTCTTGAAGCTTCCGGTGCTCCTTGTCTTCCCGGCCCAAAAAGTGGCCGGGACCATTTCCGCCCTTGTCAAAGGGCTCTTTGAGTTCGATCCAGGACTCGAATTTATGGGGGTGGTGCTCACCAAGGTGGCCAGCCTCAGACATGAAAAGATGCTCCTTTCTGCCTTGGAGAAGACAGGCGTACCGGTCCTTGGCGTTATTCCCCGTAAGGATGAATTCAAGCTTCCTGAAAGACACTTGGGCCTGGTCTTGGCTGAAGAAGTGGACTTTGAGGCCATCGATCTTTCTTCCTATTTGGACCTTGATCAAATCCTTGACCGGCTGGGGAAGATTATATTTGAAGATCTTTCCTGCCCCGAAAATCATCCCCGAGTGACCGTGGCCGTGGCTAGAGATGAGGCCTTTTCCTTTTATTATCAAGAGAATCTGGACCTTTTAGAAGAGGCTGGAGCCAGGCTTTGTTTCTTTTCTCCGCTGAGGGACCCTTTTCCCAAAGAGGCCCAAGCCCTCTATCTCGGTGGTGGATATCCTGAACTTTATGCCCGAAAACTCTCGGCCCGAGAAGGCCTTTTAAAGACCATGCGGGAGAAGATCAAGAGCGGGATGCCAGTCCTTGCCGAGTGTGGTGGCTTTATGTTTTTACAAAAGGAAATAAAGATTGAAGGAAAAAATTATCCTATGTTGGGTGTCCTTGACGGAGTGGCCGAATTATCCCCCGGCCTAAAGGCTCTGGGTTACCGCACAATAAAGACCCTGACCAAGAGCCCCCTTGGGCCAGAGGGTCTCCTCCTCCGGGGGCATGAGTTTCGTTACAGTACCCTGGCCCAAGAACTTTCCCGAGGTTTTGAGGTCTTCGATGCCTGGGGGGCGAGAAAAAAGACCTTTGGGGTGGTTGAAGAGAGGCTCTTTGCCAGCTACGTTCATCTTCACTTTGGGAGTAATCCCCAAGTGACCCAATATTTGATAGACCAGGTATCGAGGGTCTAGGAGGAGATGATGCTCTTAATCCTTTTTTTGATATCTCTTCTAGCGTTACCGGTACAAGCCGCGGAGA
>CAZROA010000058.1:0-5143 GCA_964601575.1 uncultured Thermodesulfobacteriota bacterium
TTATCCAAAGAGGGCCTTCCCAAGACTATGTCTCTCTTCAATCAGCCCTTTTTAGACCTCTCTTCTACCTGAAATTTTTAATTTTTACCCTCTTCCAGTCGATATCTAAACTTGAAACTACCTCCCAAGGAGTGAGGCCAACTTCTGAAAAAAGACATCCAAAAGCTTTGAACCCCTAGGTTGGTGCCCTTTCGGTCCCGGTCTAAAATTCCTGCATAAGTTTAGAAACCTTTGGTACTCTAAGTAAAGGAGGAAGTGCCAGGGTAGACGAAAAATTGTGTAAAGGGCATTCTAAGACAGTAGGTGATAGCTATGCCAAGGCGTTAAGCTAGACCTCATTCCTTCCCTGACCAATGGCTTGAACAAATCGTCAAAGATCTATGGCAAAACAAATCCAAAGGCCTTAAACCAGCCTTACTTAGCTAATGGAGTAAATCCTTAACGCTGTCGTGCTTAAAGAGCGTGAGCCCTTCCTCAAACGCTATCCTGAAAAACAAATCAATGGTACCTTGAGTTGGGCGGATATTTTCCTTCGCTAGAGGCTTTGAAAGTGAATATTTTCATCTAGGGTGGCCAATTTGCAGGACAGGCGGTGGCGGAGGGGATTGCCCTCTATCCAAGCGGTAAGCTACCTCATCCAGCAGAAGTTTGCCTTGACCTATGAGCTTCAGGAGGCATACTTTGCTTACACAATTTTTACCCTGGTCCCGAGTAGACAACATCTCCTACTGAAAGATTCCCTTTACACATTTGTCTCCTCTCTCTTTTAATGGGAAACTAATTCAACTTGCAGCGCAAGGTTTTGTCAGCGAAAGCCAGTAGATGCCGACAACCAACGGTAATAAGCATTTCTAAGAGTAGACCAAGTAGTAAAGCAAACGAGATGCTGATTTTTTCAACTTATTAAGAAAAAATTTGTAAGGAATTTTCAGCCGGGACTCCGTGTAGGAATAAAGGGCCAAGGATGATAAGCTATATCAACCTCTGCAGGAATAAACAGGTCATGAGCTTTTTCTTTCGGGTCAAGACGGTGTCAGAGATATTGAGCGAGATCAAAAAATTTTCCCCGTTGGGTAGGGAAACCGTTCCATTAATAGAGGCTTTAGGTCGTTACCTGGCCGAAGATTTGCTCTCTCCCGAAGACCTTCCCCCGTTTCCCCGAGCCACTATGGATGGCTATGCCGTATGCGCCCGAGACGTCTTTGGAGCCAGAGAAAACGAACCGGTGCTCTTGCGTCTCAAAGGAGAAATCCCTATGGGGAAGGCCCCTGAATTTACTTTAGAGCCAGGAGAGGTGGCTCGTATCGCCACCGGGGGGATGCTCCCTGAGGGGGCTGATGCCGTGGTCATGGTCGAATATACCGAAGAGATTGGAGAACTGGTGGAGATCAGGAGACCGGTTTTCCCCGGAGAAAATGTGATCCTCAAAGGAGAAGATGCCAAGGCTTCGGAAATACTCCTTCCGCAGGGGACCAAACTCACTCCTGGAAAGATAGGCCTCTTGGCCAGCGCCGGCATTACTCACATTTCCGTCCGCAGGCCCCCGCAAGTAGCGGTTATTTCCACCGGAGACGAATTGGTCTCTCCCCAAGAAAGACCAGCTCCTGGCCAGATCAGAGACGTCAATTCTTATTCCCTTGGGGCCGCCGTCAGAGAGGCCGGAGGTCTACCCCTTTTGATGGGCATTATCCCAGATAAAGCCGAAGACCTCTTTCAAGCCCTCAAAAAGGCCCTAGACCAGGCTGATGTGGTCCTTATTTCCGGTGGTTCCTCGGTTGGGGTGCGGGATTATACTTTGCGGTGTATCTCTGAGCTCCCCAAGGCAGAACTCCTCTGTCATGGGATAGCTGTTCGTCCAGGGAAACCCACTATTTTGGCCCGTGTTGGGAACAAGGCCGTTTTTGGCCTACCGGGTCAGGTGGCCAGTGCCCTTCTTATTTTCTACATCCTGGTCCGTCCGCTCTTACTTCACCTCCAAGGGGCTCCGGAGAAAGACTTAAAACTTACTTCGGTTCGTGCTCGTGCTTCACGCAATATCCCTTCGGCCCAAGGTCGCGAAGATTACATCCGGGTCAAATTGTACCGAGATCAGGAACAAACCTTGTGGGCTGAACCGATCTTTCGACGCTCAGGACTTATTTCCTCCATGGCCCAGTCCGATGGTCTTTTACGCATCCCGGAGAAAAGCGAAGGAATATACGAGGGAGAGGAGGCCGAGGTTTTGCTCTTTCCTTAAGCCACGGCCTTGCGACCAGTAGCCCCTTTTAACTGGGCAAAGATAATTCGCCCTGCTGGAGTTTGGAGGAGGCTGGTGACCACCACCTCTACTTCTTTTCCGACAAAAGGTCGGCCATTTTCAACTACGACCATGGTGCCGTCATCCAGATACCCCACCCCTTGATGTCTCTCCTTACCTTCTTTGATAAGACTTACCCGCAAGATTTCTCCAGGAGAGACCAGGGGTTTTAAGGCCAAGGCCAATTCGTTTACATTAAGGACGTCAATGCCCTTGAGTTGCGCCACTTTGTTCAGGTTGTAATCGGTGGTGATCAACTTGGCCCTTATTTGGCGACAGAGTTCAATCAATTTGTCATCGATCTCTCTGATCTCTGGATAATCCTGCTCCAGGAGTCGAACCTCTACCCGACCAGAGTCTTGTATGCGTCTTAAGGCGTCAAGTCCTCGACGACCGCGGGCTCGTTTCAAAGGATCGGGACTGTCGGCAATATGTTGCAACTCAGCCAAGACGAAGGAAGGGATAATTAATGGCCCTTCTATCCAGCCTGTCTCACACATGTCAGCCAGACGACCGTCAATGATGGCGCTGGTATCAACCACCTTTGGACATCCTTTTTGGGAGAATTCAGATACATAGAAAAGGGCCTTAGAAACACCTTCTGATGAGCCAATTTCCCTAAATTTTTTCCCTCCTAGGACTAAGCCCAAGTAACCGAAAAAGAGAGAAAAGATGAGATAAAGAGAGGTGGTTAAGCTGGTATTCAGTGGTTCAAAGACTAAAGAAAGAATACGGGCCAGACCAAGACCTAAGAAAAGACCTATTGCTCCACCAATGACATTAAGAAAAGGAAGACGCTGGACTAAACCTTCAATAACAACGGCTAACCCGGCTACTCCGGCACCTATCAAAAAACCAAGCCAGGGTAACCAAGAATTTTGAGTAACTTGTGGAAGATGTTTAAAAGAAAAATAACCAACAAAACTAGAAAGCAGGATAAAGAGGGCCAATAGGATCCTTTTGGCCAATTCAATTAACCCCCAGAACCAGCCGATAAAATGCTTTCTATTTTTTGAGCAATTTCTGCTTCGTCTTTCTTTTCGGCCAAAGCAAGTTCTTTAACTAGGAGATTTTTAGCAGTATCTAACATACGGCGTTCGCCAAAGGAAAGTTGTTTGTCGTGACTGATGAGATGTAAATCTCTTAACACTTGAGCTAATTCAAAGATAGAACCACTCTTTATTTTTTCCATGTATTCACGATATCGACGATTCCAAGTTTGATGATTGAAACTAACTTTCTTTTCTTTGAGAATATCGTAGACTTTTTCTACTTCTTCAGTTGAAATAATATTACGTAATCCAATACGATCAATGTTATCCTTCGGAATAAGAACAGTCATGTCATTATCAAGAATTCGCATGACATAAAATGTCTTTTCTACCCCTCCAATAACTTTTGTCTCCTCTGCTTCAATGACTCCTACACCATGGGCAGGGTAAACAGCCATATCTCCGACGCTAAACATAGGTCGACCTCCCGGCAAAATTTTGGGCTAAATTTTAACATTAAAAGGCCTGGTTGTGAACCGAGGAGAAGAGGGAGAGGGGCTATGCCTGTTCCTTATAAGGAATAGACACAGCCCTTTGAGAGCGAACTATTTGACCAAGGTCTTTTCAAAGATACGTTCAGTCTTAAGAGCCGCTACTCCGGCCTCTTCCGCGGCCTTCTTGGCCTGTTTGGCCGCTAATTTGGCCTCTTCCGCCGCCTTTTTGGCCTCCTCAACTAGGGGGTGAGTCTGTTCACTCAGGGCGAGCTCTTGGCCTTCTATGGCCTTGGCTAGATCCGCTGTTAATACTTTAACGGCCTCAGTCACCGCCTTTTCAAACAATTTGTTTGTCTCTACGGGGGTAAACACGCTTTCTGGTTCTACCTCGATTTCGACTCGATTGGACCATATGGTTTCCCCGCTCAGGGTATCTTGTACCCATAGTCGAAGTTGGACCCTGGCCTCAGGGACATAACCTCCTTGGTGGGCCAGAAAGGCACTTCCGGCTCCTATTCCTGCCCCGGTAAGACCATCGTCAGCGGAGAGCCACCAGATGGAAGCACCTAAAAGGGCCCCAGTAGCGGTCTCGTTTAGCATTTCGGAAGTTTCAGAATAACTTCTCCCAAAAATAGTGCGAGAGCTTGCTCTAAACACAAAGGGTAGAATGCCGATTTGTAGGGGATTTAAGGGATCATCTTCGGGGTCACCAAATTCGATAATTCGCCCTCTGATGACGTATCGTACCCCAAAGGTCTTCCCCAGTTTTTGTAAGGTCTTTTGATCAAGGGCGATCAAAGTTTGTCCTTCACCAGAGGAGCTTCGGTTTTCTTGAATGGCCTTTCGTATCTCTTGTTTCATTTCTTCGGACCAAGGGCCAGAGAGTTCATCGTATAGCAGGGAACTACTTAGAGAACGGTGCTCTTGGACCACCCCTTGGGCAAGTAAATATCGAAAGACGTCTTCGTAAGGGACGACCAGGAAGCCAAATTTAAGGAGTTCGTCTTGGAGGGCCTCAAGGATGAGTTTGTTTCGTTGCCAATATGGGCCTGGTGAGGTAGTGGCCGTATAATCAACAAAGGGCAAGACGATGACCCTTTCTAAGCTCCCTTGCCCAGGTGGGGGAGAGACGGGAGAGATATTTTCCTTTACCGAATATCCACAGGCAGTGATCAAAAGAAGACCAAAAATAAAGACTATAAACCTTACCAGTGAACGCATTGGCCTCACTCCTTGGGAGGTAGTTTCAAGTTTAGATATCGACTGGAAGAGGGTAAAAATTAAAAATTTCAGGTAGAAGAGAGGTCTAAAAAGGGCTGATTGAAGAGAGACATAGTCTTGGGAAGGCCCTCTTTGGATAA
>CAZROA010000059.1:0-5311 GCA_964601575.1 uncultured Thermodesulfobacteriota bacterium
AGATCTGGCCAAAGATTACTGGGAATTCCCTTTTTACAAATCTTCAAAAAGGGATTTTTGCTGACTCTCTTCGGCCTCGGCCAAGGGGAGAAAGATCTCAAAGGTCGTCCCTTGGCCAGGGATACTCCTTACCTGGATGTAACCTCCATGTTCTCTGACAATACCATAAACCTGGGCCAAGCCCAGGCCGGTGCCATTGACCTTGGTAGTAAAGAAGGGTTCAAAGATACGGGCCGAGATTTCTTGAGAAATACCATGTCCGGTATCTGAAATGGTGATCTTGACCCATCTCTTGGTCTCAGAAAAGGGGCTCCGGTGCTCAGGAGGAAGGGTACTTTCCTCTACGGAGAAGGTAATTTTGCCCCCACTCGGCATGGCGTCCCTGGCGTTGATGATCAGGTTAAAAAAGACCTGTTTGAGCTGAGAAGGAGAGGCGTAAACAAAGAATTTTTTCTCAGGGATAACAATTTCTAGCTCTATTTGCTCGGTAAGGACGCCTTCAAATAACTTGCGGTTGTCCTCGATAAAGGCCCCCAGTTCAAAGGTGGTCTTTTCCGGTTTACTGCGTCGGCTGAAATCGAGTAATTGACTGACCAAATGGGCAGCCCGTTTGGCCTGGGAGAGGATAGTCTCCAAGGCAGCCCTGGTCTTTTTATCCGGTTTATTTTTGATGAGCAGGAGTTCAGCATAACCGCTAATGGTGGTCAAGATATTATTGAATTCATGGGCAATACCCCCGGCCAATTGGGCAATGGCCTCTAACTTGGCCACTTGCTGGAGATGACTCTCGATCTCCAGCTCTCTTGTGATATCCCTCTGAATGGCTACAAAATGGGAGATCTCGAGGGATTCATCCCGAGCAGGAAAGATGGTCACCTCATCGGTATAGAGGCGACCATCCTTTCGGCGGTTGACTATTCGGCCACGCCAGGTATGTCCAGAAAGAATGGTTGACCAGAGGTTCTGATAAAATTCAGCAGAGTGATACCCGCTTTTCAAGATAGATGGGGTCTTTCCCAAGACCTCTTCTAAAGAATAACCTGAGGTGCGTTCAAAGGCCGGATTGACGTAGATGATCTTCCCTTCCCGATCGGTAATGATGACAGACTCGTTGGCGTGTTCTAGGGCAGAAAAGAGTAAGAAGAGTAGTTTTTCCGTCTCTTTTTTCTTTGAGCTGTCATCAATGACCAGGATGATCTTGTCTTCATCTTGATAAGCAAAACGACGGGCATGAATCTCCGCCGGGAAGGTGTGGCCAGCAAAGCCTTGCTGCCGGGTGTTGAAGACCACCCTGTTTCGCTCCTTCAGTTCCTTTTTGAGCAATTCCCAATCTCTAGGGTTACTAAAGAGCTCTGAGACCCTAAATTTTTCTAACCTTGGAGAGGGAAAGGCAAACCGACGCCTGGCCGCGACGTTTACCTCAAGGAGCATACCAGTCTCAAAATCAGCGACGATTACCGCCTGCGGAATGGCATCAAGCAAGACCCGACGCCAGACTAGGGCCTCTTTTAAAGCCTCCTCGGTCTTGACTCGGGTAGAAACGTCAAACAAAAGGCCAATGATCTTGTTAGGCTCATCATAAGAGGCAAAAAGTTCTCCCCATTCCGGGCCTTTCTCGTTTTGAAGCCTTAACCTCCAACCCTGAATAATTCCGCCGGCCTGGAGATAGGCAGTAATACGTTGCCATTCTTCGGGATAGATCAAGAGTTCGGTAAAGTTTTGAATATCTTTAAAGGCTTGTTTAAAGGCCTCATTTTTTTCTAATATTTGGCCGTCAAGGTCAGCAATAAAAGAGCAAGGTGTTCGTAACTTAAAACCTTGGTATTCAAAACTACTCATCGGTATTTAAAGAAAATCCCCTCTAGGCTTGATTAAATCAGCCATTTCTTGCTTAACAAAAATGGCTAAAAAAAGCAACTTCTAAAAGAATATCAATCAAGGACGATGGCTAGAATTACAATCGAAAAGGCAAGGCGTTGGGTAATGGAACAAGTTCCTTCTCTTAAAGAAGGAGAATGTCTGGATCTATTGTGTAAAAAACGCAACCGTTTAGTCCGTATTATCAAGCTAGCCCATGGCTTCCGCCTTGAGGAACGAGGCTTTTTTCAGGAAGACCACCAAGCCACCGGCCTAAAAGAACTCGAAAAGCTCCTCTCTCGCCTCATCTCCCGTGAGTTCCCCCGTAGCCACATGTTGTGGGTCTTCAAACGCCGGGCCTAGGGGAAACCAAATCCCGTTGATTAAGACCTGCTGGTGATTACCTTACTCATGGGCTTTGGTTGAGTGAGACCTTGGGTCATCACCGTAAAAGGAGGTGGGAGCGATGATCGTCACCGTGAAGCACCTGAATATGTTGCGTCGCCTAGAGAAAAAGGCCAAAGAAGGAGGTGCCCTTAGCCGAGTGCTCGATCAACTTACCGAGGAAGACCTGGATTTGCTCTTACATCTTCGTTTGGCTGGTCTGGTAACCGAGGAAGAAGATGATTTTACCCTCACTCGATCAGGTCTTTTGCTGCTCGAATCCTTTGAGATGGCGGAAAAAGAAGGTGGACTCAATCTCTCTGAGCTTTCAGAAGGCTTCCGGCTGATCGGCTCAGAGGTCATTAGCCTGCTTATGGTCTGCGAGAAGGCCCAAGGGCGAACGGATTTTGATCCGGAGCTAAATCGCGAATTAGAAAGACGGGGGCTGGCCCGAAATGGTCGTTTGTTACCGTGGGGGCAGGCCATTCTTGAGGCCTATCGCAAGGCTGAGGTGGAACTGGCGGTGACCCCAGCGGTGGCTAAGACTTTAGGGGAGATACCCCCAGGGCCGGCAAGGAAGAGTTTTCTTGAAGGGGTACCAGCTAATCATATCTTTGAACTAGAGGCCCAGAGACTGCTCGTCTTTAGCCTCCCAGAGGGGCAGTTCTATTCCTTAACCGGTGTTGGCAACCAGATTCGAGCGGCCTTGAAGGCCGGGTTGGTCCCAGAAGTCCTTCTCAATATTGGCGTGCTTAAGAGTATCTTGGCCGGAGAAAGGACCAAGGCCTTGGAAAGACTTGGGGCCATCGACACCAAAGGTGAGATTACCTACCCCGGGCGACACCTCCTGGCCGCGGCCAGGCTCTTTTTTAACCCTATCGTGGTCAATCCTTCCCTTGATCTGAGTGGTTGGAATCTTACCGTGCTTCAGGCGGTAAAAGAGGCTCCGGTAAAGACCATGGAAGGCATTGAAGAATTTCTGGCGGCCAAAGAGATCAACGATCCGTTTAGGATCAAACAGAGTCTCTACCGCTTAGAGGGCTTTCGGCTCATCCGCACCACCGAAGAAGGTACTTATGAGCTCACCGAATGGGGAGAAAAACTCCTAGCTCTAGGAGACCTCTCACCGGTCCATGCCCAGGCGGTGATGGCCCTTACCGTCACCCGGACCGAAAACCTTTCCCCAGACGACACATGGGTGCTCAAGGCCGAAGGCCAAGGGATCTTGGGAAATGGTTATCCCAGCAGCAGAGGGGTCCTTCTAGCGGAAATTGCTTCGGCTATCGAGCGCCTGCCGGTAATCACCCGGGAAGAGATGTTGGTCTTGCGCCGTCTTCCCCTTTGGCGCGGAATAAGTGAGGCCGAAGTCCTTGAGATGTTCCCGGAAAAAGAACACCCTCACGTCCTCCATGCCCTGCGTAAGTTATTGGCCTCGGGCCTGGTGGATCTCTGGCCGGGCAATCTCTACACCCTTACCGAGGCCGGAGAAAAGATCAAACAAGGGCTTTCCGGAGTGCCTGAGGGAGTAAATTTTCCGGTGACCCCGCACACTTGGCGACTCCTTTTGGCCCTCAAAGAGATCGGACGTTTCTCGGAAAAAGGCCGAAAAATCCGTGTGCGTAAGGAAGATTATGCCCTCTTGGAAAAGAAGGCCGGCCTTGGAACAGAAATCTTTGGTAAAACCCTCGAGAGTGCACGCTTGTGCCGTTTCGTATCCGGGTTAGATGTGCTAGAAACAGGGGTGCTTCTCCTCGAGGGCCTAGAGCTCTTGAAGAGACTCAAGACCGATTGGGAAGAGATCAGGGTGTGGTGATGAAACTGCGGATCTGGCGGAAGGACCCACGGGCAAGACTGCCGGAAAAGGCCTCTGGGGAGTCTATCGGTTTTGATCTCTTTGCCCTGGAGGCCACCGAAGTGCCCCCAAAGGCCCAGGCCTTGGTCAGGACAGGCTTGGTCATCGAGGCCCCCAAACCCTTTGCCATGTTTATCTTTCCCCGATCTTCTCTCTTTCGCAAAAAGGGGCTCATCTTTCCCCATTCGGTAGGGGTAATCGATTTTGACTATTGCGGAGAGGACGACGAACTCATGGTCCCGGTCTTAAATTTCAAAACCGAACCAGTGCTGATCGAGGCCGGGGAACGGATTGCCCAATTGGTCCTTCTTCAGGTGCTTTCCGAGGTCGAGGTAGAGGAATTAGCCGCCCCTCCGAAAGGAGACTCCCGCGGCGGTTTCGGGAGCACCGGAGGTTATCGCTGACCCCTGTAGGAGGCCTTATGCTCAAACTTGACGAATACCTGAGCAAGAACCAGACCCTTCAGAAGGCCTTTTGGGAGAGATTGATTGCAGAAAGGGGCCCGGCGCTCTTTAAAGACACCTTATTTTTGAGCTTCCTCGGGGCCAGGATCTGTTATGCCTCCACTAAACCATTGGCCCTCTTTGCCGAAGAACGCTTTCGTCAACCGGAAAAACTCCTGGCCTTTCTCATGCGGCTTAAGACCTCCGGACACACCAGCATCTTTGCCCATTCCCCTTTGGTCGTTTCGGTCAAAGGTCTTACCAAGGAAGAAAAGGCCTCTTTAGCCTGCGCCTTTTATAAGGCCTGGTGGACGCCCGAAGGCGAGGCCCTTTGTCTGAATTTAAGGCACCTGGCCGAGGTCCTTGAAGAGGAAGCCTTTCAGGAGGTACTTTCTGCCTCCCTTGAAGCCAGCAAGGCCTGGAAGGAATTTCGTTGTCTGTGTTTTGCCTTTGAGCCGAATGGTGAACCCAAATTAATGGAAGAGGGCCGCCTAGGAGACTGGGCCGAGAGACCGCCCGAGCTCTTGCCCGGGCTATTTGATCAGATGGAAGTGATAGTGATTGACGTAGCCCCTGAGTCTACGGCCCCTTTTGGCTGGTTGGCCGTCTTGGTAGAAGGCTTTAGTCGGCTCTTCTCCCATCAATTTGTGCGCCATACCTGGCTCAATTTCAATCAGCGCTCCCATCGTTACACTGAGGTGGATAAATTCGTCCTGCCGCCCTCCTTTGAGGCCGTGCCTGAGGGGCGCCAGCTCTACGAGGAGACCATTAATAA
>CAZROA010000060.1:0-7279 GCA_964601575.1 uncultured Thermodesulfobacteriota bacterium
GCCTCAGGTGGTGAGCTCTCCCGGATTTTTCTCTCTCTAAAGACCGCCCTTTCTGAAGATCAGAAGACCCAAGTCTTGATCTTTGATGAGGTGGATGCCGGCATCGGAGGCCTTACTGCGGCCAAGGTCGGGGCCATGTTAAAGGAGCTTTCCAGACACCAGCAGGTCATCTGCGTCACCCATCTCCCGCAGATCGCCGCCTTGGCTGACCACCACTTTGTGGTGGAGAAGGAAAGCGATGCCGAAGAGGCCCGCACCAAGATCAAGGCCCTTTCTCCAGAGGAACGGGTGGAGGAGATAGCCCGAATGTTGGGAGAGAAGGAGGCTCGTGAACTGGCGGCCAAGATGTTGGGGATGAGATGAAGAGACCACGTGCCCTCCTCCTCTTCTCCGAAGGCCTGGATAGCATCCTTGCCGGAAAGGTCCTTCAGTCCCAGGGTGTGGAGGTGGTGGCTCTACGGTTTATCACGCCCTTTTTTGGCTGGCACTGGAAGGGCTGTGAGGAAGAATTTGCCCGTTGGGTCTCGAAAAAGTTTGGCTTTTCCGGGGCGGTGGTTGACCTTACCGAAGATTTTCTAAAAATGCTCGCCGCACCTGGTCACGGCTATGGCCGCGCCTTTAATCCCTGTATCGACTGTCGCATCTTGATGCTCAAGAGGGCCAAGGAGCTCCTTCCCGTGTTTCAGGCGGATTTTTTGGCCACCGGCGAGGTAGTGGGCCAGCGTCCCATGACCCAGCAGCGCAATACCTTGCGTCACATCGAGAAAGAGGCTGGAGTGACAGACCTGGTCTTGAGGCCCCTTTCGGCCAAGAAGCTCTGGATGTCTGAACCCGAGAGACAAGGCCTAGTGGATCGAGAGAAGCTCTTTTCTTTGTCTGGTCGTGGGCGCAAGCGGCAGCTTGCCTTGGCCAAGGAGTTTGACCTGAAAGAGATCCCTTCCCCAGCCGGGGGGTGTCTGCTTACCGATCCCAATCTGGCCCAGCGTTTTAAAAAATTTTTAGACTGGAAAGGGGAGTTCACCCCCCGGGAAGCCGAGCTTCTTACCTTTGGCCGGCATTTTCCTCTGGAAAACAGTTGGTTGATCCTTGGACGCACTGAGCTTGAAAACAAAAAGCTTATGACCTTGGCCAAAGAGGAAGACACCATTATTAAGATACAGGACCTTCCCGGGCCAACCGGACTTCTACTCGGTGAACCCACCGAGAAGGACTTAAAGACCGCGGCCAAACTCCTTGTGCGTTATGCCCCCAAGGCCCGTGGGGTAAAGAAAGTCTTCTTAAGAGTCAAGCGGCCTTCAAGCACGGAAATCGCTTCCTTAGAGATTGCTTAGGTCCCCTAAATCTGATAACCCTAAGAGCCGTGGTTAAGGTAAGGTTCAGACAGCCGGAAATTCGTTTGGTAGACGAGGCCCCCTTTGGTCTGGCCTTGGAAGAGAAAATTTCTCTCTTGTCTGAGAAGGCCGGAGGGGGGCTTTCAGAAGAAGAACGTCTGCACACCGTGGCTCTGGTCCTTGAGCTTTCGGTTGATAGTGAGACTCCGGTGGTCAAACTCCTAGAGCAGCAGCCAACTTCTCTCAATATCGATAAACTCGAACGCCGACGTTATATCATCTCCGGTTCTTTGGCAGCCTTTCGAGAGTTTTATCGTGAATACAAAGAGCAAAAAGTGGTTAAGGCCTTGCTCATCTTTCTTTGTGAGCAATACAAACCTTTTTTTGAAGATCTCTGGCCCAAACACGGTATCCTTCCCCCCCTCGGTATTTCTTACCGGGCCCTTTCGGCGGAAGAGACCTTGGCCCTAGAGCTCCCTGTTCGCATGCGTCATTATTATGTCTTGAGTTCTTTTCTCTTGGCCGAAGGTGATTTAGTTGAACTCTTTGAACTTGGTTTTCGCCCCCTCTTAGGTCAAAAGGTCGTTGAGGATTGGATCTTGTCCCTTGAGGTCCCCAAAGAGGTGGGGGAGATAGCCGACCGATATTTAGCCTCTTTGGAGGCCTTTCCTGAACCCTTAAAAAGGCTCCTCTTACCTCAGGCGGTGGCGAGGCGGGGATTTCTCCTGGCCCCTCTTATCTCCTATATGACCCTTTTTACCCGCTTTCTGGCCTTAGAAGACCATCCTTTGCGTCCAGCTATCTCTGAACTTTTGGTTGTGATGAAAGAAAAATTTCCCGAGCCCTTTGGGCTCCTCCCAGACTAGACAAGGAGGTTTCTCATGGGTCTTACTGTGGCGGAAAAGCTGATTGAGAGTCATCTTGTCTCGGGAAGGCTTTGCCGAGGCACTCCTATTGCTATTCGCATCGACCAGACCCTTACTCAAGATGCCACCGGGACCATGGCTTATCTTGAATTTGAGACCATCGGTATCCCGCGGGTCAAGACCGAGCTTTCGGTCTCCTATGTAGACCATAATCTCTTGCAGACCGATTTTCGAAACGCCGATGATCACCGTTTTCTCCAGAGCATAGCCGCCCGTTATGGTCTTTGGTTTTCTCGTCCGGGGAATGGGATTTGTCATCAACTCCACCTGGAACGATTTGCCCGCCCGGGGAAGACCCTCCTTGGTTCGGATAGCCATACCCCAACGGCTGGGGGTTGTGGGATGCTGGCCATCGGGGCCGGTGGGCTTGATGTGGCCATGGCTATGGCCGGCAAACCATTTCATCTCCTTATGCCCAAGATCGTGGGTGTACGTCTCTTTGGCTCGCTTCCTCCTTGGGTCTCGGCCCGAGACGTGGCCCTTTGGATGCTTAGAAAACTTACCGTCAAAGGTGCTCTGGGGAAGATCCTCGAATATTTTGGCCCGGGAGTGAAAGACCTCTCGGTGCCTGACCGGGCGACTATCGCCAACCTGGGCACGGAGATGGGGGCCACCACCAGTGTCTTCCCTTCTGACGAAGTGACTAGGGCCTGGTTAAGGGCCCAGGGACGAGAGGAAGAATGGCAAGAACTCCTGCCTGATGAAGACGCCCGATATGACGAGATTATTGAGCTTGACTTGGGGAGTCTTGAACCTCTGGCCGCCTGTCCTTCTTCTCCGGATAACGTCAAACCTGTAGCTGAACTTGAAGGCCGACCCGTGGCCCAAGTGATCGTCGGTTCTTGTGCTAATTCTTCTCTGCGCGATCTTTTGATCGTGGCGGAGACTTTGAAGGGGCGAAAGGTCCATCCCGAGGTCTCTTTTGAAATCAATCCTGGTTCCCTTCAAGTGCTTGAAAACCTCGATGCCCTAGGGGCTTTGAAAGAGATCATCCACGCTGGGGGAAGGATTCATCAGTGTGGCTGCCTTGGGTGTATTGGCATGGGTCAGGCCCCGGCCACCGGGACTATTTCTCTACGCACCTTTACCCGTAATTTTCCTGGTCGTTCTGGGACCAAAGACGACCAGGTCTATCTGGTAAGCCCGGAGGTAGCGGTGGCCTCGGCCCTGGCTGGCCACATCGCTGATCCACGAAAACTTGGGGCCTACCCAGAGATCAAGCTACCCGAAAAGTTCATCATAAATGATTCTCTCCTCCTGCCGCCGCTTCCCGAAGAACAGGCTCAAAAAGTAGAAATTATCCGCGGACCTAACATTGTGCCCCTCCCTCGGTTTGAATCCATGCCTGAAGAGCTCAAGGGCCAGGTATTACTCAAAGTGGGGGATAACATCACCACCGATCACATTATGCCAGCTGGGGCCAAGATCCTTCCCCTAAGGAGCAATCTACCGGCCATTAGCGAATACGTATTTTCCGCCATTGATCCTGAATTTTCCAAGAAGGCCTTGGCCCTTAAAGAAAAAGGCCAGGCGGTGGTTATTGTCGGCGGGGAAAATTACGGCCAAGGTTCTTCGCGGGAACACGCCGCTCTGGCCCCGCGATATCTCGGTGTCCGGGCCAAGTTGGCCAAGAGCTTTGCTCGTATCCACAAGGCCAACCTGATAAACTTTGGCATTTTACCGGTGACCTTTGCTGATCCAGCAGACTATGAGAAACTGGAGCCAGGAGATGAATTGATCTTCCGAAGGGTGAGAGAAGTCCTTTCTTCTGGAGCGAAGGAGATAGAGATTGAGATCGTGGGTAAAGGGTACATCAAGGGTCGGCTGGATCTCACCGAAAGGGACCGAGAGATTATTTTGGCCGGTTCACTCTTAAACCTGGCCAAAGAATAAAGAAGGGGCCTTTTATTTAGAAGATTATGCTTAGTCGTCTCATTTTTTTATTAATAGCCTTGCTCATTCTCTTGGCCTTGGTGGGGAATCCGTTCGTTTCCTACTATACGGATTATCTTTGGTTTAAAGACCTAGGATTTACTAAGGTCTTTCTGATCAAGTTTTGGGTTCAAGCCATCTTGATCATTGCCGCCGGGGCCTTGGCTGGTGGGCTCTTTTATCTAAACGGCCTCCTGGTCCACCGTAGCGCCTCTAAAAATGCCGTCTGGTCTAACATCCTTGATCCCCGTTTACGGGAGTGGCTGAGCAATAAGTTTCGTATTTTGCTTAAGCTCCTTGCCTTCTTTTTGGCCTTGGGTTTCGGGCTCTCGGCAGCGGGATTTTGGGAAGATGCCCTGCTCTTCTTCTATTCTCAGCCCTTTGGCCAGACCGATCCCTTACTTCACCTAGATCTCTCCTTTTTTGTCTTTCGTCTGCCCTTTTTGAGATATTTGGTCGACTATACCTTTGGGCTCTGGGTGGTCTGTGCTGGTTTGGGCTTTTTTCTCTTCACCGTGCTTGGCCATTTTGAGACCTATGGGGGCTGGAAGCTTCGGCTGAGCACGCCTTTTAGACGCTACGTGGCCCTGATGGCTGCTCTTTTCTTCTTACGACTTGCCTTTGACCTTTGGCTTGACCGGGCGGATCTCCTCTTTGACGAACGAGGGGTGGTCTTTGGGGCTGGATTTACCGAGGCCAAGGTGGTCCTGCCGGTGCTTTCGGCCTTGGCCCTCCTTTCCCTGGTCGCGGCAGTCCTTTCCGCTGTCTTCGTCATGCGGCCCAAGAAGGAGATACTCTTCGGCCTGCTTATAGCCTATGCCCTTCTTTATTTTGTTGGCCTTCAGCTCCTTCCTGGGTTGGTCCATCGCTATGTGGTCCAGCCGAATGAGCTTGAGAGAGAAAAGAAGTACCTGGCCTATGAGATTGAGGCCACGCGTCGGGCCTTTGGCTTAAACGCCGTGGATGAAAAAGAATTCAAATTCGGCCCAAGGCTTAATCGGGAGATCTTGGCCCGAAATAACACGACCATCAAGAACATCCGCCTCTGGGATCATCAGCCCTTACTTGAGACCTACAGTCAGATCCAAGAGATACGCACTTATTACAAATTTGTTTCAGTGGATAATGACCGCTATCTCATAAATGGTGAGTTGCGTCAGATAATGCTCTCAGCCCGAGAGCTTTCCTATGATGATCTGCCAAGTCGTTCCTGGATCAATGAACATTTAATCTATACTCACGGTTATGGTTTGACCTTAGGGGTGGTCAATGAAGTGACCGAGGAGGGGCTTCCTAAACTTCTCATTAAAGACATCCCTCCGGTCTCGAAATGCGACATCAAGGTCACCAGACCGGAGATTTATTTCGGGGAGTTGGCCAACGAATATGTGCTGGTTGATACCAAGGCCAAAGAATTTGATTACCCAGCGGGGGAGAGCAATGTCTACACTAATTATCAGGGGAAGACCGGAGTAAGGGTAGGGGGTCTTTTTCGACGGCTCCTTTTTAGTCTGCGCTTTGGTTCGAGTAAGATCTTGCTTTCTGGAGATATTACCAGCCAAAGTAAGGTCCTTTATTATCGTTCGATAAGAGACCGGGTGCGCCGGTTGGTCCCCTTTTTACACGTTGATCGCGATCCCTACTTGGTGATCGGCCAAGATGGCCGTCTCTATTGGTTGGTAGATGCTTATACCACCTCGGATCGCTATCCCTATTCTCGACGGGTGAGTGGGGTGGGTAATTACATTCGCAACTCGGTTTTGGCTGTAGTGGATGCCTATGATGGAACGGTGAGTTTTTATCTCAAAGATCCCAAGGATCCGATCATTCGGGTCTACGAAAAGATCTTTCCCGGGATGTTTCATCCTCTAAGCGAGATGCGTCTTGATTTGAGACGACATATCCGTTATCCGCACACTCTCTTTTTTCTCCAGGCCCAACTCTTTGGTGCTTATCACATGCGTAACCCCCGGGTCTTTTATAACCAGGAAGACCTTTGGGAGATTCCTAGGAGTCTTAAAAACGAAAAGCGCTATATGCGCCCTTATTACACGATCATGAAGCTTCCTGGAGAAAAGAAGGCTGAGTTCATCTTGATGATTCCTTTTAATCCCGCTCGTAAGCACAACTTAGCGGCCTGGATGTGTGTGCGGTGTGATCCAGAACACTATGGCCAGATGTTGGTTTACCGCTTTCCCAAACAGAAACTGGTCTACGGTCCGCAACAGATCGAGAGCCGGATTAACCAAGACCCAGAGATCTCGCGCCAACTCTCCTTATGGGACCAGCGGGGAAGCCGGGTCATCCTGGGTACCCTTTTGATCATCCCCATTGAGGGTAATCTCCTCTATGTGCAACCTCTTTATCTTAAGGCGGAAAGCGGGCAAATTCCTGAATTAAAACGCGTCATCGTGGCCTATGAAAACGAGATCCGCATGGGACGTACCCTAGAACAGGCCCTTGAGGCCATCTTTGGTGAGGCCATAGAGGAAGTCCTTCCAAAGGTGTCTAAGCCCAAGATCACCGGGCCCTCCGGTCTTAAAGAAATACTTGAGATATATCGCCGAGCAGAAGAGGCCTTGCGTCAAGGGGATCTGGAGGCCTTTGGTCGGGCCTGGCGTGAACTGGGTAAGGCCATCGACGAAATCACTTCACCAAGAAAATAAGAAGTTATCATTTTGCTTAACGAGGCCTTTAGTTCTTAATAGGAAAACTTTTTCTTAAATTAAGAAAAAGTTTTCCTATAATGAGAAATTTATTTCTAATAAATGGAAAATAATTTCTTAAAATGCGAAAAATTTTTCCTATTTTGAGAAAACTTTTTCCTGTATCAAAAAATTTTTGATATTTTTTGAACTAATCAGTAAAAATTTACAATTTTTGTGATGATTTTTGATGGTCATAATTGGTATATGCTTTGCATTATATTAAAGAGAGGGTTTATAAATAGCGATATTTCAAGATCGCACGACAACTAAATACGGCCCTTCATTAACTAAACTACTCTATTTCCTCTATTTAACCTTCCTCGATCTCTTCTAATTTTCCCAAACCCTATAAACTTTCTAAAGGGAGGTGGGAGATGAATTT
>CAZROA010000061.1:0-27919 GCA_964601575.1 uncultured Thermodesulfobacteriota bacterium
CGTAGACCAGGTGATAAAAACAGATCCGCGGGATCTTCATCTCTTCGACTAGGTCAAAGACCCCTGGAATCTCTTGGGCGTTTAGGCGGTTGATGGTGAAACGAAGCCCTACTTTGATCCCTTCGGCCTGACAATTTTCAATGGCCTGTAAGGCCTTAGTAAAGGCTCCCTTCACTCCTCGAAAGCGATCATGGACCTCTTCCAGCCCATCGATGCTAATGCCTACATAGGAAAGCCCCAACTTTTTCAATTCCTTGGCCAAGGCCCGATCGATCAGGATACCGTTGGTCGAAAGCACAGCGCGTATCTTCAGGGAGACCGCCTTGTGGATAAGGTCAAGGATATCTTCTCGCATGAGCGGCTCCCCGCCGGAGAAGAGGATGACCGGGCAGCCAAACTGGGCCAGGTCCTCGATCAAGGCCATCCCTTCTTTGGTGGTCAATTCGTTTGGGTCTGCCTTGGGTGTGGCATAGGCATAACAATGAATACAGCGAAGATTGCAACGCTTGGTCACGTTCCAGACCACAACTGGCTTTTTATCTTTGGAAAACTGGAGCAAATGTGAGGGGAGATCCTTGGCCCTCCGACCATACCGCAGGGGGTCAGAGGCCTCAATCGTACCGCAATAGAGTTTAGAAATACCGATCACTCTTTCACCTCGCCTTAATGTATTTGTAGATGGTGGCCTTGAGTTCGACAAAGCTTACCGGGCGATTGAGGTAGGCGTCACACCCAGCGTCTTGGGCCTTTTCTTGATCTTGTAGGCATTGTCCTTCACAGACAGCAATGATGGGAATGCCTTTGGTCTCAGGATGGTCCTTAAGGAGTACGGTAACCGACATTCCGTCAAGGATGGGAATATTCCTTTCAAGGATAATGAGTCGCGGTTTTTCCTCTCGGGCCAAGTCAAGGACCTCTTGCCCGTCCTTGGCCTGGACGATGTCAAAGCCCAGTTCCCGGACCATCTTTTCTAGATCAATAGCCAAGCCCTTTGCTACCGCTAGGAGTATCTTTTTCTTTTCCATGGGTTTAAGTGGAGGCGTAAGTCCTACGGACTAGACGATTTAGATAAACTTCTGGGGAATCAATGGCCTCAGGCGGGAGGACGAAACGTCCTTGCCCGGTCCTTTCGTTTACTAGACGCAGGCCATACTCCAAGAGATTGACGATGCGGTCACAATAGGCATAGACCCCTTGGTCTATTTCAAGGACGTGTTTCAAGATCCGATCTACTGCTTCTTCCGAAAAGATGACCTTAAACCCGGTCCGTCGTTCAAAGCTTCGTTCGTAGTTTTTGATCTGCCGAAGCAGAAGGCACAGCTCTTCAATGGCCTGATGTAGATCTAAGTCTTCCCGCCGGTGAATCTCTATGGCTAGATCAACCCGAGCTGGGCTCAATTTAAGACCATAAGCCTTGTAAAAAATTTCTTCCCGTTGAACGATAAATTTTCGGATTCGTTCGCGCTCCTCTTCTAAGGCCTTTATATATCGGGCCTCAAGCTCCGGGGCATGGGGATTGGCGTTGATCGTCTCAAGGACACCCTTGGGGTCGTTTATCAGGTCTTCTGAGACCACCAAGAAAGGGAGACCCAAGGTAGGGAGACGTTTTTCAAAGGCAACCAAGGTGCGTTCAAGCACCCTCACTAGGGCCCTAGCTCCAGTCTTTTCCGCCTCCGCTAATTCCGCCACCCGCCTAAGGGCAGCGTCTTCAAAGACCAAGTCTATACCATAGGCTCGGAAATCGCGCTTTTTGTTGACAATCACCGGACTATTGGGGTTACAGAGGATCAGATAGAGTTCCTCAATAGTCAGGGGATCAAAGACGGCTATGACCGGCAGACGCCCGACAAACTCGGACTCAAAGCCGTATTCGATGAGGTCTTCGGTCCTTACAAAGCGGAGATAATTAACCTGGACGTCCTTCTTAGAGGCCACCTCGGCTATAAAGCCCAGGCCCTGTTTGTGGAGGCGCTTTTTGATGATTTCTTCAAGCCCGTTAAAGGCCCCACTTACCACAAAGAGGATATAGCGCGTGTTGATGGTTTGGCGTTTACGCTGACCAGTGCGCCGATAATACTCGATGGCCTCAAGCTGGCTAACGGGATCATGGGGGACACGGAGTTCAACTTCGGTCTCTTCGAGGGGTTTTAAAAGGGCCCTTTGCACCCCGGTGCGCGAGACATCAGGACCGATGAGATGGCCACTTGAGGCAATCTTGTCTATCTCATCGAGATAGACGATGCCAAACCTGGCCCGTTCTATATCGCCATCGGCTTCGTGGACCAGATCGCGGACGAGGTCTTCTACGTCCCCACCGACATATCCTGTTTCGCTAAACTTAGTGGCATCCCCCTTGACAAAGGGGACCCCTAGACGATTGGCCACCAACTTGACCATGTAGGTTTTACCCACTCCAGTGGGGCCGATCATGATGATATTGTTTTTGACGAACCCAGTATCATTAAAGCGCCCCCCGCGCTCAAGCATGTAACGAACCCGATGGAAATGGGTGCACATCTTGGTGGCCAAAATGGCCTTGGCCTCTTGTTGCCCGACCAGATACTCGTCAAGGTAGGCCTCAAGTTCCTCGGGTTTGAGATCAAAGTTGATCAGGGCCTGTTTGGAAGAACGGGTGACGCCCCTACCGTGGGTGCCTAAACGGGGTGAAACCATTCCCTCTCCTGAAAATCTGCTTTTGCTGTTTTTATACCTTCCATAGGAAGGCAAAAATTTATCATCGTCCATTTTCAATGCATCTTACTGATGCCCGTTATTCTTGGCAAGAGATTTAAAACATCTCTTCTGGATCTATTTCTATCATTAATTGTACTCTTTTGGGAAGTCTATCGGAAACCCCTTTAAGGCCTTGTAAAGCCCTCTGCAAGAGGGCAAAATTTTTGGCCTTGACCAACAAGTGCCATCGATAGAAGCCCTTTACATGATAAAGAGGGGCCTTTACCGGCCCGAGGGTTTCCACCTCATCTTCAAGGATTTCTCGGGCCAAAAAGACGGCCTCTTCCACCTCTTTTTCTCCTTTTCCCCTAAATTCTAACAAGGCCAAACGGCTAAAAGGGGGAAAGGAAAGGGCCGCCCTTCTCTTTAGTTCTTCGCGGTAAAAGGACTGATAATCCCCGGAGGAAAGGGCCTTCAAGAGATAATGCTCGGGGTTTCTGGTCTGAATGATAAGGCGTCCCTGCTTAGGGGGCAGGAGTTCTAAGAGTTCGATCAAGATCTCAAGCGTCCGTTCAGCCGCCAGAAAATGGGGGAACTTAAGCCCAAGGTCAAGCAAGATTATGCCGATGAGACCAAGATCTTCTATGCGCCCGAGGCGCTTGATGAGCCTAGTTCCCACCAAGATTTGTGCCTGGTGCGCCTCTTTTTTGAGTTTGATTAGATCTCTTTTTCCTTTGAGGGTCTCGCTGTCTATCCGTAAGACCTTGGCCTCGGGGAAAAGACGACGAAGTAGGTCTTCAATACGTTCGGTGCCGGCACCGAGGAACTTGAGCCCTCCGGTACCGCAATTCGGACAGATCGGCGGGGCCGGTTGGGTATAACGACACCAATGACAGAGTAAGACCCCTTGGTCGCGATGGTAGGTCAGACTCCATTGGCAATTTGGACATTCCCAGATATGGCCACACTCTTCGCAGGCAAGTATCGGAGAGAAACCAAGCCGATTCAGGAAAAGAAGGGCCTTTTGTCCTCTGGCCAGGGTCATCTTGAGGGCGTTTAAGAGCCGAGGCGAAAAATAGCCCCTTTGTCCAGAAAGATCGACCACCTCAAGGCGCCTTTCCCTCTGTTTCTTTAGGGGACTTAGCCAGGAATAGCGTTTCTGGCTGGCCAAATAATAAGATTTCACGCTTACCAGACGACCGACCAAGAGGACCTTGGCCCCGGCTTGTTTGGCCCGCATCAAGGCCAAGTCCCGTGCTTGGTAACGCAGCCCTTCCTCCTGCCGATGGGAAGAAGAATATTCCTTTTCAACGATAACCAGGCCGAGATTGGGCAAGGGTAAAAAGACCGCTGATCTGGTACCAAGGATGACCTTTGGTCGGGGAGAAAGGGCCTTTACCCAGGTCTCTTGTCGTCTTTTGGCCGAAAAGAGGCTTGAGTAAACCAAGAGGCGCGGCCCGAAGGCCCTTCCTAAGGGTTCCTTGATGGTCTCCAAATCGACGATCTCCGGGACCAGGATCAGGGTGGTCAAACCCCTTTGCAGGGCCAAGGCCGCAGCCTGACATAATAATTCCCGTCGTTTTTCCGGATGTGATTCGGCCCAGATATTCACTTTGAAACCCGAGCCCGCCTCAAGGCCCAATTTTTGAAGATTTCGGGTCCGGTGAGAAATTATGGGCCCTTCTCCTTCAAAGCCGTCCATCTCGGAGAGGTCTATTTTGGGCAAGCGGCCTTTTCTTGTCTCTTTTAAGAAACCAGGAGGAAGGGCCGTTTTAATTACTTTTCCTAGAGGGACTAAGTAATAAGAAGAGACCCAATTCAAGAAGTTCAGGAGCTCCTCGGGGACGATGGGTATTTCGTCAAGGATCTCTTCGATCGGTCTGAGTTCAGGTCTACACCCGGCCTGGACATTGACCACAAGTCCGATTAGGCGGCGATTCTTTACCGAGACCACCACCCGTACCCCGGGCAGGAGGGGCTCTTTTGCTTGATAAGAAAGGGGATTCAAGGGCAAGGGGAGGGCAACTTCTACGGTCGCCTTCCCCTGGTATGGAAGGTCAGAGTTCTTTGACCTTTTCTTTGAGGTAATCTCTGAACCTCTGTCCGAGTTCTGGGTGTTTAAGGGCAAAGGTTACCACCGCCTGCATAAAGCCGAATTTATCACCGGCATCATAACGCGTACCTTCAAATTCGTAAGCATAGACCGGATGGTCGTCCTTCAGGGCCGCCAGGGCATCGGTGAGTTGGATCTCTCCTCCGACCCCGGGTTTGGTCTTGGCCAAATAATCAAAGATCTCCGGAATAAGGATATAACGCCCGATGATGGCCAGATCAGAATCTACCTCTTCTGGTTTGGGTTTTTCCTTCATATCATAGACCCGATAGACCCGATCAGCGACCCTTTCTCCAACGACAATCCCGTAACGGGAGACCTCCTCTTTGGGTACCTTTTGCACCGCAAGGACTGGGCCCTTAAATTCTTCAAACACCCTGATCATCTGCTTAAGACAAGGGACCTCGGCATCGACCAGGTCATCACCCAAAAGCACGGCAAAAGGTTCATTTCCTACCACGTGTCTAGTGACAAAGATGGCGTGTCCAAGACCCAAAGGCTTTTTTTGTCGCACGGTGACGATGTCTTCGATGAGCTCAGTCACCCGTTTTACTTCCTCCAAAAGATCCTTTTTACCTTTGGCCTCGAGATAGGCCTCAAGTTCGTAAGAATAATCAAAGTGATTGGCGATGGCCTCTTTGCCCGCGGCCGTCACCAAGATGATCTGACTCACCCCGGAATTGACCGCCTCTTCGACGATATATTGAATGGTCGGGCGATCAACCACCGTAAGCATCTCTTTGGGAATGGCCTTTGTCGCTGGTAAAAAGCGGGTTCCCAATCCAGCTACCGGTAGAACGGCCTTCCTGATCTGCATATTTCCCTCCTGTGTTTGAGATTCTGCCATACAGGTAAGGCTCGGGTAAAAGTTAGGCAAGGTCTCTGGTTCAGAGTTCCTTTTCTATCTGGGCCTGGGCCTGGCGAAAGGGGGCGTAAAATCCATCCCACAATTTCTTCGATTTTTCGTATATTTCTGAAAAGCGGGGAAGATCACTGGTATTGACCACTAGATTTAAGCTGTTCAGCAAGGCTGTCCGTGGATCCATGGTTCGGACCTGAGGAGAGATCCAGACGGTAAATATTTCACGCCGTTCAGCAACAGGCACGGTGTCCAAGATTTTAAAGAGGATCTTGGCCTGTTTTAGGTCTTCGCTGACGATGATCAAAAGAGCTGGGGTGTGAAACCGCAACCACTGGACTAGGTGGGAAGGGCGTTTTAAGATCCGGGGCTCAAAACCTAAGCCGCTAACAGTCTTTAAAAAACCGGCCTTGTCTTCGGTAAGCTCCCAGTAGATCAAGGCTAAAGGTCGGTCCAGCAGGAACTCTTCTTGGAAAGTCCCTTCTCCCCCGAGGGCCTCAAGCATTCCTCCACACTCAGGACAGGGGAGGGACAAAAAATCCATGGCTTGCGGATCACCTTTTAGCCGATATCTCTTGCCACAATTGACACAGCGGGCCTCGATCACCATCTCCTCCGCAAATAATCTTTTTCGATCTCTAGATCCAGGCCTTCGATATCGCTGGTCTTTTCGCCCCTCTTGGATTTGATCATATCTATGCCGCGGCCAACGATATCCCGCCTGGTACAATAGGCTAGCGCCGTCTCTTCGGTGATAATTTCTTCCTGGTAGAGATTCAGGAGGTGCTGATCAAAGGTCTGCATGTGATAAGGGGAACCCTTGCTCATGATATCGTAAAAGGTTCGCCCTTCATCCTCACCGTGGATAATGGTCTCTTTGGCCCGGATGTTGTTGTAGAGAATCTCGAAGATGGCGATTCGACCGCCTTCCTTTTTCGGGATCAGTTTTTGTCCCACGATCCAGCGCACGGTATCCGCCAGCCTAAGTCTTATTTGGCGTTCTTCTTCGATGTTAAAGAAGCCAAGGATTCGATTTATGGTGTTCCCAGCCCCTACAGTATGCATGGTGGAGAAGACCAAATGTCCGGTCTCGGCGGCGGAGAGGGCGATCTCCATGGTCTCTCGATCTCTGATCTCCCCGACCAGGATGATGTGCGGGGCCTGACGTAGGGCCGCCCGTAGACCACTGGCAAAGGTATCAAAGTCTGTACCTAACTCCCTTTGATTGAAGGTGGCTTTCACCGGCTGGTGCACGTATTCCACCGGATCTTCCAGAGTGATAATGTGCAAGGGTTCGGTGTGGTTGATCTCTTCTAAGATGGCGGCCAAGGTGGTGGTCTTTCCCTGCCCCGTGGCTCCGGTAACCAAAATGATCCCTGTCTTCTCCTTGGCCATTTGGTAGCAGGCCTCCGGGAGCCCCAAGTCTTTGATCCGAGGGGGTTTGGAGGCCAGCTTGCGCATGACAATGCTGTAGGTCCCTTGGCGAGAAAAGATATTGACCCTAAAACGGGTACCGTCTGGTAGATGGTAGGAAAAGTCTGCAGAGCCGTGTTTAAGGAGGTCGCGGAGCAACCGTCCTTGATTACCGATCAAGGCCAGGGAGAGGACCTCCGTCTGAAAGGGGGTGAGGACATCGACCTTGAAGTGGGCTAGCTCCACCGGGTGGAGTTTTCCGTCGGCTGCTACCTGAAGGGGGCGCCCGGCGGTAAAGATCAGGTCACTCACCCGGGGGCGGACCCTGGCCATCAAAGAAATGAGGTTGGCTACTTCTGCTGGTCTGATCATCTCTAGACCTCAGTGAAATCAGCTAAATCCGTCTGTTTGACAAATGGCAAGAAGCGGGACTTATCAACCGCCTTGTTTAAGGCCTCTTCTGGGCTGATGATGCCTTTTTTCAAGAGTTCCATGATAGAGTCGTCAAGGCTGATCATGCCATATTTCCGACCGGTCTGGATAATCGAGGGGATCTGATAAGTCTTCCCTTCTCGGATGAGGTTTCGGGCCGCTGGGGTGGCGATGAGGATTTCAAAGGCCACCACCCGACCAGGGCGATCAATTCTTTTAAACATGGTCTGGGAAACCACCGCCCGCAATGAATCAGCCAGGGTTGATCGGATCTGGGGCTGCTGGGCATGGGGAAAGATTTCGATGATACGGTCTACGGTCTTGGCGGCATTTAAGGTATGTAAAGTGGCCAAGACCAGATGGCCGGTCATGGCCGCCTCGATGGCCAAGGAGATGGTCTCAAGGTCTCGCATTTCACCGACCAGGATGATATCCGGGTCCTCACGTAGGGCCGCCCTCAGGGCCGAGGCAAAGCTCTTGGTATGGACTCCTACCTCTCGCTGGTTGACCAAACAGCCCTGAGATTTATGGACAAATTCGATGGGGTCTTCGATGGTGAGGATGTGATCCTGGCGGTTTCGATTGGCGTAATCAATGATGGCCGCCAGGGTGGTTGATTTACCGGAGCCCGTGGGACCGGTGACCAAGACCAGGCCCTTGGGCAGCATGGCCAGTTTGGTGACGATGCCCGGGAGTCCTAATTCTTCAGCGGTCTTGACTTTGCTCGGGATGAGGCGAAAGACAGCCCCGATTCCGTGTTTTTGTTGGAATAGGTTCACACGGAAACGGGCAAGCCCTGGTAATTCAAAGCCGAAATCCACGTCTCCGGTCTCTTCAAAGACCTTGATGCGTTCCTCCGGGGTGATCTCATAGAGCATGGCCTTTAGTTCGTCGTTTTCTAAAATCTTGTACTTGACCCGCTGAAGGTCACCGTGAATACGGAGGATAGGCGGGTTACCAGCGGCCATGTGCAGGTCTGAGGCCCCTTTATCCACCATGAGCTTTAAAAAGGCGTCGATCTTGGCCATGCCCTTCCCCTTAAGTGATTTCACAGAACTAATCGGCAGGCCGATTCTATGCCTTGAGGACGCTTGCCGAAGGGATCGTCCTTGCTATAATCGAGGCGGCCATGAGCTCGATTTTACGGGTGGAGAAGGTCTCTAAGATCTACGAACCGCATATTAAGGCCTTAGAAGACGTCTCCTTTTCGGTGGAAAAAGGCGAATTTCTCTTTATCACCGGCCCCAGCGGAGCCGGTAAGAGCACCCTCCTTAAGCTTATCTTCCGTGAAGAACGACCAACTACCGGTGAGATTTTTTTTGAGAACCGTCCGGTCTCTAAGCTTTCGCGCCAAGAGATTCCCTTTCTGCGGCGCAAGATAGGTGTTGTCTTTCAAGATTTTAAACTCCTTGAGAGTCGAACGGTCTTTGAAAATGTGGCCCTGGCCCTGGAGATCCTGGGCCTTTCTCCGGGGGAGATCAAAAAGCGGGTCTTAAGGGTCCTTGAGGCCGTGGGATTATCAGGTAAAGAAAAACAATTGGCCAAACAACTCTCCGGCGGCGAACAACAGCGCGTGGCCCTGGCCAGGGCGGTGGTCAACAATCCCAAGCTCCTTTTAGCCGACGAACCCACCGGAAACCTCGATGCTCGGCGTACCGAAGAGGTGATGGAGCTTTTTGAAGACCTTAACGCCCGGGGAACGACCATCATCTTGGCCACCCACGATGAGGCCCTTTACGTGGAAAGACACCGCCGGGTGTTGGTCCTTGATCAAGGGAGGTTACTCAACCCGTGAGCCTTTGGAGACGGGCCTGGCGAGAATTTAAGAGTGCTCCTGCTCTTTATCTGGTGTCTACCTTCATCATTGCCTTTTGTCTGACCATTTTTTCCTTTTTTGCCCTCCTTTATCTGAATCTGGAATATTTTACCAATCAACTAGCCCGGGAACTGGTCCTAAACATCTACCTTGAACCTCATACTACCCGCGAAAAGGCCCAAGAGGTCATCGATGATCTCAGTAGCCGTAAAGAGGTGGCAGGAGTCCGTTATTTATCACCAGACAAAGTCCTGGAAGACCTGCGTTGTCTTTTTGAAAACAAAGACCTCTTGGCCGGGGTTTCGGCGGACTTTCTGCCGCCGGTATTAGAGGTCTCCTTTAAACGGCCCTTTGAGGTCCTTCATCGCTTACCGACCCTGGCCCAAGACCTCTCGCGTTACCCACAAGTGATGCGGGTCCAATACGCCAAGAGCTGGCTTGAACGTCTGGCCGGGCTTAAACGTTTCTTAGAGATCCTTTCCCTCACCGGGCTCCTCTTGCTCGGCGGGGCCACGGCCTTTATTGCCGGGGCCACGGTGCGGCTTTCCTTTTCACATCGCAGTCGAGAACTGGAAATCCTTTCCTTAGTAGGGGCTACCCCGGGGTTTGTTCAGGGGCCGCTCCTTGTCCTAGCCTTTTGGCAGGCGGTCATCGCCCTTTCTTTTGCCCTTTTCCTCTTATGGGGCCTCCATTTCTATCTCGATCAGGCCTTGCGGGGGATCTTCCCCGGGATGGAGGCCAAACTCTTGTTCTTCAGGACCAAAGAAATGGCCATCCTTTCTGGAGGGGTGTTAGCATTTTGTCTAAGTGGTTGTTATTGGGCCTCACGGCGATTTTTGCGATACTAAGCCGTCCTTCCTTGGCCCTTGATCTCAAGGAGGAGATCGCCAAAGAAAAGGCCCTCCTTGAGGAGGCGACCAAGAAGGAAGCCGCCATTTTGAAGGAATTAGAGCTCCTGGCCCAAAAGATCGAAAAGAAAAGGGCCGAGATCGAGGTTTTACAGGAAGAAATTGCCCGTCGGGAAAGAGAGTTGACTCAATTGATGGAACAAATCGCCCAGAAGGATGAGGGCGTTCGCCGCCTGCAAAGTCGATTTCGGGAACGCCTCAAGACCTTGGCCACCACCGGAAAGATCGGCTGGCTTAACCTCCTCTTTGCCCCAGGCGATATTCCTACAGCCCTCAGACGAAGCACATATTTTCAATTCCTCATCCTTCATGACCAAAATATGGCCTTGAGACTCCTTCAGGAAAAAAGGAATCTGGCCAGGGAAAGAAGGCTTGTTTTGGCCGAGAAACAAAGGCTTTCTCTCCTAAAGAAGCAACTGGAAGACGAAGTGGCCACCCTCAAGGCCCTTCGTCAGGAAAAATTGGCCCTTCTTGAAGAGGTCAGGCGTAACATACGCCTTTATCGCGAGACCCTAAAGCACCTTGAGGCCGCTTATCAGTCCATCGAAAGGTTGGCCAAGGAACTTAGATCTACCAAGGAGGAATTGGAAAACGTAAAAGAATCCCTGGCCAAGGAAAAGGAACGGGAAAGGGCTACCCCCAGGGTACCGCTTTTAGAACTCAAAGGCTTTCTTTTGCCTCCGGTGGAAGGGGTGGTCCTGCGTCTCTTTGGGCTTTACAAAGACCCGATAACCGGGGAAAACATTTATCAACCTGGTATCTTTATTTCCGCCCCGGTGGGCACGCCGGTAAAGGCACCTTATGGAGGAATGGTGGCTAAGATCGCCTTGATCAAGGGGCAAGGGCAGGTGGTCTTTATTGATCACGGTTATGATTTCTTGTCGATCATCGGCGGGCTCGGTAAGTTGGAGGTTGAGCTCGGAGCAGAGGTGAAGACCGGTGAGGTGATCGGTGAAGTGGGCGAGCTACCCTTTAGTGAATCGGGAGTATATTACGAATTAAGATATCATGACAAACCACAGAATCCGCTAGATTGGCTTGATACCAGTAAACTTCGTTTTTTGAGGTGAAAAGATGAACAGCCAAAAATCAAAATTTTGGGGTCATTTGTGCTTGATCATCCTCCTTTCTCTGGCCTTTTTCTTGGGTTTTTCCTTGAGACACTCCTTTACCGTTTCTGCTGCCCCTTCAGACGATGACGAGATCTACAAACAACTCCGGCTATTCTCTCAAGTCCTAGACCTGGTCGAACGGAGCTATGTCAAAGAAGTAGAGGCCAAGGATCTCATTTACGGGGCCATTCAGGGGATGCTTTCTAACCTGGATCCCCATTCCTCTTTTCTTAAGCCGGATGATTACAAGGAACTTCAGATCGAGACTAAGGGTAGCTTCACCGGTATCGGGATCGAGATCACCATTCGAGACGGGGTCTTAACCGTGGTGGCCCCGATCGAGGGCACCCCGGCCTGGAAGGCGGGTTTGAAATCCGGAGACAAGATTATCAAGATAAACGGCAAACTCACCAAGGGTATGAGCCTTATCGAGGCGGTAAAGCTCCTCCGTGGTCCTAAAGGGACCAAGGTGACCATTTCCATTATGCGTAAGGGCTGGACGGAGCTCAAAGACATCACCTTGGTACGAGACGTGATCCCCATCAAGAGCGTGCGTTTCTATACCATTGAGCCTGGCTATGGTTATATCCGGATCACCAATTTTCAAGAAAAGACCCCGCAGGAACTGGTCAAGGCCCTGGAAAAGCTTGAAAAGGAAAACAACCCAATGAAGGGCCTGATTATCGATTTGCGTAACAATCCAGGGGGCCTTTTGGATGCCGCGGTAAGGGTAGCGGATGAGTTTATCGATCACGGCCTCATCGTCTACACTGAAGGTCGCCTTAAACAACAGAACCTTCGTTTCGAGGCCACCCCTAACCGGCGTAAACATCCCTATCCTATCGCTGTGCTAGTCAACGAAGGTAGTGCTTCGGCCTCAGAGATCGTGGCCGGGGCCCTTCAAGATCATAAACGAGCAGTGATCGTGGGGACGAGGACCTTTGGGAAGGGCTCGGTCCAGACCATCATCCCCCTACCGGATGGTTCGGCGGTGCGTCTGACCACGGCCCAGTATTTTACGCCAAACGGGCGGTCTATCCAGGCCAAAGGAATAGAGCCCGACGTGGTGGTCCCCCTCCTTGATCCAGAGTGCCTCAAAAAGGCTGAGGAACGCCGAGCCATTCGGGAAAAGGACCTAAGGGGGCATCTTGAGAACCACGAGGCCGAAAAACAAAAAAAGACAAAAGAAAAAAAGGAAAACCTCCCGGATCAGAAGACGATGGAACACTTCAAATATGACAGCCAATTCCAAGAGGCCCTAAGGCTCCTTAAGAGCTGGGATATCCTCTCTCAGATGCACCTTGATCAATAATGTCTCCCCGGTCTAAGAAAAAAAGGCCTGTCCCCAGTGCGTTGGGATGGGCCTTTTTGGCTTTGTTTGTCCTGGTCACGGTCCTGGCTTTTTTATGGGTTGTAAGACCGATTTATCGCCCTAAATCCCGGCCCCGAGTAAGCCCTTCGCCCCCGGCTAAACCCTCCCTTCCAGTGGTCAAACAACCCATTTTCAAACAACCAATTCTTAAAAGACCAAAACCCAGTCCTTTAAAGCCCCTGGTGGCCATCATTATTGATGATATGGGGCAAAACCCTCGGCTTGAGAGGAAATTTTTTGAACTAGGTCTCCCCCTTACCTTTTCCTTCCTACCCTATGCCCCTTTTACCAAGAAACTTGCCCGTGAGGCCCATAGCCGGGGCTTTGAGGTCATGGTCCATATCCCTCTCGAGGCCCAAAATCATCAATATACCCCGGGGCTTATTCAGCTCGATATGTCAGAGGGCCGAGTAAAGTACTTAGTTAGGCAGGCTATCCTGGCTGTGCCTTATGCCGTGGGTGTAAACCACCACATGGGGTCTCTTTTTACCGAAGACAAACTCCACGTACGCTGGCTGCTTGAGGCTGTAGCCGCCGAAGGGCTCTTTTATATCGACAGTCGGACGACCAAAAACACCGTGGTCCCGGTCGTGGCCAGAGAACTTGGCCTCCCCTTTGCTGAACGTCGGGTCTTTTTAGATCATACCCTGGCCGACCGAGAGATAGAACATTCCTTTAGGATTTTGGTCAAAAAGGCCAGAAAAGAGGGCCGCCTGGTGGCCATTGGTCATCCTCATCCCCAGACCCTTAAAGCTCTAAAGAGGACCAAGGTCTGGCTTACCGAGGAGGTCCTCTTGGTGCCGGCAAGCAAGATAGTAAGGCGCCCTTAAACTAAGCCCTTGTCAAAGCCTGTTTAACGGTTTAATACCCTGGCCCATGAAGATCAAAAGCTATCTCAAAGGCTTGACCCCTTATCCTCCGGGTAAACCCATCGAAGAATTGCGCCGTGAACTGGGGATCACCGGACCGATCATCAAACTTGCTTCCAACGAAAATCCGCTTGGGCCTTCGCCAAAGGCCTTAGAGGCCATCAAAGAAGAGCTACCTTATCTTCACCGTTATCCAGAGGCCTCGGGTCTTGAGCTGCGAAGCCTCTTGGCCGAACGTTTTGGTCTTTCTGGTCCGGAAGAGGTTGTCCTTGGCAATGGTTCAAATGAAGTCATCGATCTCTTGGTCCGGGCCTTGGTGAGAGAAGGGGACGAGGTCCTCATTAGTCATCCGTCTTTCCTTATGTATGAAAAATTTACAGTGGCCAGCGGTGGCCTGGTTAAGGTCATTCCCTTAAAGGATATGAGGCATGATCTTTCCTCTCTGGCCAGGGGGGTGACTGAACGAACACGGATTGTGTTCCTTGATAACCCTAACAACCCCACCGGAACCATCATCGAACACGAAGAATTTTCCCGATGGCTCAAGGATTTGCCTAGAGACTTGGTTGTTGTCCTTGACGAGGCCTATGGAGAATTCGTGCGCTCGGCAAAGGTGGCCCGGGGGTTCGAGTTTTTTTATTCTGAACCCACGGTGGTGGTGCTTAGGACCTTTTCCAAGGCCTACGGCTTGGCTGGATTAAGAATTGGTTATGGATTGATGCGGCGAGAATTGGCCGAGGTGTTAAATACCATTCGCCAACCGTTTAACGTCAATAAATTGGCCCAAAAAGCGGCACTGGCCAGCTTGAGAGATGAAGCCTATCTGGCCCAGGTCCAAAAGATGATCTGGGAAGGGGTAGATTATCTCTCCCAAGCCTTGAGGGAACTTGGGCTGCACCCCTATCCTACGGAGACCAATTTTATCTTGGTTGATCTCGGGCGTCCGGCCCGGCCTATCTATGAAGCCTTACTCAGGCGTGGGATCATCGTTCGTAGCATGGAGGCTTACGGTTTTCCTAATTGTCTACGCCTGACCATTGGTCTACCGAAAGAGAATCAGGCCCTGATCAAGGCCCTTTCGGAGGTGTTGGTTGCGGCCTAAAGGGCTTCTTATCACCATCGACGGCCCGGCTGGGGCTGGAAAGAGCACCGCCGGACGTCGTTTGGCCAAGGAGCTTGGTTACCTCTTCCTGGACACCGGGGCCATGTTCAGGGCTGTGGGCCTGGCTGCTAAAGAAAGGGGGCTTTTCCCTGAACAGGCCGATGATATTGCCTCTCTTTGTCGGGAGATCTCTTTGGAATTGGTTCCCAGTGAAGAAGGGGTCAAGGTCTTCCTTAACGGACGGGAGGTGACCTCCCTCCTCCGCACCCCGGAGATGGACAGATGGTCCTCGGCGGTGGCACTCATCCCTGGGGTCAGAGCCTGTCTCCTCGAACTTCAACGGACCTACGGGGCAGAGGGAGGAATGGTGGCCGAGGGTCGGGATATGGGTAGTGTGGTCTTTCCAGAGGCAGATCTCAAGTTTTTCCTTACCGCTTCAGCAGAGGTCAGGGCCAGACGCCGGTATGAAGAACTCTTGAAAAAGGGGCTAAATCTTCCTTACGAAGAGGTCTTAGCCCAACTCCTTGAGAGGGATCGCCGAGATCAGGAACGCGAGACCGCCCCCTTGGTCGTCCCTGAAGGGGCTCTGGTAATTGATACCAGTGACCTATCACTTGAGGAAGTTTTAGAACGGATGCACTCTGAAGTGAAAAGAGTTCTCAAATCGTTAGCAAAGTAGAAAATTCCCCTCCTCTCTCCCTTGCATGGATTGAATTTTAGTCCGCCCTCTGGTATAAGGTGCCTCAAATTTTGGGAGGTTAGAGGACATGGAAAATGTGGTCGAGACAAAAAGTGAACAAATCCCGGAGGAGAACTTCGCCGAGCTCTTGTCCGAAGAGCTAAAGGCCATCTCTACCGGGGAAATCGTCACCGGCAAGGTCCTTCGGGTCGATGAAGATGGGGTGATCATCGACATCGGGTATAAGAGCGAAGGTGTGGTCCCGGTGGCGGAATTTCTTGGGCCAAGCGGTGAGATCCGGGTCAGGCCCGGCGACGAGGTCCAAGTCATTGTCGAACGTTTACGCACACCAGATGGCCTGGTGAGGCTTTCTTATCGTCGGCTTCAGCGCCAAAAGGCTTGGGAAAAAATCGAAAAGGCCCAAAAGAACGGAGAATTTTTGGAGGCTTATGTCCTTGAACGTATAAAGGGCGGTTTTGCCGTAGATATCGATAGTTTACGGGCTTTTTTGCCTTTTTCCCAGGCCTTTTTGAAGACTCCAAAGCACCCGGAAGAATTGGTTGGGACGACCATCAAGGTGGCGGTGATCAGTAGCTCCCGAAAGAAAAACAATATCGTCGTCTCACGCAAGATCGTCCTGGAAAAAGAGCTTGAGGAAAGGAAAAAGGCCCTGCTTGAGAGCCTTGAAGAGGGGCAAGTACGGGAAGGCGTGGTCAAGAGTATTACTGATTATGGTGTTTTTGTTGATTTGGGTGGAGTAGACGGTCTCCTCCATGTCTCTGACATTTCCTGGGGGCGGGTCAAACATCCCTCTAATTATTTTAAAATTGGTGATCATATCAAGGTCAAAGTCATCAAATATGACCCGGAAAAACCAAAGATCGCCCTAGGGGTTAAACAACTTACTCCTGATCCCTGGACCAATATAGGTGAGAAGTATCCTCTTGGTTCTAAGGTGCAGGGCAAGGTGGTCTCTCTTACCGATTTTGGGGCCTTTGTCGAGCTTGAACCCGGAGTAGAAGGCCTGATCCATGTCTCTGAACTCTCCTGGACCAAACGTATTCGTCATCCTCGGGATGTCCTCTCCGAGGGTGACATGGTAGAAGTGGTGGTCATCGGCATCGATGAGGAAAATCGGCGTATCTCCTTGAGCCTAAAACAAGTGGAGCCCAATCCTTGGGATGTACTTACCGAACAGTTCTCTGAGGGTACGGTGATCGAGGCCCCGGTCAAGACGGTGACCGACTTCGGGATCTTTATCGAGGTTATGGAAGGGATCGATGGTTTTATTCATGTTTCAGATCTTTCTTGGGGCCGAGTGAGACATCCCTCAGAGCGTTATAAGCCCGGAGATATAGTTCGGGCGGTTATTCTTAAGATTGATCGCGAGCGTGAACGTTTGGCCCTGGGTATAAAACAACTTACTCCAGACCCATGGGAGAGTGTTCCGGAGAAGTATCCTGTGGGCTCGGTGGTTACCGGTAAGATTTCTAATGTCACGGATTTTGGTATTTTTGTCGAATTGGAAGAAGGGGTAGAGGGCCTGATTCACGTCTCCGAGATTGCGGAGAAAAAGATCAAGACCCCGGTGGGTATGTATGAACCCGGCCAAGAGGTAAAGGCTAAGGTCATCAAGGTCGAACCAGAGGCCCGGCGTCTGGGGCTTTCTATTAAGAAACTCAAGGAAGAGGAAGAGCGTCAGCACTATACGGAATTTTCCAAAGAACAAAAAGGGCCAGGGATTACCCTCGGGGCCGTGTTGAAAGAAAGACTGGCTTCGGAGAAAAAATAAGGGCTAGACCGTGTCCCGCAATCCAATCGTTATTGGCCTGGCCTTTTTGGGTGGTTTTTTCTTATTCCTTTTATTATTAATTATTATCGCCCTTTTCTTTCTTGTGCGGGGTAAACCCACCCTACCGGTCGGTGAAAAGATCGGTGTGATCGAAATCATCGGTGTCATTTCTTCGGCGGACGAGGTCATCAAAGACCTGAGACAATTTTTAAACGATGACAGCGTAAAGGCCATCATCATCCGGATTGATAGCCCCGGTGGGGCGGTGGGGGCCTCACAAGAGATCTATCAGGCCATCAAACAGGCCCGGCAAAAAAAGCCGGTGGTTGCCTCTATGGAGTCGGTAGCTGCCTCCGGTGGTCTTTACGTGGCCTTGGGGGCAAGCAGGATTCTGGCCATGCCTGGGACCCTTACCGGAAGTATCGGGGTCATGATGCAGGTTCCTAATATCAAGGGTTTGCTTGATAAAGTAGGGGTTAAGGCCCAAGTCCTAAAGAGCGGCCCTTATAAAGATGCCGGCTCCATCTTTCGGCCTTTAAGAGAAGACGAAAAAAAGGTCCTCATGGGGACCATCAACGATATCTATCAACAATTTGTCGAGGCTGTCTCTGAGTCCCGACAAATTCCCTTGGCCAAGGTCAAGACCTTTGCCGATGGGCGGGTCTTTACCGGACGTCAGGCCAAGGAATATGGTCTTATTGATGAGTTAGGCAATTTTGAACGAGCCATTGAGGTTGCGGCCTCTCTTGGGGGAATCAAAGGAACGCCGCATTTGGTCTATCCCGAAAGAGAAAAACCCTGGCTTAAGTGGCTCCTAGGGGAAGACTTTAAGGGGCAAGCCTTTTCTCTTTGGTTTGCTCCCCTGTATCTCACCCGGTTTGCTAGATAACAATGGTCAAGAAGGATCTTATAAACCGTTTGGCCATTTATTTTCCCGAGTTCAGAAAGAAAGACTTGGAATTTATCGTGGACCTACTCTTTGAGAGATTGACCGAGGCCCTGGCCTCGGAAGAACGAATAGAGATCCGCGGCTTTGGCCGTTTTTTGGTCAGGCAACAGAAAGAAAGGCTCTTTACCAATCCCAAGACCGCAGAGACCCTTACCTTACCAAGCCGCCGCCGGATTATCTTTAAACCGGGTAAAGACATCAAAGATCGACTAAATCAGCCGGCCTATGCCAGCCTTGACCTGGGGACCCAGACCTTTCGTCTTTTGCTGGCCAAACCCGCTAACGGGGATATGAGGGCCATTTATCGTGAACGGGAAAACGTAAGGCTCGGAGAAGGTCTAGTAGAGACCGGGAAGATCTCCCCCGAGGCGATAGAAAGGGGGCTTAAGGCCCTTTTACGTTTCCGT
The DNA here is from genome assembly GCA_964601575.1 of uncultured Thermodesulfobacteriota bacterium. Classification (GTDB taxonomy): domain Bacteria; phylum Desulfobacterota; class Thermodesulfobacteria; order Thermodesulfobacteriales; family Thermodesulfatatoraceae; genus CAZKEG01. Next base: position 18,497 of record CAZROA010000061.1, read on the forward strand.
CAACTCATGGATCAATTAGAAGTCGTTGATTATTTTGCAGCGGGAACAGCGGTCTTTCGTAAGGCAGACAATATAGATGAATTCTTAGACCGGGCCCTCAAGGAGGCAGGGATAAAGATTCGTGTCCTTTCACCGGAAGAAGAGGCCTTGTTTACGGTGAAAGGGGTCCTCTTTGCCCTTGAGAGTCCCCCTGAACACGTCTTAATCGCTGACGTGGGCGGTGGGAGCACGGAATTGATTCTCATTCAGGAAGGTAAAAATCATTGGAAGACGAGTTTAGAACTGGGGGCGGTGAGTTTGACCGAAGGTTTTTTTGAGCATGACCCCCCTACTTTGACCGAGCTTGAAAAGGCTCAGGCCTTTGTTCGTCAAGCCTTAGAGCCGTTGCCCCATGAAATAAGGCAGGCCCGCAGTTTTATCGGTACCGGAGGGACGGCTTCCTGCCTTGCCGCCTTGATCCTTGAATTAGAGCATTATGTCCCGGATCTCCTCCAAGGCCAATCGTTTGTAGAAAAGACCCTCATGGAGCTCTTTGAACGCCTAAGATCTCTTTCCACTAGAGAAAGGGCCAGATTAAAAGGAATGGATCACGGGCGGGAGGACATCATCCTGGCCGGTCTCCTCATTTATCTCGAACTGATGCGGTATTTTGGTTTTCGGCGCCTGGTGGTCAGCGAAACGGGAATTTTAGAAGGGCTCCTCTTGCATTTACTCCAAAGTAGCACCAATATTTAGGCCATCATTAAATGGCCAGGCCAAAGGGCATGATTTTGGTTTAAATAGATGGGCTATTAGTCGAAGTTAAGAAAAAGAACTCTAAAAAGAGGTGATTATAGATGCTAAACATCCCGGTAGAAGAGGCCTTTACCTTTGATGATTTGCTTCTTCTCCCAGCAGAATCAGAGGTCTTGCCTAAAGACGTCGATCTTTCCACTAGGATCACCAAAAACGTGCGGCTCAATATCCCTCTGCTTTCAGCGGCCATGGACACGGTGACCGAGGCTCGGATGGCCATCAGTATAGCCAGGGAAGGGGGGCTTGGGGTCATCCATCGCAACATGAGTATCGAGCAACAGTGTCGGGAGGTAGAAAAGGTCAAGAAGTCTGAATACGGAATGATCATCGATCCGGTTACCGTGGGGCCGGAGACCTCTATTCGCGAAGTCCTGCGTATCATGGAGGAATATCGCATCTCTGGGGTGCCTATTGTTGAAGGTCCGGAGAAAAAACTCCTGGGCATCGTTACTAATCGGGACCTCCGCTTTGAGACCGAGCTGGATCGCCCGGTGAGAGAGGTCATGACTTCAGAGAACCTGATCACCGCCGAACCTGGGGTGACCTTGGAGGAGGCCAAAAAGATCCTCCATGAACATCGCATCGAAAAACTCCTTATTGTAGATAAAAATTTCTGCTTAAAAGGTCTCATTACCATCAAAGACATTGAAAAACTGCGCAAGTATCCCAACGCCGCCAAAGACGAATTGGGAAGGCTGCGCGTAGGGGCGGCTATCGGGGTGGGGCCAGAGAGGCTTAGCCATGTTGAGGCCCTGCTCAAGGCTGGGTGTGACGTCATCTTTATTGACTGTGCCCATGGACATTCCAAGAACGTGATCGAGGCCATTCGGGATATCAAGGCCCATTTTCCAGAATGTGAACTAGTGGCTGGTAATGTAGCCACCGCTGAAGGGGCCGAGGCCCTGATCAAGGCTGGGGCTGATGGCATTAAAGTGGGGGTAGGGCCTGGCTCTATTTGCACGACGCGGATCATTGCCGGCGTAGGTGTCCCACAGCTAAGCGCCATCCACCATTGTGCTCTAGTAGCCAACAAGTACGACATCCCGGTCATCGCCGATGGGGGGATTAAGTTTTCCGGAGACATTACCAAGGCTATCGGGGCCGGGGCCCATGCGGTCATGATCGGGTCTCTCTTTGCCGGGACTGAAGAGGCCCCAGGAGAGATGATTCTCTATGAAGGGCGGACTTACAAAGTCTATCGAGGTATGGGGTCCTTAGGGGCCATGATGAAGGGCGGTGGAGATCGGTATTTTCAGAAGGCCTCAAGCCCGGCCAAGTTTGTCCCTGAAGGAGTGGAAGGTCGAGTGCCTTATCGTGGACCGGTCTCAAGTATGATTTATCAACTGATCGGCGGCCTTCGTTCTGGTATGGGGTATTGTGGCTGTCGAACCATCGAGGAATTGCGTCAGAAGGCCCGTTTTGTACGTATCACCCCGGCTGGGCTCCGTGAAAGTCATGTCCACGACGTAATTATCACCAAAGAAGCCCCTAATTATTGGGTTGGTCGCTAATTCTAAACTTCCCCTTCGTCACTGCCGAATCCTCTTTAAAAAACGAAGGGGAAGTCTATGCCTGTTTATGAATGGGTAGGTCGTACCCCCACCGGAGAGACCCAAAAAGGGGTGATGGAAGCCCCGGATGAACGTCTGGTCAAGATCAAACTTTCCCGTTTAAAGATCACCCCGGTCAAGATAAAGCCAAAGAGCCAAGGGTTATTTAGTAGTCTTAAACGCGGTGGGAAGGTCAAGCCCAAAGAGTTGGTGGTCTTTACCAGGCAGTTGGCCACCATGCTTGATGCCGGGCTCTCTTTGGTCCAGGCCCTGGAATCCCTGGCCATCCAACAAAAAAATCCCTATTTCCGAGAGGTCCTTACCAAGATCAAGAATGCCATTGAAGAAGGTTCACCTTTGGCCGAGGCCTTGAGGCAGTATCCCAAGATCTTTGACAATTTCTACTATCATATGGTAAGCGCCGGTGAGGCCAGCGGAAACCTGGACGAGACCTTGGCCCGGTTGGCCACGTATATGGAGAAGTCCTTGGCCTTAAAGGCCAAGGTCAAAAAGGCCATGATTTATCCCATTGTGATCATTGCGGTGACGACCATCGTTCTCGGGATCATTATGGTCTTTGTCATTCCCTCTTTTGAGAAGATGTTTGCCGATATGGGGCAGGCCCTACCCTTGCCCACCATGATCGTCATTTCCATGAGTCGGTTCGTCAAGAAATATTTCCTGACCTTTGTGGTGGGCCTGGCTGTTGCTATTTTTCTTCTCAAGAGATATTACCGCACCGAAAGAGGGCGGCTCCATATAGATACCGTCCTCTTAAAATTACCCTTGTTTGGAAATCTATTCCGCAAAGTAGCGGTGGCCCGTTTTGCCCGAACTCTTGGTACCTTAATCAGCAGTGGTGTCTCCATCATTGAGGCCTTGAGGATCGCTGCCAAGACCGCTGGAAACGTAGTGGTTGAAAGGGCAATCAACGATATTCGTAAGGGCATCCAGGAGGGGCAATCTATCGCCGAACCCTTGGCCCAAAGTGGTATCTTCCCTCACATGGTCATTCAAATGGTCTCCGTTGGAGAAAGTACCGGAGTGTTAGAAAAGATGCTCCATAAAGTAGCCGATTTCTTTGAAGAAGAGGTGGACCTAGTCGTAGACAGTCTGGCTCAATTGATCGAACCGGTGCTCATTGTCTTTTTGGGTACGGTCATTGGAGGCATTATCGTCTCCCTCTACTTACCTATCTTCAAGATGGGAGAGATAGTCGGCGGAGGCTAACCTTTCAAAAGTTGGATATCCGAGAGCGAGGCTCCACTTCCTTAAAGGGCAAAACCAATCACAATTTTTAGCTTTGATGGCGGAGGGGGAGGGATTCGAACCCCCGAGGGAGGCCTTCACCCCCCTAGCCGATTTCGAGTCGGCCCCCTTCGACCACTCGGGCACCCCTCCTATCTTCGGGACTTGAAAAAGGCCTGTAATAGAGCCCGACACTCTTCAGCTAAAAGCCCGCCAGCCACTTCAAGTTGATGATTAAGCCTTTTATCCTGAACTATATTATAAACCGAACCACAAGCCCCGGCCTTAGGGTCATGTGCTCCAAAGACGAGCCGCTTGAGTCTAGCATAAACCAAGGCCCCGGCACACATGGGACAAGGCTCAAGGGTGACATATATTTCACAATCAAGCAAACGATAATTTCCTAAACGCTTGGCCGCTTCCCGTAGAGCCATGATCTCTGCGTGCGCCGTGGGGTCACATAACCCAATGGGCCGGTTATATCCTCGGCCAATAATCTCTCTCGAAGGCCCAACCACTACCGCCCCAATAGGGACCTCACCCTCCTGGGCCGCCTTTTCGGCTTCTTTTAGGGCCTCGCGCATGAAATATTCTTCCTCCATTACTTTTAGTTAGGCTACTACTATATGTTCAGGCCTAAAATTTTTTCAAAGGTCGAAATTATTTTCCAAAAATTAGCATGGGCTCAAGGGACCAGCAAGAAATGGAGATCATCCTCTGGAAAAGACTATTTCACCGCCAACGATGGTAAATACCGCCTGGCCAGACATCTCCCACCCTAGGAAGGGGGAATTTTTACCCTTGGAATGGAGATCTTCTTTGGTTACCACCCATTTTCGTTCTGGATCGATTATGGTCACGTCTGCCGGGGAGCCCGGTTTCAGGGTCCCGCCGGGGATACGAAGGATACGGGCCGGATTGGTGGACAAGAGCTCAATAGCCCGAAAAAGAGATATAACTCCCTCTGAAACCAGCTTTAAGGTCAAAGGAAGCGCCGTCTCTAGTCCTATCAGCCCAAAGGCCGCTAATTCGAATTCGATTTCCTTTTCCAGATCGCTGTGGGGGGCATGATCCGTGGCAATGACATCTAGCGTGCCGTCGGCCAAGGCTTCCAGCACAGCGGCTCGGTCTTCTGCTGAGCGAAGAGGAGGATTGACCTTGGCGTAGGTGTTGTAACCGAAAGTGGCCTCTTCGGTGAGGGTGAAATAATGGGGGGCGGTTTCAGCGGTGACCGGAAGGCCTTCTTTCTTGGCCTTACGGATGATTTCTACCCCTAGCTTGGTGGAGACATGGGCGATGTGGACCGGGGTGCCAGTTAGCCTGGCCAACATCACTTCGCGAAAGATGGCCACCGCTTCTCCTTCCGCGGGGATTCCTTTCATCCCCAATGTGGCCGAGGCCAGACCTTCATTTACTTGCCCGCCCTCTGAGAGAGAGAGCTCTTCGGCGTGAGAGATGATGGGGAGATCGAAATTTTTAGCGTATTCTAAGGCTAGCCGCATGACTGCCGCCTCAGGCACCGGACGCCCATCATCAGAAAGCGCCACGGCCCCGGCCTGTTTGAGTTCCCCAAACTCGGTCAGGACCTCCCCTTTTTGTCCCTTAGTGATACAAGCGATGGGATAGACCCTGGTAGCAGCTTCCTTTTGGGCCTTTTCCAAGATATAACGCGTCACTTCGGCTTCATCGTTTGGGGGCTTGGTGTTGGGCATGCAGGCCACAGCGGTAAAACCCCCTGCCGCCGCAGCCTTGGTCCCGCTGGCGATGGTCTCCTTCCATTCTTCGCCTGGCTCTCGCAGATGGACATGCATATCGATTAGGCCTGGAGTGACCAAAAGCCCTTGGCAATCAATGACCTTGGCCCCTTGGGCAGAAAGCCCTTGGCCGAGGGTACTTATTTGACCATCCTCCAAGAGGACATCTAAGACCTGATCAAGGCCCTGGGAGGGGTCGATCACCCGTCCGCCTTTAAGCAGGATCTTCATGCCCCACCTCCCAAGAGAAGGACTAACAAGGCCATCCTAATGGCCACCCCGTTTTCGACCTGCTCCAGGATCACGTTTCGGGGATCGTTTTGTAGTTCGGGATGTAGCTCTACCCCCCAGTTGATGGGCCCTGGGTGCATGAGGAGACAATCTTCTTTGGCTAGTTCCAGTCTTTGGCGATTGAGGCCAAAGTAGATGGCGTATTCCCTAAGGGAAGGAAAGAGCGGACGACCATGGCGTTCCTTTTGGACCCTCAGGGCCATGACCACATCTGCCCCGGAAAGGGCCTCTTCTAGCCGATAACAGACCCTGGCCCCTAAGGCCTCTCTTTCTGGTGGAAGCATGGTGGCCGGGCCAGAGACATACACTTCTGAACCCATCTTACGAAAGCCAACGATATTAGAATGGGCCACACGGCTATGACGTATATCGCCGATGATGGCCACTTTAAGCCCAGAGAGAGTTCCCTTCTTTTGACGCACGGTGAGCATATCCAACAAGGCTTGGGTGGGGTGGGCATGAAACCCATCTCCGGCGTTTATGACTCGGGCCTTGGTATGCTTGGCGATAAAATGAGGGGCCCCGGCCTTGGGGTGGCGGATGACAAAGAGGTCCGTGCCCATGGCCTCCAAGTTGAGCACGGTGTCCAGTAAAGTTTCTCCCTTTTCTACACTGCTCATCCGCGCGGTGAAGTTGAAGGTGTCTGCCGAGAGGGTCTTGGCCGCCTTTTCAAAGGAGAGTCTGGTCCTGGTGCTCGGCTCAAAGAAGAGGTTGGTGACCAATTTGCCCCGCAGGGTGGGGACCTTGGGGATAGGACGCCGGAGGACCTCTTTGAGGCTATCAGCAAGATCTAAGACAGAGACGATATCATCCGGGGTAAGAGAGGTGATATCGAGTAGATGACGTTGTGAAAAAAGAACACTCATGGTCTCCGTCCATCTGGCTGAAAGAGGGATAGCAAAACCCCTCTGCCCGGTCAAGCCATTTCCGAAACCTCCTCCATGATTTCCTCCAGAGCGGTGTAAAGGGCATCGATCTCGCGATAGGCAATGGTCAGAGGAGGAGTAAACCGGAGGACCTTTTCTTGAATGCCATTGGCCAGGATACGCCGCTTGAACAAGGCCTCAACCACCGGAGCCACAGGGATGGAGAGCTCCATGGCCTGGATCAGGCCTACTCCTCGAACTTCGACCACCAAAGAGGGGAATTTCTCCCCTAGGGCAAGTAACCTTTGGCGTAAGGCCTTGCCCTTGAGGTCGACCTCTTTTAGGAAGTCAGGTTTGAGCAAGGCCTTCAAAACTTCTATTCCCGCAGCACAGGCCACCGGGTTACCACCAAAAGTAGAGGCATGAGTTCCAGGTTCCAGGGCGGACATGATTTCTTCTTTGGCCAACATGGCCCCCAAGGGTATGCCTCCAGCCAAGGCCTTGGCCAAGGTCATGATATCCGGTTCTATGCCGTAAAGTTCATAAGCAAAAAGACGCCCCGTACGCCCAAGGCCGACTTGAATCTCATCAAAAATAAGAAGGGCCTGGTGTTTATGACAAAGTTCCCGGGCGGTCTCTAAAAATTCTCTGTTTAGAGGTATTACTCCTCCTTCTCCTAAGATGGGTTCTAAGATTACGGCACAGGTCTTTTCATCTATAGCTTCTTTTAGGGCCTTCAGGTCATTGGGCGGTATATGGACAAAGCCCGGGACAAGGGGTTCAAAGCCTTCCCAATAGGCAGGTTGGCCGGTGGCGGAAAGGGCCCCGAAGGTCCGCCCGTGGAAGGATTTCTCTAAGGCCACAAACTTGATCTTTTCTGGGCCGTGGTTTTTCCAGGCGTAACGACGGGCAAGCTTAAGCGCCGCCTCAATGGCTTCAGCCCCGCTGTTACAAAAGAAAACCTTTTCTGCAAAGGAATTCTCACACAAAAGCTCGGCCAGACGAGCTTGTGGTTCGGTCCAATATAGGTTGGAGACGTGGATGAGTCTTTGGGCCTGTTCGCAGATGGCCTTAGCCACTGCCTCTGGCGCATGGCCCAAGGAGCAGACGGCTATACCAGCGGTGAAGTCTAGATATTCATGACCCTCTTCGTCATAGAGCCTTGAGCCCTTACCCCGGACAAAGGCTACTGGAAACCGACGATAATTTCCGGCCAAATAGATCTCTCCCAAATCCTTGATATAGGCCATAACCTTGTCTCCTTTTCCAAGATACGAAGCAGCAAAACCGTTTTCAACCTTAATCCCGATTAAAGAAATAGAAAAGGAATCCCTCTTCAGGACTCCCCGCGGATAAACGGACCATATTCGAGGAAAAGTCTTTCTTAGAAGAAAATTTTTACTTTAGAGCTAATTTTTAGGGCAGATCCGAACTTAATTTAAACTATTCTAGTTTGAAATTTTAATTAAATTTAAATATCTTCTCTAATAAAAGAAAAATCACTTTTTGTTTTGAGGATATTTGTAAGAAAATACAAAATTAAGGAGGTTTAGAATGAAAAAATGGGTTTATTTAGGTTGTTTCCTGGGAATATTAATGTTTTGCTCCTCCGTCTGGGCCAAAAAAGTCGATATGTGTGTAAAATGTCACCAAAAGATAAGCCCCGGACAGGTAACGGATTGGAAGGCCAGCAAACATTTTAAGGAGGGTGTGGATTGTGTAGTCTGCCATGGTGATCGGCACACCAGCGAGAAAGACATCAAAGAGGCCCAACTTCCGGATGAACACGTCTGCGCCCGGTGTCACGAGAAACAATTCAAACAATTTCTAAGGGGCAAACACAACCTCGGCTGGGCGGCATTGAATGCCCTTCCGGTCACCCATCTGGAGCCAGACATCTTAATGGAAGGTGGCGGTGGTTGTGGCGGTTGTCATAACATGGGCATCAAGTCCGAAGAACAGAAGGCCAAACTCCACCAAAAGGGTTATCGCTACCAGAACAATTCCTGCGACGAATGCCATACCAGGCACACCTTTTCCAAAAAGGAGGCCCTAGATCCCCGGGCCTGCCGCCAATGTCATATGGGTTATGATCATCCCCAATGGGAGATGTGGAGTTCCTCAAAGCATGGTTCTCGTTGGTTGACCAAACAAGAAGGGCATCTCCCCAAAGAGGCCCAAGCGCCTACTTGTCAAGATTGTCACATGCCCAACGGCAATCATGAGAACAGGACGGCTTGGGGCTTTCTTGGGGTGAGGTTACCCATCAATGATCCAGAATGGGCCAAGGCCCAGGTGGTCCTCTTAAAGGCTCTAGGAGTGCTTAATCCGGAGACCGGCAAGCCCACTTCCCGTCTGGAACTGGTCAAGGCAGCCGATTTGGCCCGCTTAAGTGATGAAGCCTTTCAGAAAGAACGGGCCAAAATGATCAAGACTTGTACTAGGTGCCATTCGGAAAGTTACGTCAGATTTCGTTTTAGGCTAGCGGATGAGATGATGAAGAAAAGTACTATTCTCTTGGCTGAAGCCATCCAAATCGTGGCTGATCTTTACAAAGACGGCATCTTGAAAAAACGCCCTGATCAGCCCTTTGCCTATCCAGATTTTCTCTACTTTATGCGGACTGGTTACGGTGACCTGAGCAAGCTTTCTTACATTGAACAAGTTCTCTTTCAGATGTACATGAAACACCGCATGAGGGCCTATCAAGCCTTTTTCCACGTAAATCCAGATTATGCCTATTGGTATGGTTGGGCCATGATGGTCAAAGACCTCGGCGAGATCAAAGAGTTGGCCGCTCAGATGAGGGCTGCCCACAGAAACTAACTTGTTAGGTAGTTAGGCGGGGCCATGCCCCGCCTTCTAAGCCTTGGAGAGAACTTTGTCCCGGCTCTTGGCCATTAATTCTTCCAAGTTCTC
>CAZROA010000062.1:0-33836 GCA_964601575.1 uncultured Thermodesulfobacteriota bacterium
CTTTGGGAAGCGGCCTTACGTTTACCCTCCTTCTTTCGTAAAGAAAAGAAGGCCCACCAGGAGGCCATGAAATATTTAGAATTATTGGCCTTGACCGATAAGGCCCACCTACCAGCGTCTAATCTCCCCTTCGGGACCCAACGCTACCTAGAGATCCTTCGAGCCTTGGCCACCAGACCTCGCTTCCTCCTCCTTGATGAAGCAGCCTCTGGTCTGGACGCTTCAGAAAAAGAAACCCTGGCCCAACTCATTAAAAAAATCAAAGATCAAGGCGTTACCATCTTTATGGTCGAGCACGATATGAACCTCACCATGGACCTGGCCGATGAAGTCATCGTTCTCGATCAAGGAGAAAAGATAGCCCAAGGCCCTCCCCGTGAAATTCAGCGAGATCCTAAGGTCATTGCCGTCTATCTCGGAGGAGAAGATGCTCTTCATTAAGAACCTAACCGTTGCTTATGGCTCGGCCAAGGCCTTAAAAAATATCTCCCTTCATCTTGGAGCCGGTGAAATCGTCTGCCTCATCGGGGCCAACGGGGCAGGAAAAACGACCTTGTTATTGACCGTCATGGGGGTGGTAAAGCCGTTGAGCGGAGAAATCGTCTTTGAGGGTAAATCTATCGTGAATAAAGAACCTCCGGAGATCGTTTCCTTAGGGATCAGCCTTGTCCCCGAAGGACGCCAAATCTTTTATCCCCTCACCGTGGAGGAAAATCTCGAATTAGGGGCCTATCTTCGCCGGAAAAAAGAACCCAAAGAGGCCATCCAAATGGATTTAGAGCATGTCTACGAATTATTTCCGCGGTTGAAAGAGAGGCGGAAACAACCCGCGGGGACCCTTTCCGGAGGAGAACAACAAATGCTGGCTATTGGGCGGGCCTTTATGGCCAGACCTAAGCTACTTATGCTTGATGAACCCTCCTTAGGACTGGCCCCTCGATTAATAGACACCATCATGGAGACCATTTTGACCCTTAATCAAGAGGGGCTTTCCATTCTCCTGGTTGAACAAAATGCGAGGAGGGCCCTAGAGATTGCCCATCGGGGCTATGTCTTAGAGACTGGACACATCGTCCTTCAAGGACCTACTGAGGAACTCGTGGCCGATGAAGACGTACGTCGAGCCTATTTAGGACGAGATTATCGAGAATTTACCGAATAGGAGGGGAAAAATGCACCCCGAAAATATTGAATATCTATCCCCTGAAGAATGGCTCCAATGGCAATTAGAACTCTTACAGAGCACCATTAATCGAGTCTATCAACGGGTCCCTTTTTATCGTAAATTGATGGACCAGATAGGGATCAAACCCGAAGACGTAAAAGAACTCGACGACCTCCAAAGATTACCTTTTACCACACGAGAACACCTGGCCGAAAATTATCCCTATGACCTCTTTGCCGTGCCCTTGAGGGATATCGTAAGGCTCCATGCCTTTCCGGGCCCTAAACAACCGGTGGTCAAAGGCTTTACCACGCGCGATCTTAAGGCTATCCGTCAACTTACCTCCCGCTTTTTGTATAATTGTGGTGTAAGTTCAGAGGATATCGTCCAAATCTGTCTCGATCCCGGTATGTCTATCTGGATCGAAGAGTTAAAAGAAGGAGCCGAAAACCTAGGGGCCTTAGTCATTCCTCCTGATCCCCAAAGTAGTTCTCACCGTATACGTATTATGCGCGATTTTCGTACCACGGTCTTGATTACCACTCCTTCCTATGCCCTACATCTCCTTCATCTCATGAAAGAAAAAGGCTTGAGGCCACCAGAAAGTTTGAAGTTAGCCATTTTGGTCGGAGAGGACATCACCCCAGAGGATCGTCTCCGCCTGGAACAGGGTTTTAGTCTTAACGTTAGGCTCGGTTACGGTATCACCGAAGTTATCGGCCCGGGAATGGGTTATGAATGTGAGAAAAAAAACGGCTATCACCTGGCGGCTGATTATTTCTTGGCAGAGATTATACACCTAGAGACAGGGAAGCCCTTACCACCTGGAGAACTGGGAGAGTTGGTCATCACCACCTTAGCGGTCAAGGCCAACCCCCTTATCCGTTTCCGCACCGGTGATCTGGCATGTCTCATCCCAGAACCTTGTCCCTGTGGGCGAACTACCCCTCGTATCTCAATCGAAGGGCGGTGTGACGGACGGGTCTCCATTCGGGGGATCAAGGTCTCTCTTCAGTATATCGAGGCCCTCCTCCTGGAGGTTTATCATCATCTACCAGAATACCTTTTATGCATCCGAAAACAGGACTATTTGGAAGAGCTAGAGCTTTGGATCGCTATTAATGAAAAACTATTCGAACCGAGTATCCTTGGTCTCCATCAGGTGGCTGAACGCTTTGAAAGACGCTTCAAAGAGATCTTTGGCCTCCCTTGTCGCGTCAAGTTGGTGGAAAAAGCCCACTTGGAACAAATGGGCAAAGGCCAAAGGGTACTTAGGGTTTAAACCCCAATTTTTTCAATTTTTCAAATATACGTGTCTTGACCCACTGAGGATCAAACCATTCTTGTGGCTCCACAAAGACCCCTTGGACCAAAACGGCAAAGTGGAGATGGTCGCCCCCGGCCAAACCCGTAGTATCCGTATAACCAAGTAATTGCCCCCGTTTGACCTCATCCCCCACACTGATGTTGAACCCAGCCAGATGGGCATAAAGGGAAAAAAGCCCATAGCCATGATCAATAATCACCGTGTTACCGTAAATACCCAGATAATCGGCAAAGACGACCTTACCGGCCTCAGCCGCTGGCACCGGTGCCCCGGCCACCGAGGCCAAATCTATTCCTAGATGTCTGGCCGTACCGATCTTCCGGCGATGATAATAATAGGTCCGCTGGTCGCCAAAAAGGGCCCTGGTGGCTGAGTGAGGTAGCCTTAGCATGGCCCCGGTGAGATAAAAACGATTTACTTTCGAATAACGAGTAATCCGGGAAATTTCTTCGTTATTTCTCCTCCGAAGCTCGGTATTCACCCATAAAAAGGCCTTCAGAAGATCTCCTTTAGGGATCTCTTCGTAACGATCCAAAAATTCGGGCATCTTTTGCTGCAGAAAGCCATCGGAGATGACGATGGTATCGTGCCGGTACCTCTTATGACGGATATAATAAGCCACCGGCATCTTAGTAACGTTCCCAGCTAGGTCTTCGGCCTCCACCACCAGCCGAGAAATGGTCCTCTTATCCACTGGAAGGGCAATAAAGGAGAGAAAGACACCAGGGTGATCCTTTAGGGGATAGCCTTTAAAAAAGAGGGTATCAAGTCGTATTCCTTGTTTTTTAGTCGGTTCACCCAGACGATAGACCACCAGGTTGCTCCCCCCGGGGATTAAATAGTGCATAGGAGACAAGACCACCACCCTAGGAGGGGTCAGATCAAGGGTAAGTTTTTTGCGGGCCAAAAAGACATTTCCCTTAAGACCATTACGCCAAGAGGCATCCCATATCTGAACGATAAGCTCAGCCGAACCGTCTTTAAAACCCCACTTCAAGGGCTCAAAAGAAAGGCGTATTATATCTTCTTTGATACGCGAACCCCACAAGGGATCGATAGGGTATTCCTTTTCAAAAAGGAGTTTTTGCCTTTCTTTCTGGGTCAAAAAGACCTTTACTCCTCGTAGTCCAGAACGGTTATCGCCTATTTTTAGGACAATCTCTGCCTTACGACCCACTAGATCAGGAACCTTCCCACCCAAAAGGACCGGGGGACGGCCTTCAAATTTGAAGACCAATAAAAAACTAAGAGCAGCGACTAGAAAAAGAAAAAAAGTAAAGACCAAAATAGTTACCAGACGTCTCACTCTCTTCCCTCCCTAATGTTATAATCTTGAAAATCCGTTGTTTTCTCTAAAACCGGTAAAAACAAATTTTTAAAGACTCCGAATTACGAATGAAGGAAATTTTTTCATATATATCCAACCCAAATAAATTTTCAAAGAGATACTGGATTGTCTGGGGGGTTGTCTTTTGGCTCTTTTTGGGGGCCTCGGGTTGTAAATTACCAGATTCTGTCTCCAAACAAATTGCCAAGCTTCCTCCCTCGGTCTTGGATAAATTGGCCCGTTTACCCTATCTGGGACTATATTTTCTCCCCCAGGAAGCCCCGGAAAAATGGCTTAAAGAGGCCCAAACAAGACTTGACGAAGCCTTACTGGCCGGAGCAGATATCTATGCTCCTAAGCTCTTCAAAGAAGCTCAAAACTACTTTGTTAAAGGGAAACTCTACCTCCAAGAGAAAAAATATATTTGGGCCAGACACTTTTTGAAAAAGGCCAGCAAGACCGCTGAAGAAGCCAAAATAAAAAGCGAAAAGACCCGTACTCAGGCTAGAGAAGAACGACGTCAAAAGCTTCTTACCTTAGAAAAGGACCTAACCAATTATATGAAAGATTGCTCTCCCACAGAAAGACTCGATTTACAACTCCGGTTAAAAAAACTTTCTCTTTTGATTGAAGAGGAAAAATTCAAAGAATTTGACCAAGAATGGCTAGCTTTAAAACAAAAATTCCTCAAACGAAAAAGGGGGCCAAGGCCCCCTTTTACCAACCCAAAATGATCTTTACACCTCGGTGACCGTAATAGAACCTGTGGGGCAAACCTCTACGCAAGTCTCGCAACCAAGGCAGTCTTCCGGACGAGCAATCACCGGCCTCCCTTCCTCGCCCTCATCATACACCTGAGCAGGGCAAGACTCGATGCACTCTCCGCAGGCCTCACAAGTGTCGGCATTGTAAGTAATCTCAAACATAGGCTCCTCCTTCTTCCCTAATTTTCATTTGCTAGCGGCTGAACCACTAGCAAGAGAACCCTCTCTACCGCTTCCCTCTTCTACTTCTTTTCTCTCTGAATGTAAAGAGTAATTTTGAAGATTGTATCTCTTCGCCGCCTCGATTAGCCCCAGGGCCCATTCAGGCACCCCCAAGACATGTACGTGAGTATAAGCTCCTAAAATATTCCTGTAAACCACACCGTCCTTTTTCTGGCCGAAACCATGGCCTTTTTCCAGGCTAAAAGCAAAAGAAATGGCTTCTTCTTGCACGTTTATAGGGCAAGAATAGTGAAATTCATGCCCCCGAATCAAAGTTCCCTGGGGATAAAAAGGATTAGGGCCAACCACACGACCCACTACATACCCATGACCTTGGGGACGTTCCCGGACCTCAAAATCCATTGGTAGGGCCCCGACCATAGGATACCTTTCGCCTCGCCAGAGGATCTCCCGACCTAGATACATCAGCCCTCCACATTCCGCATAGACCGGGAGACCGGCTTCAATGGCCTCACGGAGATCTTGCCGCAGGGAATAATTATCAGCCAAAAAGGCAGCCTGGGTCTCTGGGAACCCTCCACCGATATAAAGGGCATCTAAAGGAGGTAAACGATCCTGGGAAAGGGCGTTTAATTCGATTACCTTGGCCCCAAGGGATGCTAAATAGGAAATATTTTCAGGGTAGTAAAATTGAAAAGCCGCGTCTCGAAAAAGACCGATGGTCAAAGAAGAGGTAAGTTTTTTTTCATCATTCAAGGCCATTCCTTCCAAAGGGGGAGCCATCCTAGCCACTTCGACCAAGGCCTCCAGATCTACATTCTTTAAAAAGGCCTCTCTAAGCACCTCTAGGACTTGCTGACCGTCTTGGTGCTCTTGCCAAGGCAACAATCCAAGATGCCTCATCGGAAAGACGAAGTTTTTGAGGCGCGGAAGGACCCCTAAGACCGGTATACCAGTATATCTTTCAATACTTTCCCTGATAATCCTTTCATGACGAGAACGGACAATCTGGTTCAGAATGATGCCCCGAATCTCTAGATCCGGCTCAAAGAGCTGACAACCTTTAACAAAGGCAGCCAAGGTACGGGTAACCTTGGTACAATCAAGGACTAAGATAACCGGGGCCTTAAGGTGCCTGGCCAACTGGGCTGTACTGCAGGAACCTTCCAGATCTACACCATCAAAAAGTCCTCGGTTGCCTTCGATAATGGCAATACCATCTTCTTCAGCGTGGGAGAGAAAGGAGGCCAGGATGGTCGCGTCATCCATGAAGAAGGGGTCAAGGTTATAACAAGGACCTCCAGCGGCAAAGGACAACCAACCGGCATCGATATAGTCAGGCCCTTTCTTGAAAGGTATGACCTTAAACCCCTTTGCCTTAAGGGCAGCAACTAAGCCTAAAGTACAAAGGGTCTTCCCAGCCCCTCCCCTCTGGGCCCCAATGATCAAACGCGGAAGAGATCTTTTCTCCAAGACAATCCTCGACATAAAATATCCAAACAAAAAAGCCCGGGCGTAATGCCCGGGCTTTTAATCTCTTTAGGCCCTCATCTAAAGGAGACCCCTCTGTTCTTTGACCGTAATGGCAATCTTGTACAGGAGAGACAAGATCAGGAACCCGATACCATACACCCCGATGGAAATGAGCACTTCTGGCAAGGTAGGCATATATTCCATAATGTGCTCCAGCGGATCAGGGATAAAACCACCTACGATCAACCCCATTCCTTTATCGATCCAGGTGGCTAGAATCACCAGGACACAGGCAATAGCCAAGGTTCCAAAATTGTTTCTGGTCTTCGGAGGGATCAACAAGATCAAGGAAAGAGCAGCCGCAATATAAGAAGTCCACATCCAAGGCACCAGTTTGTGGTAACCATCTATCCCAGCAAAGAGATAGATCAGATGTATTTTATGCCCTGGGATATTGCTGTAGAGGGCAGTAAATACCTCACAGAGGAAGAAGAACACATTGGCGATCATGGCGTAGGTAATGATCTTGGCCAAGGCCCTAATCGCCCTGTCGCCCGGATCAAACTTGGTAAAGGCTTTCAAGACAAAGGCCAACAAGAGTAAGAGAGAAGGTCCAGAACAAAAGGCCGAGGCCAAGAAACGGGGAGCCATGATCGCGGTCAGCCAGAAGTGACGACCAGGCATACCGGCGTACAAGAAGGCCGTCACGGTGTGAATACTAAAGGCCCACGGAATAGAAAGATAGATAAAAGGTTTTACCCAGGAAGGAGGTTTGGTTCCCTTGTATTCAGCATGAAGTGCCGTCCAACCGCAAATGAGGTTGAGCAAGAGATAACCACTTAGAACAATCATATCGTAGAACATGACCGAGTGAGGCGTGGGATGCAGGAGCACGTTCATCACTCGATGGACTTGACCGAGATCCACCAAGATGAAGAGGATGCACATAGTCACCGCGGCGATGGCCAAGAACTCACCTAAAATAGTCATCTTTCCAAAATCTTTATAATTATGCAAATAGTAGGGAAGAACGACCATCACCGCTGAGGCTGCTACACCAACGAGGTAGGTGAACTGCGCGACGTAGAAGCCCCACGAGACACTCCGACTCATCCCTGTGATGCCCAAACCGAAGGCGAACTGCTTCAGATAAAAATAGAACCCTACCAGGATAATGATACCCAAAAACGCTAACCACAAATAATACTTCTTACTACCGACTAAAGCCTTCTCTAACATAGGCACCTCACACTATATAAAAGACTGATGGACCGGTTCCCAAATAGGTCTTACGCCTAATAGTAAAATTCTCTCTCAAGATCTTATTAATCTTCGAATTAGGATCACCCAGGTCTCCAACGATAATAGCTCCATACTTACAGGCCTCCGCACAAGCCGGAAGCTTCCCCTGAGCCAAGCGCTCTGTACAAAAGAGGCACTTTTCCACCACACCCTTCATCCGCGTTGGATACTCCGGATTCGGGTCTTTGATGTACGGACGCGGATCCTCCCAATTGAAACTCCTGGCTCCAAAGGGACAAGCGGCCATACAAAAACGACAACCAATGCACCGGTGCATATCCATCATGACGATTCCATCAGGCCGCTTAAAAGTCGCCTGTGTGGGGCAAACCCTCACACACGGCGGATGTTCGCACTGATTACACAAGACTAAAAACTCAACACCTTTCAGGTGTTCTATCGAATATTCTTCCGAGGTATCCGGAAAGGCATGCTCAAATTCTTCCTTCCAGATCCACTTCACTTCGTGCTTCTTATTCGGGATGTTCGGCACATTGTGGAGATGATGACACGCCTTGATACATGCCTCTCCACAATCCGGATGCTGCCGGCAAATCCGCGTATCGATCACCATCCCCCAACGACGAGCCGTTAGGGCCTTATCACTGGGGCGTACTTCATAGGCCTCTACCTTATCCTTGGTAAAGAGGCCCAGAGTAGCCGAGCCCCAAAGACCAGCTAATGATGAGAAGCCGGCGATTCGGAGGAAACTTCTTCGGTCAATACCTTTTTTGTCTCTTTTGACGCCCATCCTTTCCTCTCCTCTGGCGGAATATGACAATTCCAACAATAGGGATGTACTGCCATGTAATTATGGCACGCATCACAGAATTCTTTTTTGCTGTTATGACACTTCATACACCCATTCTGAAGGCTCATATTAATGGGCTTGCCTTCAGAATTGATGTAGACCCGCATATTCTTACGGACTACATCATAACGCCACAGACGAAGCAACTGCATGTGCTCTGCCCGGATAAAGGCCTTCGGCTCCACACACTTGGTATACTCCTTTGGGAGCTTCGGCTCCGGCTTTGGTGCCGCCTTTCCAAAATTCGACCAAAACGGCGTAGTCACAAACAAGACAAAAATCACCAAGAGTCCTAGGATCTTGCCGGCATCATACATTTTCTTCTTCCTCCGGCTTTAATGGTTGCTGACGCATATCTAGGGTACGCTCTTTCTTCCCAGCCCTTTCGTCTGGAAAGACCAACGCGTTGGCCACCAATTCGTGCACCCCGCAGACACCCACTTCAGGGACCCAATACTGCATAAGGGTGGGTAGGGCCGCACGGTCAATGGCACAGATACAAGCCAACATATTGACTCCATGTTTCTTGTGGACATACTCCACCGCATTGGCCCGCGGGAGCCCTCCCCTCATCCGCATATCCATAAACTCGTCGGTGTTCAATCCAGACCCGCTCCCACAGCAGAAGGTCTTCTCACGAATACAATTCTCGGGCATGTCATAGAAGTGATTACATACATGCCGTAAGATGTACCGAGGCTCCTCAAAGAACCCCATACCCCGGGAGGGGTTACATGAGTCGTGGAAAGTCACGATATATTTGTCATTCCGACTGGGATCCAAGTCAAGCTTTCCATGGGCAATGAGATCAGCGGTGAACTCACAAATATGAATCATTTTCGTGGACTTGGCGTGCTCAAAGACCGTTCCGGTGATCGGGCTCTTCGGGACCTCTAAGTTACTCGGCGCCGGACCATTAACCGTATCCATATATTGATGGATAACACGCCACATGTGACCACATTCACCACCTAAGATCCACTTTACCTTGAGTCGCTCGGCCTCATGATAGATCTTGGCGTTGATCTTCTGCATCAAATCAAAATTAGTAAAGAAACCAAAATTACCACCTTCAGAGGCATAGGTACTCAAGGTGTAGTCCAAGCCGAGATACTCAAAGAGGACCAAATATCCCATAAAGGTATAGATACCCGGATCGGCAAAATAGTCACCAGAGGGAGCGACGAAGAGGATCTCAGCCCCTTTCCGATTAAAGGAGGGTTGGATCTTAAGCCCAGTTACCGCTTCAATATCCCAACACAGATACTCGATAATCTCCTTCATGGTATGGGGCTGGATCCCCAAGTGGTTACCAATAAAAAGACAATTCCGAACCGGCTCTAAGATCCAGTTGGTATTAATACCTAAGAGGTGGAGCAACTCACGCCCCATAAAGGTTACTTCACAAGTATCGATACCGTAGGGGCAAAAGACCGAACAACGACGGCATTCACTACATTGATAGTAGTAGTAAAACCACTCTTTGATCACATCTTCGGTGAGCTTTCGCGCCCCAGCCAACCGTCCAAAGATCTTACCCGGGAGAGTAAACTCGCCCTTGTAAATGGAACGCAGCAGCTCAGCCCGCAAGACCGGCATGTTCTTCGGATCACCCGAACCGAGGAAATAGTGACACTTATCCGCACAGGCACCGCAACGAACACAGATATCCATGAACAGCTTAAAAGAACGATGCTTCTCCAGACGCTCCTTCATGCCCTCCAAGATGATCTCCCGCCAATTAGAGGGCAATTTCCAGTCATCGTCTAGGGGAAACCATTCTCGTGGATTAGGTAGCCCAATCTGTTCTACCACTTGGGGCTTACCCGGATAACAAAACCGGCCACGTTTCATCTCCACCGGAGTGTCCATCCAATCTGTTTCCGGTGGAGTCCAATCTATAGAGTCAAAAAGCTCTTCGGGTTTTGGAAGCTTTGCCATCGCATTCCCTCTCTCAATTATTTATTCTCTTCACCGGCTGTTTCGGTAGCTGCCGCTTTTTTCCTTTCTTTCTCTTGCGGACAGTCTTCATCTATAGGAAGACCGGCCTCAATCATAAGGTCTCTAAAGGTTTCCTGATATTCACAGTAAGTCTTAATCTGAGCCGGCTTATTCCAAGGATTGATATGGCGCTTGGCCCGGCTGTTATTAGCCAAATTACGAGTGGGGCTGAGAAAGATACCCAACATATGGACCAACTTACTAAAGGGGAAATAGGCCATCAAACTGCTAAGGAAGAAGAGATGTACGTAGAAAATAGAATGTACTTTAGGCGGTTTGGGGCTAAAGTGAATCAAACCCATGGTAAATTCTTTAACCGCCGTAACATCCACACGATAGAAATACCTCATCAACATACCGGAAATAACCAAACCAAAGATTAGAAATAGAGGTACATAATCAGAAGCCAAGGAGATATAACGAAGCCTAGCATCAGCCAAACGACGCAAGAAGAGGAAGGTAAGACCAGCTAAAATAATGACATCCGTCAAATAAAGATGGGGCAACCCTATATGTAGAAAACTATCAAGGGCATCAATAGTCTGAATAAGCTTGGGAACTGGATAGGAAAAGAAACGGAAGTGACGAATCAAAATGATGAAAAAGGCATAGTGAAAGGCAATAGCCCCTAACCACAACCACTTGTAAGAACCATATATTAAGTTACGCCCCTTTATTTCGGCCTTTAGATTTCTAAACAGAGTCCGGAAACAAAAGACTTCCAAGAACATTCTCAAGGCTACTTCAAAGTTGGTATACGGTGCCTCTAAACGACTCCTCTTTATCCAGGGCAATGACTTCTGTTGACCGCAAGTAGTCACAATACGGAAGGGAACAGGCACCTTAGCCCACTCAACAACACGATATACCATGCCTATGAGGAAGATGAGAAAGGCCGCATAAGGAATAATAACCCCAAAAAGATGATACAACCCGGCCAACCCAACTCCCAAATAAACGACAAAGACAGACACAACAACTAAGGCAAAGGCGAATACGACACCCATTTATTGTACCTCGCTTTTAGACATATTTATTGTTGTTGCGGTGGTATTCCTTCCCTCTCGTCATAAATTACATTGGCCCTTCGCAAAACCATGAAGAGCCGCTTTTTCCATTCTTCCACTTTCAAATGATAAAGTTTCTCTCGACAGGCCATATATACATCAAAGGAATACATTCCTATCTGATCGATCTTGTCTTCCAGTTCCATATACTCTTCAAAGAGATCCGAAGTCAAATCATTTTTTAAGACTTCGCGAATAGCCCGTTTAAGGGACAAGACAAAATTCACCGCCACTGAGGGAGAAAAATCCTGAACCGCCCGCACTCTCACGATTCGATCTACAAAATATTGGATGCGTTCACCGTCAAAATCTCCAAGGATCTCATCAAGCAACCCCTCGATCCCCTCAACAATCCTCTGCCCCACCGGATTTTCAAAGCGATCTCTATTCTTACGCAAGAAGGTAGCCGCTTGCGCCGGATAGGTATCCAAAATGAAATGATACCAATGATCTAAAATTTTCTTTCTTTTTTTATCAATAAGTTGTTTTAAGCTCACAATTACTCCTAGTGCTTGGTCTGTTTCTATCTGTGGCGACCTTTTAAAAATTTTAAGACGAAGTGTCAAGTCAGAATTTTCAGCTATTTTCCCCATCTAATTTTGAAAAACTCGTACAAATTAAAATTCCAGGCCTCAGACGAGCAAAAACCCCTTCTTCGAGTCAATAGAAAGCCCCCTCAAACGATAAAAGGCCTTCTCCTTCTCTAAAGGCCCGAGTTTGGCCTTGGCCAAGATCTCTTCCAGATAAGCAATGGTCTGGTCATAGACTTTGCGATCCACCGGATAGGGATGACCATCTTTTCCACCGTGGGCAAAGGCATAACGGGCCGGATCACGCCTTGAGACCGGGGCTTCATAGATCAGCTCCGAAAGCAGGGCCAAGGCCCGTAAAGATTTGGGCCCTAGGCCTCGCACCTCAAGGACCTCTTCAAATTTTTTCGGGGCCTTCTCATACGTGGAAAGGAGGACCTTCTCTATCCCCTTGGGCAGGAGATCGGCCTCGGTTAAGGAATGACGACGCGGGAGCTCAAGGTGACTTATCTTCTTTAATTCTCTTAGGGTCTCTTTAGGTGGAGCTTTAGAAAGTTCGGTGATGACTTCCCGGGCAGACTCACTCTCTTGGGCCACCAGATTCAGGACCTCTCCAGCCTTTTCCTGACTGACAATCCCGGCATGAGGTTCGCAAACAAAACTCTTTACCCTCTCTCCAAGCCAGTGATAACGCCGGGCATAAGAGGTCTTTTCGTTCATCCCCTGCTGGATCACCGCCCAGGCCCCGTTTTTGGTAAAAAAGAAGGCGTGGTGATAGAGATTAAACCCGTCTTGAAGGGCGGTATTATCCACTTTGGCCGCCAAGCGACTGGCCCGAACGAGTCCTCTAAATGAATCCGGAAGGGCTGCCTTCTCCGCCCAAAACACAATCTCATCCGGGGTCTTTCTTGAGGCCCGGGCCTTACCACCGCAGACAAAAATCCCGGCCTCAAGGGCCACAGGCCTAAGCCCTTCTTTCAAGGCCCCGCAGACTGTAGTGGTCAGCCCTGAAGAGTGCCAATCAAAGCCCAAAACGCAGCCAAAGGCCTGAAACCAAAAAGGATCAGCCAGACGCTTAAGGAGTTCCTCCGGCCCAAACTCCTCGATCACCACTAAGGAAATGGCCCGAGAGAGCCTTACCATGCGTGAAAACAACCAGCGCGGAGCCTTACCACCGTGAAGGGGTAAATCGGCCACTCCTGTGCGTCTCATGGACGTTCCTCAAAGGCCTTGGTCATCTCCTCAAGTACCTTGGCCACCGCCGCCCGAGGGTCTTTAGCCTCCCTGATCGGTCGCCCGATGACTAGGTAATCCGCCCCGGAAAGGATAGCTTCATAAGGAGTGGCAATACGCACCTGATCTTGAGGGTCTTTGGCCCACTCCGGTCTGATACCCGGGACAATGGTGGATAAATGAGGAAAGGCCTCCTTGACCGCTGCTACCTCCTTGGCCGAACAAACCACACCGTGGCAGCCGGCGCGATAGGCCAAATTGGCCAAACGCAAGACGGCCTCTTTTATATCTCGGCTTAGTTCCGGAGAATAGCCGATCTCCATAAGATCGGCTCGGGTATGGGAGGTGAGCACCGTGACCCCAAAGACCTTGGTTCCGCCTTCTACCGCCTCAACACACCGCCGTACCGCCTCTCGCCCAGCCAACATGTGTACGGTAAGGATATCAGCCCCCAAGAGGCTGGCCACATGTGCCGCTCGACGCATGGTATGTGGGATGTCATGGAGTTTCAGATCTAAAAAAATATCAGCGGGACTTTCCTCACGGATCATTTGAAGAACGGTCGGACCCTCGGCGATAAAGAGCTCTAACCCCACCTTAAAGACCCCGACCACCTCACCCAGGCGTCTTACCCAGCGCCTGGCCTCGGTAAAACTCGGTACATCTAAAGGGAAAATAAGCCTCTCTTTGACCTCCATCTATCCCTCAATCTCAAAATTTAGGGTATTCTGCCAGGGAAATGCACGTAAAGCAATTCAGGGCTCCCAAAAGGCTTTGGTTTTATCCCCCTGATCCCATCCCTCCGGGGGAACTCTACCTCATTGGAACCATTCACCGTCTACCCCGGTTGGCTCCTTTTCTCGAAGATTGCCTTAATATGATCAGACCGGAGATTATTACTGTGGAGATCAGCCCTTATTCCCTCCGGAAGAGACAACGGGAGGAAGATTTATGGCTCAAAAGGTTCGAGGAATTACGCCGGAGGCTTTCTCCGCAAGAAAGAGAGCACCCGGCCCTTCTTCTCTATCGGGAGGCCTTAAAGATTCCCTATGAGATCAAGGTGGCCCAAAAATGGGGACAAGATCGTGGTATCCCGGTCATACCGATTGATAGCAGCAGGGTGGCTAAGAATTGGCTTAAAAGACTCCTCTCTGGGCTTTCATGGGAAAATTTCAAGGCCCTGACCCGCCAAGAAAGGGAGCGTTACCATTTGAAGCATACTTTGAATCTGGTGGCTTTCTATCTAAGAACAGGAGTCCTCCCCTCAAGGGACGAAGAAGATCTCTTACGGGAGAGATTGATGCTTCGTAGGCTCCGAAGGATCTTCCAGAAAAAAAGGCCTGTGGTGCATATCGGTGGCTGGGGACATCTCTTTTCCCTGGCAGAGGCCCTTGAAAAGGCCATCCCCATCTTTATAAAAGGACAAACCGATTTAAGTTTTTCTTTTAAATCCGAATCATTTACCGAAAATTAGAAAAAACGATCAACGCATAAACACCGAGAGGGATCAAAGATGAAACGTTTAATAACCCTTTTGTTCTGTATCTGGTTCCTTTCTTTTTCTTGGGCCTTGGGGAAAGAAATGTCAGCCGAAGAAATCGCTTGGGCGGTCTATAACCGCCCGGTAGGGAAAGATTCGGAGAGCTATGTCCGTATGCTCCTCATCGACGCCAAGGGGCGACAAAAAGAACGACGCATGTATGTAGCCGTTTTGGATACCAAGAAGGCCCGTAAGACCTTTATTCGATTTTTGAGCCCCAAGGACATTGCCGGCACAGGCTTTTTATCCATCGCCCACACCAACGGCAAAGAGGAACAGTTTCTCTATCTCCCGGCCCTGCGCCGCACCCGCCGGATTGCTGGCTCCTTTCGTTTCCATCGCTTTGTAAATTCTGACTTTACCTACGAAGATTTAGAAAGACACCATCCCCAAAAATATCTTTATCAACTCCTAGGCGAGGAGATTTATCAAGGTAGCCCTTGTTATCTCCTCAAGACCTGGCCCAAGAAAAGAAAGGACTCGGCTTATGGCTGGTGGATACAGTGGATCACCAAAGACGGTTTTTTACCGGTTAAGGTGGAATATTATGACCATCGAGGACGACTCTGTAAGCGCTTCTTGGCTCTTGAATGGAAAAAAATACAAGGCTATTGGACCGTGCTTAGGTCCGAAATGAGTGACCTTAAAAAGGATCACAAAACGGTTCTCATCGTCGAACAGATAAGATATGATCTTGGTCTCAATAAGAAAATCTTTACCCGAAGGAACCTGGCCCACTGGTAAAACGTCCGATTTGGACCATTTTGGTCGTTTGGATGGGGATAGGGGTCTTGGTTTGGCCTCTAAAGGCCGGTGCAGGTCCTTTAAAACTTAAAGGGGAGTTTTGGACCAGGGGCACGGTAGATCTTAAAAACGAACGCCCTTACGAAGACCTGACCTCAGATCACGAAACCTTACTCCTCGAAGCCGAGGTCTCTCCTTCTCCGCTCCTTTCCTTTAAAGGCGGTATACGCCTTGACCGATTGGCCTTTCATGGCCAAGAAAGGTCTCAAGAAGATAACCGTCTCGACCTTTGGGAGACTTATTTGCGCTATCAAGGTGAGGCCTTGGAGTTAACCATCGGCCAACAAATTATTCGTTGGGGCAAGGCCGATGAGATAACCATCCTCGATAATCTCAATCCCCAAGACCTTCGGGAGCTCACAACTTTGCGGCTCGAGGAACGCAAACGCCCTTGGCCTTGGCTCAGGATTCAATATTTTGCTCCTGATCTTGCCTTTGAAGGAGTCTTTACCCTTTGGCCGGTCCGCCATTTGAAAGATGAACTAGGGACCGATTGGGCGGTCTTCGATCACCTAAAGGCCCAATTAGAGGATACTCCCCTCTTTGCCGATCTCGGTCGGTCTCTGGGCATAAAAAAAGACTATCCAGGCCCTTCCTTAAGTGAGGCTGAATGGGGCTTACGGATTAGCGGTACCAAAGACGCCGTTGATTGGGAAATCTCCTTCCTCCACGCCCACAATCGTTCTTTCTATTATTATGTAACCTCCTTTCCCATCAAAGGTTTTTCCTTAAAAGATCCCTCAAATCCAGTGAGAGATCTCCTGACCCAATTACACCACCTCCAGGTTATCGGGACAGAGATCAAGATTGGGCTTCCGCAGGACAACATCGTGGGCCTTGCCTTTGAGACCACTTGGCAAGATATAGGCCTGCGTGGAGAATTTGCCTATCATACCGATCGTGTCTTCCTGAAAAAAGATCTCTCCGCGGTACGTAAAGGTTATTGGCAATATGTAATAGGCCTGGATTACCAATTCCAAAACGGGCTCTATCTCAATCTCCAATTCTTACAGCAGCGCGTCCTTGATTGGCATCAGGAGATCCTTTTTGATCCTAAACTAGATTCAAGTTTGTTTTTACGAATCTCGAAAAATTTTTGGCAGGACTTTTTCGAGGTCCGATTAGACGGCTATTACGACTTAACCCGACGAATGTATTATCTCAATCCAGAAATACGCTATCAATGGCGGGATAACCTGACCTTCTTTGGCGGTCTCCATCTCTTGAATGGAGCAAAAGGATCTTTTCTTGATGTTTATGATGATAACGATCAGGTCTATCTTGGACTAAAGGCCACCTTTTAGGGATGAAATTATTTAAAAAATTCGTCCTTGATCGCCCGATCCTTTGGGGCCTTTTTATCCTCCTTTTCACCGCCTGGGCCCTTTGGTCTTGCCTTCATCTCCCCATATTGACCTCTACCGATGCCATCATCCCCAGAGATAAGGAATGGCGATTTTATGAGGAATTCCGACAACAATTCGGGGCCGACGATGCCGTAGCGGTGGCCTTGGCTGCTCCGGATGTCTTTTCTCCCTCTGTGCTTCGTTATATTCGGCGTTTAACCACTGACTTTGAGAAAATCGAAGGGGTAGAAGACGTCCTTTCCCTCACTAACGTCGAAGATATAGAAGGAGGAGAGGAAGACTTTATCGTCAAACCGCTTATCGGAGAAGAGATCCCCGAAGATCCAAAGATCCTTAACGCCCTCAAAAGGCACACCCTTAAAAATCCCCTTATCATCGGAAACCTGGTCTCCAAGGACTTTAAGACCACTCTGATCCTCCTTCGCACTGCTTACCGCGGAGAAGACCTGGGGTTTGAGGGACGGCTTATCAAAAGGATCCGGGCGGTCCTCAAACAAGACCCACCTCCTCCGGAGATTGAGCTCCATCTCTCCGGCTGGCCGGTGATCAACGTCAACATGGCCAGTTACATGAACCGCGACCTCTTGATCTTCATCCCCACTACCTTTGTCTTCCTGTGTCTCTTGGTCTTCTATTTTCTTCGCTCCTTAAGGGCCATGGTCATTATCGGTCTGGTACTTGATCTTTCCTTGGCCGGAGCCATGGCTGCCCTAAAATGGGTCGGCGGGGCCTTAAGCCCCATGACTTCTATTCTAGCCCCACTAACTATGGCCCTGGCCTTGGCTGACGGAGTCCATGTGGTGACCACCTATTTCAAAAAGATCGCCTCCACCAAAAATCCGTCGGACACAGGCTATTGGGTACTTGAAACAGTCCGCGAAACGTGGCGCCCCTGTTTCTTGACCAGTCTGACCACGGCCATTGGTTTTGCCTCCCTCATGGTCAGCCACGTCCCTTCTATTCGCCAATTCGGCGCCGCCGCAGCCATCGGGATGTTCATCGAATACTTTCTCACCTTTACCCTCTTGGTCTTCCTCCTTCCTTGGATTGGTCGCGGAAAAAGGGGAAACCCTCCCTCTCGTCTCTTGGTCGAACCCATCGTCCGAGGTTATCCCTCATGGACCAAAGCTGCCCTGGCCCTCTTTTTCATGGCCACCCTGGTCAGTCTTTACGGTCTTTCTAAGATAAGAGTAGACAGTGACGTGGTGGAATATTTCCATCCTTCTACTCCGGTCCACCGAGACGCCGTGTTTATCGATCAACACCTCGGCGGTATACAAACCATTGAGATCTCCCTCCAGAGCCAAGAGGGGGACTTCCTTGAGCCCGGGCTCCTGGCCAAAATCGATCAGATAAGCCAGTATCTCCGAAAAGATCCTTTGTTTACCCAGGTGATCTCTCCGGCGGAGTTTTTTAAGCTCATGAATCGAGCCTTTCACGCCGATGACCAAAGGTTTTACACCCTCCCCCAACGCCGTGATCTCTTGGCCCAGTATCTCCTGCTTTACGGAGGCACTGAACTCGAACATTTTCTCGACCAGGATCAGACCTGGGCCAGGATCTCGGCCCGTACCCCGGTTCATAGTTCCGAACAACTCAATCACAAAATGAAGGAGCTCTATGCCTATTTAGGAAAGGTCTTTGGAGACGCACCGGTCCGGTACAAGATTACCGGCAAGACCTATTTGGTGAACCGAGTGGTCGATGAAATCGTCAGATCCCAGACCGAGAGTCTGACCATTGCCGCCGTCCTTATCTTCGGGCTCATGTTTGTCGTTCTCCGGTCCCTTAAGATCGGTTTTCTTTCCGTACCCCCGAACGTCTTTCCCATCTTGGCTAATTTGGGCTTTATGGGGTTGGTGGGTATACCCCTTAACACCGCCACCGCTACCATCTCGGCGGTGGCCATCGGGATCGCCGTAGATGACACCATTCATTTTTTGGTGCGTTATCAAGAGGCCAGGAAAAATCTCGATCCTATAAAGGCAGTGCAAGAGGCCTTGCGCTCTAAAGGGCTGGCAGCCATTACCACTTCTTTGGTCCTGGTGATCGGCTTTTGTGTCCTCTTGGTCTCAAGATTTATCCCCACGGTCCAGTTCGGCCTCCTCTGCGCCATCGTCATGATCTGGGCGCTCTTGGCCGATCTCTTTCTCCTCCCGGCCCTCATCAAAGTGGGACGCCGGTTTTTCTAAGATTCTTGTACGGAAATGGCCTTGATCTTTGGAGCGGCTCGAAGGAGTGCCAAGGCCTTTTGATAAATGCCCTCTGGGGTGAGGCCGTATTTCTCGCGCAAAAGGGCCGGGGCCCCGTGTTCGATAAAGAGATCCGGGAGCCCAATCCGCTTGACCGGCACCTGAACTCCATGCTCGGCTAAGGTCTCAAGCACCGCCGAACCAAAGCCACCCAACAAGGTGTTTTCCTCCACCGTAAGCACCCGACCGATCTTTTTGGCCAGGGAGACAATCAACTCCTCGTCTACAGGTTTGGCAAAGCGGGCATTGACTACAGCCACCGAGAGACCTTGCTCAGCAAGTCTCTCCGCCGCCTCAAGGGAAGGATAGACCATGTTACCGATGGCCAGGATCAAGAGGTCTTCTCCTTCGCGCAAGAGCTCGGCCTTACCAATGGGGATCTCTTTAAGTTCCCAATCAAGGCTCACCCCTTCGCCGGACCCTCGGGGATAACGTACGGCAATGGGGCCGTTGTGTTTGATAGCGGTGTAGAGCATGTGTTGTAATTCGTTTTCATCCTTTGGGGCCATGACCACCATGTTAGGCACCGCCCGCAAATAGGTGAGGTCAAATTGGCCTTGGTGCGTGGGCCCGTCTTCACCGACGATACCGCCGCGGTCGATGGCAAAGACCACGTGGAGATTGGTAAGGGCCACGTCATGGATGATCTGGTCATAGGCCCGTTGGAGAAAGGTCGAATAAATGGCACAAACCGGGATCATCCCTCCGAGAGCAAGTCCAGCGGCAAAGGTTACGGCATGTTGTTCAGCGATACCCACATCAAAGAAACGATCGGGAAAGTGCTCTCCAAAGGCCTTGAGCCCAGTGCCGGTGGGCATAGCGGCGGTGATGGCCACCAGCCTGGGCTCCTCCTCGCCTAAGCGGACCATCACCCGCGAAAAGACGTTAGTGTAGGAAGGGGGCTTGGCCTTGCCCTTTTTAGGACGCCCGGTAGCCACCTCAAAGGGACCAAGACCGTGAAAACGCTCTGGCTCTTCTTCTGCCGGTGGATACCCCTTGCCCTTTTTGGTAAGGACATGGACCAAAGTAGGACCTTCCAGATTCTTTACGTTTCTCAAGGTCTCGATCAAGGTCTCGATATTGTGCCCGGGGATAGGGCCTACATAACGAAAGCCCAAGGCCTCAAAGAGCATACCCGGGGTAAGAATGCACTTAAGGGCATCTTCACTCTTCTTGATCACCGAAAGCAGGTGTTCTCCTCCGGGGAGATGAGTGACCAACCCCTCGAGATCGCGTTTGATCCGGCGGGCCACACGCCCAGTAAGTTTCCGAGAAAGATAGGAAGAAAGGGCCCCTACATTGGGAGAGATGGACATTTCGTTGTCGTTTAAGATGACGATGAGATCTTTCTTGAGGTGCCCGGCATTATTAAGGCCCTCAAAGGCAAGGCCAGCGGTCATAGAACCATCGCCGATGACCACCACCACCCGGCCTTCTTGGTTGAGAAAATCCTGGGCGGTGATCAGCCCTAACCCTGCCGAAATAGAGGTACTACTGTGGCCGGTATCGACGATATCATGTGGGCTTTCTGAACGCTTCGGAAAACCGGCAATTCCTCCGTATTGACGCAGGGTATGAAAATTATCCCGCCGACCGGTGAGCAGTTTATGGGCATAGGATTGATGACCTACATCCCAGACGATCTTATCCCGGGGAGAATTAAAGACGTAATGAAGGGCAATGGTTAGCTCTATTACCCCTAGATTAGGGGCCAAATGCCCACCGTTTTCAGCCACGGTCTTGACGATGATTTCGCGTAGTTCCTCGGCCAATTTAGGGAGCTGGGAAAGACGGAGTTTCTTTAGATCCTTAGGGCTATCAATCCCTTCGAGGAGCCTTCCCATCCTATCACCCGCCTAAAAAGTTTTATTCTAAGAGTATCATCTTCGGGAAGGCCCTGCAAAAGGCTAAACCTAGCTTTGAGCCTCGATAAGGCCTTCGGTAGGGCGGACAAGGATGTATTTTCCCTCAAGATCAATCTCAAGGATGATCTCATCGATCATAGGTAGATAAAAGGTCTTCCCTTTAGGCGGTTTGACCTCTAAAAGATCATAGGGGCCAACGGGCATAAGGCCTTTGACCATCCCGAGCACTGTCCCGTCTTCCAGACGGACCTCAAGGCCAAGGAGTTGATAGTGGTAAAACTCGTCTTCCTCTAAAGGAGGGAATTCGTCTAGATCAGCCCAAATCTCTATATCTTGAAAGGCCTCGGCTCCTTCTCGAGAGGAAATATCTTGAAACTTGATGAGGAAACCTCCGCCTGGGGCGGGCCGAACGGACTCAGGAACCAAAGGAACAAATTGATCCCCTTCTTTTCGATAAAAGCGGGATAACTTCCAAAAAACCTCTTGATTTATCAAATAGGGGAGGATCTTTACCTCCCCCTTCATACCATGGGCCCGGACAATCTTTCCTACCCGTATCTTTTTAGACACAGAGACCGGGCCAGAAAACTATTCAATGATTTCAAGTACCGCCCGTTTACGAAGCTTGGTTGAGGCTGCACTCAAGATGGTCCGCATGGCGCGCGCTGTACGGCCTTGTTTACCGATCACTTTTCCAAGGTCTTCCTTGGCCACCTTGAGTTCGATCACCGAGGTCTGCTCGCCTTCGATCTCGTTCACTTGGACGGCATCCGGATTATCCACTAGGGCCTTAGCGATCTGCTCAATAAGATCCTTCAGCTTTCCCATCTTCTACCTCCCTCAAGAGCTTTCCGCTGGTCAAAATATAGACATCATTTTAAGCAGCGGAAGAGGTCTGCGTATTTTTCTTTAGCAAACCAGCCCGCTTAAGCAAAGCCCTTACGGTCTCGGTGGGAGTGGCCCCACGGCTGAGCCATTTCTGAACCTTGTCCGGATCGACCTTGAATTCGTACGGCTGCTTGATCGGATCATAGTAACCGAGAATTTCGAGAAATTTCCCATCCCTTGGGGAAGAGGCCTCTGCCGCGACGACACGATAGAAAGGCCGATTCCGACGCCCCATGCGCATGAGCCTGATTCTGATGGCCACCTACTTCACCTCCTTTCCAAATTTGAAGCCTTCTTTTTACATCCCAAAAAGGTTTCGAGCAAGGGCCTGAAGGCCACCTCGTTTCCTGACGCGTTTGAAAAGCTTTTTCATCTCCTCGTAGCTTTTGAGCAAACGGTTTACATCTTGGATGGTGGTCCCACTTCCTTTGGCAATGCGTCGTTTACGACTGGCATTGATGATCTTTGGATTTCGGCGTTCCTGTGGGGTCATGGAATTGATGATGGCTTCCATCTTGACAATCTCTTTTTCATCAAAAGGAATATCTTTAAGCTTGCTCCCGATCCCGGGAATAAGCTTGAGGATCTGCTCCAAGGAGCCAAGGCGTTTCATTTGGCGGATCTGGTCACGAAGGTCTTCCAGAGTGAAGGCCTCTTTTTTGAGTTTTTCGTGGAGTTCCTTGGCCTTTTTGAGATCCAGGGCTTCTTGAGCCTTCTCGATCAGGCTCAACACATCGCCCATACCCAAGATGCGAGAGGCCATACGATCGGGGTGGAAGACCTCAAGGGCATCCAGTTTCTCACCGGTGCCCAAGAACTTTAGGGGGCACCCGGTCACCGCCCGGATAGAAAGCGCTGCTCCGCCTCGGGCATCACCTTCGACCTTGGTCAGCACCACCCCGGTAAGCCCCACCCTCTCGTGGAAGCTCTTGGCGATATTGACCGCATCCTGACCGGTCATGGCATCGGCCACCAAGAGGACCTCCCTTGGGGCCACGGCCTTTTTGATCTCTTCCACCTCAGCCATCATCTGGTCATCGATATGGAGACGACCGGCGGTATCGATGATGGCAATGTCATAGCCCTTGGCCTTAGCCTCGGCCAAGGCGGCCTTGACGATGTCAACCGGCTTTTCCCCCTCTTTGGGCTCATAACAAGGGACATCTATCTGCCTGGCCAGAGTCTTTAATTGTTCGATGGCTGCCGGACGATAGACATCCGCCGGGACGAGAAAGGGACGACGACCCTTCTTTTTTAGGAACCGGGCCAGCTTGGCTGCCGAGGTCGTCTTACCAGAACCCTGAAGACCGACCAAAAGGATGGGGATCGGCTTTGGCCCGGAAAGATCCAAGGGGATGGCCTTCTCCCCCAAGGTCTTGATCAGCTCTTCGTGGACGATCTTGATCAATTGCTGGGCCGGGGTGAGGCTCTCCATCACCTCTGCCCCCAGGGCCCGCTCTTTGACCCGATTGATAAAGTCTTTGACCACCCGGAAGTTAACGTCGGCCTCAAGCAAGGCCAAACGAACCTCCCGCAGGCCCTTTTCTACGTCCTGCTGGGTGAGCTTTCCCCGGCCTCGGAGCCGCTTAAAGGTACTTTCTAAACGTTCACTAAGATTTTCGAACAAGGCTTCTTGCTCCGGAAAGATTTAGATCGCCTAAGAGCAATTCAAACTTAATCTGGCTCAGGCCAAAATTCAAGCAATTCTCGCTCAAGAAGGACAATGTTGATGATAAATGGCTAACATTCGGGGCATAATTTCCTTCAAGCGACGAATACGTGCCTCATCAGGCGGGTGGGTAGAGAGAAAGGCCGGAAGATGGGGACGCCCGCGGCTGATCTTGAGCATCTTTTGCCAAAAGTTGAGGGCGGCTCGCGGGTCATAACAGGCCTTGGCCATGAGATAGACCCCAATCTCATCGGCCTCAAACTCCTGTTTTCGGCTATAGGGTAAGATCAGCCCCAGGGTAGCCCCGGCATCGTAGGCGGTTAAGAAGAGCTTACGCGTGGTTTGATCCTTCCAATCAAAGGCCATGGACAGGGCCACCTCACCAAGACTAGCCAAAAGGGCCAGACTCATCCGCTCGGCCCCGTGACGGGCCAGGGCATGACCTACTTCGTGGCCGATAACCGTGGCCAGTTCGGCATCATTTTTGACGATCTTAAAGAGCCCGGTATAGACAAAGACCTTCCCCCCTGGCAGACAAAAGGCGTTGATGGTCTTCGGATCATCTATGACCTTGAATTCCCATTGGAAATCCGTCCGCCCGGTGGCCTTGGCTATCCGCCAACCCACCCGCTCGACCATGGCGTTGATCTTTGGGTCTTTGCAAAGTTTGGCCTTTTTGAGGACTTCTTTATAGGCCTGCATCCCCAGGGCCATTTCCGTATGAGGATCTATCAGGATAAGCTGTTTTCGACCGGTAACCGGGGCGGTGGCACAGGCCGTAAGCAAAAAGAAAAGGACTAAAGGGAGCCAAGGCCGAATGATTCTATACATTGCGTAAGACTACTTCACCCCCTGTTCTTTCCTCCAAAAAACGCTGAAAGGCCCGCAGTTCCTCCGGGCCATAGGCCCCTAAAGGTATATCCGGGTTTAAGGGCGGAAGCTCATTCATGAAACGCTGCAAAGCCACCCGCGGAGCTAAGCTGAGCCAAGGAAGCATGGCCTCTAAATCCTTTTGGCTTACAAAATAGGGAACAGCGGTGATGCGCAATTCATAAGAAATAGCTGCTTTTTGTAAGAGGGTTAAAGACTCCTCTACTTCCTGCCAGGTGCCCCGAAGTTCCGAATACCTCTCTGGCCTGGTCTTAAAGTCCATGGCTACGTAATCCAAAAGATCGGCCTCAAGTAACTCTGTCAAGATCTTAGGGCGGGAACCATTGGTGTCAAGCTTGATCTTAAGGGTGGTCTCGGCCCGGATCATTTCTAAAAGGTGACGCAAGGGCCGTGGATTAAGGGTAGGCTCCCCACCAGTAATGACCACCCCCTTGATGAATCCCTCACGCCTTTTTAATTCCAAAAGGATCTCCTCTTCCGGCAGATCAGGGAGTTTGGAAAGCCTTTCTGGTAAAACGAGATCCACATTGTAACAAAAGGGGCAACGAAAATTACAGCCCCCGAAGAAGACTACCGCCGAAAGCAGACTGGGATAATCGACCAGGCTGGTCCCGCGGAAGCCCTTGATCACTTTAGCCCCGGTTAAAGCCCATCAATTTGTTTAGAGAAATGTGTTTTCTCTCCGAGAATTCCTGTTGTTTGCCCTTGTTCCAGTTCTGTACCGGTCGAAAATAGCCGACCACCCGGGAATAGACCTCCACCGGAACGGCCTTTATCTTCACCTTGGTATTGCCCTTTTTTTCCATAGTCTCCTCCAGAAGGTCTTATTGAACTGGCCGATAGGCCTTCTCTGACAGGAGGCTTAACTCCGTTTCCGAAAGTTCAATCTCCTGGCCGTAGCGTTCGAGTTCCTCGTCTGAATGCGGATAAGGACAAACTACGTGTTTGCCCGGGATATAGCCGTGGATCGGGCAAATAGAGAAGGTAGGGGTGATGGAAAAATAAGGTAGTTTGAAGTTATAAACGATGGCCCGCACCAGTTCTTTGACGATCTTGGTGTCAGGGATCTCCTCGCCGATAAAGAGATGGACCACCGTACCCCCGGTAAAAAGGGTTTGGAGATCGTCCTGATGGGTAAGGATCTCAAAGATGTCGTCGGTATAGTTCACCGGTAGATGGACGGAATTGGTGTAATAAGGGGTATCATCGGTGCCGGCGGTCTTGATCCCGGAAAACTTGGACTTATCTATCTTGGCCAGACGAAAACTCGCCCCTTCCGCCGGAGTGGCCTCAAGATTATAGAGATTCCCGGTCTCTTCTTGGAACTCGGCGATCTTTTCCCGCATGAAAAGGAGTACCTTCTTGGTCCATTCCTTACCAGCGCTGGTGTAAATAGGTTCCCCAACAAAGTTCAAACAGGCCTCGTTCATCCCGATGATCCCGATGGTGGCAAAGTGGTTGGTCCAGTAACGCCCGGTTCGTTCCTTGACCGCTGAAAGATAGACCCGCGAATACGGGTAGAGCCCTTTTTCGGTAAAATCCTCGATGACCTTGCGCTTGATCTCAAGGGAGACCTTGGCCAGTTCCATGAGGCTGGTAAGGCGGTCGAAGAATTCTTCTTCGCAGGTGGAAAGATAAGCTACCCTTGGCATATTCAGGGTCACCACCCCGATGGAGCCGGTGAGCGGCGCAGCCCCAAAGAGCCCCCCTTGGCGTTTCTTAAGCTCCCGGTTGTCAAGTCGCAGGCGGCAACACATAGAGCGGGCATCATCCGGGGACATATCGGAATTGACGAAGTTGGCAAAGTAAGGGATGCCGTATTTCCTAGTCATCTCCCAGAGGGGCTCGAGTTCTTCGTTTTCCCAATCAAAGTCCACCGTGATGTTGTAAGTGGGGATCGGAAAGGTAAAGATGCGGCCCTTGGCATCACCAGCCATCATCAGCTCACAGAAGGCCCGATTGATCAGGTCCATTTCCCTCTGAAACTCAGCATAAGTGCTCTCTTTAAGCTCCCCGCCGACCACCACGGCCATATCCTTGAAGGAATCCGGCACCCGGAGATCCATGGTCAAATTGGTAAAAGGAGTCTGAAAACCAACCCGGGTGGGCACGTTGATATTGAAAAGGAACTCCTGTAGGGCCTGTTTGACTTCTGGGTAGGAGAGTTTGTCATAGCGGACAAAGGGGGCCAAAAGGGTATCGAAATTAGAAAAGGCCTGGGCCCCGGCAGCCTCCCCTTGAAGGGTATAGAAGAAGTTTACCATCTGCCCCAAGGCGGTCCGAAAGTGTTTGGCCGGCGTTGATTCTACCTTGCCCGGTACTCCACCAAACCCACGGAGGAGAAGGTCATAAAGATCCCAGCCCACACAATAAGGCCCAAGGATACCCAAGTCATGGATGTGAAAATCGCCCTCACGATGGGCCTCGCCCACCGCCGCGGGATAAAGCTTGGTCAGCCAATATCGGGCCACTACCGAGGAAGAGATGTGAAAATTAAGCCCCTGAAGGGAATAGTTCATATTAGAGTTTTCTTGAACCCGCCAATCCTCACGGGTGAGGTATTCCTCGATCAGGTTGACGCCGTCAACAATGGCCTTGCCGATCTCACGGGCCTGTTTGCGCTTTTCTCGATAGAGGATATAGGCCTTAGCGACCTCGCTGAGGCCATGGGCAATGAGGGTATCTTCGATCAGGTCCTGGATCTGTTCTACGTGGGGGACGTTTCCAAATTTAAAAAAGGTCCGATATAGCTTGACGGCAACCTCATCGGCCACCCTCTCGGCGATCTGACGGTCATCCTGCCCCACGGCCTTGACCGCCTTAAAGACGGCATTGATGATCCGCCGTCGATCAAAGGGCACAAAACTCCCGTCTCGTTTACGCACTAATGGTTCCATCTCTTCCTCCTGGGAGGCTTTTTTGCAGGTGAAATTAGCTTAAAACACTCTATAATGGATGTCAACAACGAATTACATACAATATATTGTGGAGTTAGGTCACGCCAGGTTATAGCGATAGAGGGTGGGCCGCGGGTCGATCAGGTGGTATTTGAACCAGTTTTTCTCCGCCACGCCCAAGGCCAAGGCCAAAAGTTCGGAGAAATGAAGTACCGGTAGAGGATCATCCAGGTCACACCGAATTTCAAGGTTTAATTGGCACATGCTACAAGGAGTCACCAGACATTCGGCTCCGAAATTTTTGGCCTCGGAGATGATTCGATTGACTAGACTGGTGACCACATCCGGGCGCACGACCGAAAGATAGGTCCCACAACACTGGGTAGTATAGCCCCAATTAATCGGCTCTCCGCCCAAGGCCTTCCCGATGGATTCCATCACATCGTAATAATTTTTGAGGTGATTAAGGTTCGGTGGCAGACAGAGCATACAACCGTAATAAGAGGCAAAGCGAAGCCCCTGAAGGGGTTTGGGGAGCTCGTCCTTCATGGTCTGCCAGTCTATTCTCGTCAGCAATTCTAAAAAGGGCATGATCTCAACCTTCGCCGGAGAGCGCCCGAAAAACCTCCGGTATTCCCTCTGGGCCTCTTCCTTGGTAAGCAATTGATGCTGGGCCAAACGTAGGCGCAAGAGACAACTGGGACAGACCACAAGCAAGGGATAGCCTTCAGGGACCAGAGAAAGGACCCGCCAGGCCAGGCGATAAGCCAAGCGGGAATCGATACTATGGGCCGAAGAGGCCCCGCAACAGTTCCAATCTTCCAGTTCGATCAGCTCTATCCCTGCCCATCGGCAGACATTGACCACCGAAACATGACACTCCTTGGCGCTGGTGACCAAAGAACAACCCGGATAATAATAAAGGCGTTTGGGAAGGTTATTCCTCATGGTCTTCAAACAGGGCCCTTACCTCTTCTATACGTTTTACCCTGGAAGGGGTGAGATCTAATTTGTGTTTGGCCAGCATTTTGATCCCTAACAACCAGTCGCTAAGCCATTCTCGTTTCTTGAATTTATAACCGACCATGATCTCTAATTTATGGGCGCGCCCGTGGCGTTTGATAGAAGAGACCACTTGGCGATGAAACTCAAGCACATCCGGCTCAGCCACAGGTAAACCCTTCTCAAGGACTATCTCTCGCAAGGTATCCATCAGAGTCGGAATATCAATTCCCATCGGACAGCGATAGGCACAGGTATAACAGCCCACGCACACCCATATCGTCGAACTGGTCAAGACCTCTTCAAAAAGACCAAATTGGAGGAGGCGAATAATGACATTGGGAGCTCGATCCATGGTGGGCAAAAACGGACACCCGTTGGTGCACATTTCACAGTGATAGCACCGGTAAAAATTGACTCCGGAGCGCTCGATCACCAGCCGTCCTAAGTCCCGAGTCAAAAACTCTTCCTTAATCAAGGCCAAAGCCGTGTTCCTCTGAACCATTTGCCTCACCGTTCTAAGAGTTTGAGGACTAATATTTGATATCGGCCAACAAGCCTTTCTTCTTCGGTCAAATAAGGGGTCTCGACCAAGGCCACCAAATGGCCTTGGGGACTTACCGCTAGGTGAAAGAAACAAGGCCCTTCTGTCGGAAAATACCCCACGAGCTTTTCTAGACCCCCTCCAGGACGACGGGTATCAAAGACGAAGATACCGAACTGTCTGGTCTTTCTGAGAGATCGACGAGAGCCTCCCACCGCCACCGCCACGATCCTCCCTTCCTGATCGGCCGCAATGCCTTGAAGCCGAAAATCGGAAGTAAAACGCCATTTTATTCGCCCGCCAGGCCCCAGGGCAAAGAGGGTATTGGCCTGGGGATGAGGGCCCGCCGGACGATCAATAGCCATGGGCAAACCGTAAGGGAGGCTAGAGGTCCCGGTCAGGAAATAAAAAGTATCCTTAAGCGCATAGCCGTAATTGATCATGGCCGCTACCGGAAAACCGCCAATCTCCATCGGGACCCCGAGGGCGACGATCTTCACCTTCTTTCTTGCTAAATCCACTATAAAGGCCCGCCCATCGGCGGTGCCGATCAAGGCATAACGCCCCTCAGGGCTTACCCTTACCGATTCCCAGACCGAGACCCGATCGTAATAGGGTTTTAGCGGAGGAATTTGATAGCGCCAGCACTCCCGTCCGTTTTCTCCATCCAGAACATAGAGGGTATTGGCACTCAAGGGATAATCCTTGGGTAGATCCTCTGAGGGACTCAGGGCCACGGTGGCCACCACTCGGCCTGATCTGTCGGCATCGGCAAAGATCAGGGTGAGTTTGGCCGGCCCCTCCTCAGGCCAGGCCCAAACCTGTTTCCCCTCACGGGTGAGGCGATAGAGTCGAGACAATCTCCGCCATACCTCATGCCTTCGATCATACCAAGAATGAAGACCAAGGACGAGCAAATCACCATTGGCCAAAACCTTTAGACGATAACACCCCGGTTGGCGGTAGATACCATAGACGTCGCCCTTTTCCGGTGGTTCTCCGGGCAAGAGATCATCGGCCAGGCGAAAACGCCATTTGATCCTCCCAGTCTCCCTATCCGCAGCATAAATAAAACCATCGGGGCTCTGTTCTCCGTAGTAAATAGTCCGACCATTCGGAGAGAAGGCGATCCTTTTGACCATCCCCTCGGGGATATGCCTTTCCCAGAGGATCTCCCCGGTCCGTGCCTTAAGAAGGAGAAGACGCCCGAGAAAGGTTCCCACCGCCAAAAACTTTTCATCTGGAGAAAAGGCCAGGAAGGCATCGGGTTGATGCCCAGCCCGCACATAGAAGGAAACGTCTTCCAGAGAGACACGGTAAAGGAGCCTTAAGCCGGGGACTTTAACCTCTTCGGCCAGGACCAAGGAGACAGAAGTCAGTACCAGGAATATGACCAATAAGTTGCGCATGGTTCCTCCAGGTTAAAACCGAAACTTTAGCCCTTGGCAAGTTTTCCATCAAAAGGTTGACAAGGCCTCTTGTTTTTTGTTAATTGCAAAACAATTTCAATTAAAAGGGGCGGAAATGGACTCGTATCATCAAGAGAGGCCTTTGTTTAAAGGACCACGGGGAAGGGCCTACGGTTGTGATTGCCCCTATTATCGTTGTTACCGAGCGGTCCTTTGGGAAGTGGTCCGCGTCCTAGAGGAGACGCGAAAAAATTTCAAATCAAGGCAACTAGCCGCCCTTCGGCGCAAGATCTTGGACGTCTTGGCCGAAGAGGAAAGGCTTGAGATTTAATCCTCGGCGAAGGCGTACCAAGCTGCACAGGTCCCTTCGCTGGAAACCATGCAAGGCCCTTTGGGGTGCTCCGGGGTGCAAGCCTGGCCAAAGAGCTTGCAATCCGGTGGTTTGGCCCTGGCACAAAGGATGTCTCCACAGCGACAGCCCGCCGGTTCCGTCCCCTCTGGGACCTTTATCCCCAATCGTTTTTGGGCGTCAAAATGGTGAAACTCCGGCCTTAGCCGAAGACCGCTTCCCGGAATAAGCCCTAACCCTCGCCATCGAGCATCACAAGGCTCAAAGACCTTATGGATGAGCTGTTTGCCCATAGGGTTACCTTCCCAGGTCACCGCCCGTTTATACTGAATTTCTACTTCAGCCCGACCTTCGGCCACCTGGGAGACCAGCATATAAATACCTTCCATGATGTCTCGAGCCTCAAAACCGGTCACCACCGCCGGGAGGTGAAACTCTTCGGCCAAGAATTGAAAAGACTTGGCCCCGATGACCGTACTGACGTGCCCTGGGAGGATGAGGCCGTCGAGTTTTACCTCTCCGGAGGAAAGAAGGGCCCGTAGGGCCTGAGGCATGGTGCGATGGCTTACGGCAAAAAGGAGGTTTTTAAGTCCGCGTTTTTTGGCCTCAAGCACCGCCACCGCCACCGCTGGAGCCGTGGTCTCAAACCCTATGGCGGCAAAGACGATCTTTTGTTTCGGATTGCTCTCGGCCAGTTCCAACGTATCCAGGGGAGAATAAATGACCTTTATCTCAGCCCCCTGGGCGCGAAGATCCTTGAGCGAAGTCTTACTCCCCGGCACGCGGAGCATATCGCCAAAGGTGGCCAGGGTTACTTGCGGAAGCTTGGCCACCTCAAGCAGAAAATCAATCTCCCCCGGAGGGGTGACACAAACCGGGCACCCCGGACCGGAAAGGAGTTCCAGATCTTTGGGGAGGAGGCTTCGCAGGCCAAATCGGAAGATGTTGACCGTGTGGGTACCGCAAACCTCCATCAAACGGACGGGCCGGGGAAGTTTCTTGGAAATGGCCTGGGCTATGGCAAGGACAACTCGCATGGGCTCTATCCTAATCAAGAGGACGCCCTTTTAAAAGGGCCACCGCCTCCTCGGGTAAGGGTTTGGCCTCTTGGCCAAGGAGGGCCTTTAACCTCAGGGCATTCGGTACTGCCCATCCCAAGGCGTCGTTGTCAAAATAGACATACCCTGGAAGGCCCCAGGTCTTTAATTTGGCCGCCCAGTGCTTAAGCTCTTCCTCGGTATAGCAGGAGTGATATAGCACTCGGGAGCCATGGAGCCTGACATACACAAAATCAGCGGTAAGGATCTCGATCAAGGAAGGATATTTCCCCGCTGTGTCGGAAAGACAAAGGGCCACCCCGGCCTGACGCAGGAGTTCAAAAAATTCCGGGTCATGAAAACTCTCATGCCTTACTTCGATGGTCGTCGGATGACGCAAATCAAGGAAGGCCAGAAATTCTTCCAAAAGGGCGCGATCATATTTGAGGTTAGGGGGAAATTGAAAGAGAATAGGCCCGAGCTTCTCTCCAAGCGGGGCTACTACCCGGTAAAAGCGCTTTATCGCCTCTCCTACGTCGCGCAGGCGCTTGATATGGGTGATAAAACGACTGGCCTTCACCGCAAAGAGAAAATCATCCGGCACAGCCTTATACCAATTCTTAAAGGTCTTTTCTTTGGGGGTGCCGTAAAAGGTGGCGTTGATCTCTACCGTTTCAAAATAAGTAGCGTAATAAGAAAGCCATTTTTTAGGGGGAAGCCCCGACGGGTAAAAGACTCCGCGCCAATGGGGATAATTCCAGCCAGAAGTCCCTATCCAGATCTTCGTCATGGCTGATAGAGGTGGACATCCCTCTGAGGGAAGGGAATAGTAATGCCTTCTTCCTCAAAACGACGATGGATCACCTTGATCAACTCATGGGTTACCGGGCCCTTAAAGCGCGGATCATCCACCCAACATAGGAGCTCCAGGTCTATGGAGGAATCGCCAAAACGTCGATAACGAATCCGCGGCTCCGGCTCGGAGACGACATGCGGAACCTTTTTAACCACTTCCAATAAAACCCGCTCCACCTTCTCCAAATCTGAGCCGTAGGCCACTCCTACCGGCAGACGCAAACGAAAACGGGGCTCAGGGGCGCTCTCGTTAATGATCTTGGAATTGGCCATAATGGAATTGGGGATGGTGATCAACACGTCGTCACGGGTGCGAATACGCGTAGAACGGATGCCGACATCAACCACCTCTCCCCGTTCTCCGGAATCGAGAATGACGTAATCTCCGACCTTGTAAGTTCGATCAAGAAAGATGGAAATACCACCGAAGAGATTGGCCAGGGTCTCTCGGGCGGCTAAGGCCACGGCGATGCCGGCAATACCCGCCGAAGCCAAAAGAGGGGCCAAATTAATATGCCAGATAG
Source organism: uncultured Thermodesulfobacteriota bacterium (assembly GCA_964601575.1). Taxonomy (GTDB): domain Bacteria; phylum Desulfobacterota; class Thermodesulfobacteria; order Thermodesulfobacteriales; family Thermodesulfatatoraceae; genus CAZKEG01. The sequence continues at coordinate 33,077 of CAZROA010000062.1, forward strand.
AAAGAAAAGTTATACCCCCAGCAACGGCTATCACGATAAAGAGGAGATTCTTGAAGAGGACGATGAGGTCTTGACCCAGGTGTCCAAATCTCTCAAGGACGGGGAACTTCCGGGTAGCAATCCAATTCACCAGACGAAAAGCGGTGATCCACCAAATAAGGAGGATAAAACTCTTGATGATGCCGGTAGCAATAAAAGAGACTTTCGGACCGAATTTTAGGACGTAGAGGGCATGAAGAGGGCCTATTAAGACAATATTGATGACCACCGGCCAATGCAGGAACTTGATGAGGTAATCATCAAAGGTGATGGTGGTTAAGGAGACCAAGCGGTACAAGACACGATCTACGAAGAGATCTACCAGTTTGGCCAGGATCAGATAAAATAAGATTAACCCCGCAGCCAACAGCCAAGGGTTGCTCTTAAAATAGGTGACTAGTTGAGAGAGTTCGTTGACACTCATGATGGGGCGTATTATAAAAGCCCGCTACAAAAATAAAAGGAGGGAGTAGTCTTGCCTCAACATAGATCAGCAGCCAAAGCTTGGCGTCAGAGCCTCAAGCGCCGGATGCGCAATAAGGCCATGAAGACGCGCATCAAAAACACGGTAAAGAAATTCTTGGCCGCCTTAGAGCAAGGTTCCATAGAAGAGGCGGAGGCCACTTTTCGCGAGGCGCAAAGCATCATCCAACGTGCGGTCACCAAGGGGACGCTTCACTGGCGCACGGCGGCCCGAAAGATCTCTCGTCTCTCCGCCAAA
>CAZROA010000063.1:0-26504 GCA_964601575.1 uncultured Thermodesulfobacteriota bacterium
CCATCTTTTTATTTCTGCCAAAAATGGCTATTAACCCTGCGTCAACCCGCACATTTAAAAATTTCCGCATTTTACTTGCCGAAGATGATCAAGCCCTGTGTTCAGCCTTAAAAGAGGCCTTGGAACGAGAAGGTTATGAACTGGTGGGGGTGGCCACCAATGGGCAGGAGGCGGTGGAGCTGGCCCTTACCCACACCCCTGACCTTGTCCTTATGGACATCAAGATGCCGGTTATGAATGGCCTTGAGGCCGCCCGCCGTATAAACGAAAAGCACTTTACCCCTATTGTCTTGATTACCGCCTTTGCTGATCCAGAGTTTTTACGACAGGCCAAAGAGGCCAGAGTAGTGGGCTATCTCTTAAAGCCGGTCTCAATCGATGAGTTAGTCTCCGCCATAGAGATTGCCCAGGCCATAGGTCATGAAATCAACACCCTAGAGGGGCAGATCGAGGATCTCAAGGCCAAGTTAGAGGGCCGTAAATACATCGAAAGGGCCAAGGGTTTCTTGATGGATGCTTACGGTATGAAAGAAGGGGAGGCTATGCAATTTCTCCGACGCGAGGCCCGCAAGCGTCGAATCAAGATAGAGGCCCTGGCCAGGCTCATCGTCGAGGCCGCTAAGGAACTCCTTCAAAAGACCTCGGGTTGATCATTCCCAATGAACGACATGCTGTTTTAATTCTTCCTCTGGATATAGTTCGACCTTTTCTTCTTCAAGGAGGTGGCGGATTTCATAGGCCTTGCGTAAGACTTCTTGATAATCCAATTCTCCAGCCTCGATCAGATCCATGGCCTCTTCCAGTCTTCTAGTGAGTTCTTCGTCTACCTGATAGGGGAAGTTCTTCTTTAAGTATTGATAGACCTCACGGCCAAGTTTGGTCGGGAGGAGCCGTCCGCCTTTGAGCACTTTGACGTACCGACGCTGGATTAGAGTGGTCACGATCTCGGCATAGGTGGAAGGACGTCCTAACCCGCGACGTTTCATCTCCTGGACCAGACTCCCCTCGGTATAAAGCTCTACTTTGGGGACCAACTGGAGCATGGGCTTGGTTGGTCTTTCCTCTAGCTGAAGGTCGACTACCACAAAGGTCGGGTACATCTTTTCAAACCCGGACTCTAATACGGCCTCAATCACCTCTTCCTCCCATTGATACGAAGGGACCATGAAACGAAGACAGGAGACTCTTACTTTGGCAGCTCGCATCTGGCTGGCCATAAAACGGCGAAAGATCAGGTCGTACAACTTCAAGGCTCGGTCTGCATCACTTAATGAGAGCAGGCCAGCAGCGATCATGGCCTGGAGTTCTTTGGCCTCCCTCGGTCTGGTGGGGCGAATGGCCTCATGCGCCCCACCTTCTGCCCATCCCCGAGGGTAGAAGAATTCTTCACCAAAGTGTTCGGTGATATACGGTTTGGCCACTTGATAACGCCCGGCCTCAGAGACTCGAGTCGAATCGGTACGATGGTAGGTGATGAGCCCGGACTCAAAGAGTTCCTGAAGTAGGGCCATGGTCTGCTTGGTACTCAGGCGTAGCCGTTGATGGGCATCCTGAAGGATAGTGTCGGTGGTATAGGGTGGGAGAGGATTTTTCTGCTCTTCTTGACGGGCAAGTATTTCCCATTTTAAGGCCTCTAGTTCCTTAAAGACCTTTTTGGCCAGAGGGATATCTTCTAATTCCAGATGAAAGCGATGACCGAAGAGGACGAAGCTCAAACGGGCCTTTTTCTTACGCGCTTCATCAGCCCGGGCAATGACCCAGCCAAGGACCGGGGTCTGGACTCGACCAGCCGAAAGCCTCCGCCGCCCAAAGGCTGACCAGAGTCTACGGGAAAGGGTAAACCCTACCCAGCGATCTACGACCCTACGGGTGAGCTGGGCCTTGACCCGGTTGAGGTTGAACTCCACCGGGGTCTCAAGGGCGGATCGAAAGGCCTTGGGGGTCACCTCGTGAAATTCGAGACGCTTGATGTGAGAATTGAAAGGACGGAGTTCGATAAATAGGTCGTAGGCAATCTTTTCTCCCTCGGCATCCGGGTCGCTTCCAATAAAGACTTCATCGATCTCAAAGGCCAGGCGTCGAAGGCCTTCTAGAAGGTCACCCTTGTCAAAGACTGGTCCTTGAGGACAACGGATTTTTACTTCCTCTGGGTCAACCAATTGCTCCCCGGTGGGACGACAGATCTTGATGGTGTCAAATATCGGTTCAAAAAGGCCCTCCTTTTCATAAACCCCAAAGAAGCCCCTTTGTCGCGAAAGATTAAAGACATGGCCCAGGGAGGCGGTCACCATAAGGACACGGTTTTCAATGGGAATTTCGTAGACAAAGGCCTCGCCTACTCGTCTTATGGTGGGTTTACCCCAGAAGGAGGCTATGGTCTTGGCCTTATGGGGGGACTCGACTAGGACCAAGGTGGTTTGCGAGAGGTCTTTAAAGGCCTGAGAGGTGGTTGATTTCTTTCTTCGGACTTCGATCAGTTCTTGGGCCAGGGCCTTTAAATCGAGCTCCTCCACCGAGGTGAAAACGAAATCATCCCCTAATTGGAAACGCAGCCGGCGTTCCAGACTGGCCAAGGCCCTTGAATCATCATTAAGGACCAAAGATAATCCCTTAAGTAGTCCGAAGACGGTTAGACGAGATACCCGCCCGGAGGCCTGAAGATAGGTGGCTGTATCCCCTACTACCAAATAGAGGGTATCTCCTTCTCGCTTGAGAAAAATATCTTCTGAGGTCTCAAGCTTGGCCAAAAAGGACGGATCTTCAAATTTTCTTTCTAAGAATTTTTTGATTTCTTCCACCCGGGCCTTGATTTTGGGATAGCGCTCCAGGGCTTCTTCTCTGAGGGTCAAATATCGCCTTAGATATTGAAGATCAGAAAGGGCTTGAAGACGTTCTTCTTCCTCAAGCAGAGGCAGGATATGGACCAAGAGATTATAAAGGCCTTGCGGGGCCAAAGAGACCTTCGTGGGGAAGAGATGGCGGGGAACACCAAGAAACAAGGCGTATTTAAGGACAAAGGGTAAATCGATGCCCCTGACCAAGGGATTGGTTGAATGAGCAAGCCCAACGGCCAGATCAAACTGGCCCTTTTCCATCTCCTGGATCAATTCTCCCGGTGAGAGCTCGAGATAGCTCAAGACGCGAAGGCCTTTTTTGCGAAGGGAATCGACCGCTTCTTCCACCTTATCCCGTCCATAGACTGCGGAGACGAAAAGGAGCCCCCCTGGGCCGAGAATGCGTGAGAAATTAAAGGCCCTTTCCAAAAGCTCATCCCATTCTCCGACTCCAGTCTTGGCATCGACAATGTTTCTTATATTGGAGACCGCTCGGTGGACATCAAAACCAAGCAAGAAACGGAAGAGCATGACCCGATTGGTCCGAGGGCGCAGGGTGGCTGAAGACATGATGAGGATCTTTTGGCCGGCGTGTCTTTGCCGAACCCTTTCCAGTCGTTGGAGATCGCCTTCGCTCTTGTTGGGTTTCAAGGCCAGGGCTATCTCTTGCTCATTAAAACCGAGTAAACCAAAGAGACGATCGACATGGGCCGAACGTTTGAGAAAGGAATCTACGTCATCAATAAAGACCAGTTGGAAGTCAAGCGCTTTTAATTCCTCGGCGTGGCGGTAGAAAAAGGCGGTAGTAGCAATAAGGATATCAAAGCTTTGTTCCTCGAAGGCTTGTTTGTCTTTTTTACGCCCTTGGTAGGCCAAAATATTCACCTCAAGCCCGGCCTTTTGGGCCAGTTCTTCCAGACGTTCCCCGATCTGCTGGACCAAAAGCTTGGTGGGGACCAAGATAAGGGCCCGCCCCTTGTTCACCAAGGTGGCCAATAGGCCAAAGGTAGTCTTACCCGTGCCAGTAGGGGCCACAATGGCAAAGGATTCGCGAAAAAGGAGCCTTTTTAACCAAGTACGCTGAAGGGAAGAAGGGGAATAACCCAAGGCCTTCATCCAGAGGTTTTCGATCTCTCCGAGTCTTTCTTTCACTTCACAGAAGGGGCCTAAAAAATTTAGGTTTCCTTGCCTCTTCAGGGTTTCACATACCGGGCCTTCTTTTGGGAGACACTGTTCACAGGGGAGCCCCTGGGCTAAACGCGTATCTGAGATCAGACCGTGACAATTTGGACAACCATGGGCCACTAGGAAAAGATTCATTTCTCTCACCTTGGCGTCAATTTGGTTTACAGTATAGATTAAAGCACCTGAACTCTGAAGAGGAGGTTTTTATGCCCATTTATGAATTTCGCTGTGAGCTCTGTGGGGCGGTATTTGAGCACCTCCAAAAGATGTCTGATCCTTGGCCTCCCTGCCCCAAATGTGGTAGCCAACGGGTCTTCAAACTGCCCTCGATCTTTGGCTTTAAGGATGCCAGCTCTTGGCGTTCGGAGCGAGAACAGGCCATTTTGAAACGGGCCCGAGATTATCTAGTGGATGGCAAGGTAAAAGAGGCCGAGCGTTTTCTCAAAAAGGCCCAGGAACACGTAAAGACAGACAGAATTTCCAAACTTTCAGAGGCCTTGGCCAAACGTAAACCCCAGAAAGGGGCCTTTGTCAGCCGGACGGAGGCAATCATTACAAAAAGGAAGTAAAAATCTTTTCGATCTCTTGAAGGAGTTGTTTGAAAGTAAATGGTTTTTTTAAAATATGGAAATTTTCTTCGTCAAAGCCGTATTTTTCCAAAACATGCTGGGCATAACCGGAAATAAAGAGAATTTTTATCTGCGGTGCCTCTTTTTGAATCAATCTATAGAGTTGGACCCCGTCCATTTTAGGCATAACTACATCGGTTATGACTAAGTCGACGTCATATTGGTGTTTACGTAACCAATCCAAGGCCTCTTCACCGTTGGACGCCACAGCGACCTTAAACCCCTGGCCTTCTAACATCTCGGCCAGCATCTCTCGTATATGAGGTTCATCTTCAACGACTAATATTTTCTGTGTCCACACCTTTTGGTCCTCTGATTCCGGGCTCAAAATATCCTTTCCTTGTCGAAGCGCCTCTGGGATCTCTAAAGGCAAAATAATCTCAAAAGTGGTCCCTTTACCCAGTTGGCTTTCGACTTTTATCTCCCCTCCGGCTCTACGGACCAGAGAAAGGATAATAGTTAAGCCTAGCCCGGCCCCCTCCCCTGGAGCTTTGGTAGTGTAAAAAGGATCGAAGATTTGGGCAAGTCTTTCTGGAGAAATTCCTTGACCAGTATCACAAATCTTGAGCAGGGCGCAAGGACCTCTCTCTGAGGTCTCCACCCGTTTGGTCTTAATGGTAAGTTTGCCACCAAAGGGCATGGCATCCTTGGCATTAATGACCAGGTTGGTCAGGATGTGCTGCAAGTCTTCAAAAGAGAGCTTGACCGGTAGGCGTTCGGAGGAGAGTTTTAGGTCTAACTCGATGTTTTCTCCAAGCATCTTTTTGAGGACTTCAGCCTGTTCGGTAATTAGTCGGTTGATATCTTCGACCTTTTCTTCGCTGGAGCGTTCCCTGGAAAAGACTAAGAGTTGTTTGATGAGAGAAGTCCCCGAATCCACTGCTTTTTGTATCTTGGAGATATAATTTTGAATCTTGGCGTTATCTTGGGTCCGTTGACGGATAAGGTCTATATAGCCGTTGACAATGGCCAAAATATTGTTGAATTCATGGGCAATATTTCCGGTAAGACGCCCGAGGACCTCCAATTTTTGGGAACGGATCAGGTTCTCTTCCTGTTGTTTCTCTTCGGTGATGTCTTGAATCATCCCCAGACGAACCAAATCAGTATCAAGCCAAGAGATGTAGGATTCATAGATCCTTAACCATCGCCCTCGTGTTTCATCAAAGATCTCTCGGGCCTCTTTTAAAGAGGGCTTGGCCTGCTTCAGGTGACAAAATCCGCAGACCTCTTTTCGATTAAACAGGAGTTTAAAACAAGGCTCCTGGCCGATGAGGTATTCGCCAAAGTATTCTTTGAAAAGGGAATTGTGATAGAGGATGCGTCCGGTAGGGGGGTGAACGATATAGACGATGACCGGGAGATTCTCAAGGATGGTGAGCAGCCTTTCCTGGGCGAGCTTAATAGAGGTGATATCCCGCCCGATGATCAAGATGCGGTTCTCGGCATCACAACGGAAAGGAATGAGCAAAAAGTCGATCCAAACTCGTTTTTCTCCCTGTCTGATCTTGATGCTCTCCTGAAGGGGTCCCCCTTGGGTAGAAAGCTTGTGTAAAAGGGATTTGAGTTTATCCAAAAGCGGCTTGTATTCCGGGCGCATGTGGGCGATTTCGTCAAAGGTATGCCCCTGATACACATGTCTCTTAAAATTGAAGAGCTTGAGGGCCTTTTTGTTGACCAACAGCCATTTTTCTTGATGGTCGGTAAGGATGACTAGATCAGGAATGTTATTCAGAAGCTCTTGAAAGACGCGGGTGATGTCCAGGTATTCTGTCTCCCTTTTTTGGCGCTTGATGGCTACGGCCAAGGTTTCGGTCAGGGTCTCTAACAGAGAGAGTTCCTCTTCTTCAGGTCGCCGGGGTCCAAAGTCGAGGAGAAAGATGCCGTTCCACCATTTGCCATCAAACAAAGGGAAGACAAAGAAGAAATGATCGGTATCGTTAAGTAGGCCGAGGGCCTCTATTTCTTCCTTTCGCAAAAGGCATCTCTCCCCGGTGGAGAGCTTGGTCTCTACCCCAGGCCAGACCTCTTGATATTCGATTATATCTGGGAATTTGGGTGCCCCATTGCTTGTAGACCATTCACAGATACGAGAGGCCACCAGTTGCCAGCGATAATCCAGGCGGTTGTAATAGACGGCAGCCTTTTCCAGACGAAAGATCTGGCCTATTTTCTGGAGAAAGGAATTCAAGGGGAGATGATATTGAGAGGCAAAGAGCCGATTAACCGCCTGAAGGAGAGGAACAAGGCCGGTTTCTGGGGTTTTCGGGCCTAAATCTGACTTGTTAAGGACCATCTTTCTCTATAAGAACCGAAATTTTCAAATTTAGAGATATTATCTCCTTGGAAGGCCTCAACTTTGCCCCTCCCTTTCCACCGGATAAATCTTGAGCAGAACCTCTTCAAATTAAAGACACAAATCCTTGATGGTATAAATCTCGAACTTTGTTCATTTTACTTTAAATTTAAAATCATTGATTGTTATAGTAAATTTTTTTCAATAAATTGAAAAGTTCCGGGTTTATTTGTTAGATAGACAAAATAATAAAATTTTTCGAGGGGCCGATGTCGGTAAGATTGACGACCAAAGTCAAGGCAGCGGGGTGAGCGGCCAAGCTTCCGCCGGCGGAGCTGGCGGAAATCCTTAACTCCTTGCCGCGTTTCAAACACCCCGATCTCTTGGTCGGCTTTGAAGGCGCTGCAGATGCCGCTGTCTATCGCCTTGGGCCGGATAAGGCCTTGGTTTGTACCTTGGATTTCTTTACCCCTATTGTGGATGATCCGTACTGGTTTGGCCAAATCGCTGCGGCCAACGCCCTTTCCGACATCTATACCATGGGCGGCACCCCGCTTTTGGCCCTTAATATTGTTTGTTTTCCCAAGGAAGGTCTGGATAGGAACATCCTCAAAGAGATCCTGAAGGGTGGGCTAGAAAAGGTCCAAGAGGCCGGGGCGGTGCTCGCTGGAGGTCACAGCCTGGATGACCAAGAAATCAAATACGGGCTCTCGGTGGTCGGTCTGGTACATCCAGAAAGGTTCATTACCAATGCCGGGGCAAGCCCTGGAGATCATCTTTATCTTACCAAACCCCTAGGCACAGGGATCATTGCCACCGCAGTCAAAGGGGGTATGGCTGACCAGGCAGTCCAAAAGCGAGTCATGGAGGTGATGGCCACCCTTAATCAAGCGGCCAGCGAGGCCATGATCGAGGTAGGAGTCCATGCCGCCACAGACATTACCGGTTTCGGCTTGCTCGGTCACGCCCTGGAGATGGCCCAGGCCAGTGGAGTCCAATTGGTGATCGAAGCCAGTCGAGTGCCGGTGATCAAAGAGGCCTTGGACTTCGTAAAACTTGGTTTTGTCCCGGCCGGGGATTTTGAAAACAAAAAATTTTGTCAAAAGGTAGTGTGTGTAGAACCGGGAGTTGATCCTATCCGCTTGGAGGTCCTTTATGATGCCCAGACCTCCGGCGGTTTGCTCATTGCCGTCCCTCCGGAAAGGTCCCAGGCCCTCTTTGAAAAGATGTTAGAAAAGGGGGTCTTTGAAGCGGCCTTTATCGGCCAGGCCCAAGAGGGGGAACCACGGGTAATCGTGCGTCCCTGATTCACCCCTGATGCTCTAAAAGGGCCATCACTTCCTGCTCTAAGGTCTTTTTACCGGCAAAGCCTACGATCTTGCGCACAATACGACCCTCACGATCGACGACGAAGGTAGTGGGCAATAGATCCGGCCAACCAAAGGCTGAGAGGATGGTATCATCGGCCACGGCTACGTAATATTCAATCCCCCGGGAGCGAATAATCCTCGGCAAGAGGAACTCTCCTCCACGATCCACCATGAAGCTAACGATCTCTAGGCCCTTGGAATGGAGTTTACGATAGAGCTCGGTAAATTCTATTAATTCTACCTGACAAGGCGGACAATAAGTGGCAAAAAAGTTGATCAGTAATACCTTTCCCTTTAGGTCTTTAAAGGAGAGTTCTTTCCCCCGAGCGGTGTAAAATTTGATATGGTAAGGGACCTTTTGATCCTTGGCCCAAGATATTCCTAACAGAAAAAAGAGGGAAATAATGACTAAGAGGGCCTTTTTAGCCATTTGGGGCCTCCTGAAAGTGTTCGATTTTTTCCGCCAATTTGACAATGGCCTTTGACAATCGTTCGGCAAATAATCGCCCTTTCTCCAAAGTGGCCTTAGAAGGATCACCCCAGACACCACCTGGCCAAAAGCGCCTCTTGTTTCTGACCAAGAGGGGTTTGGGGAAGGAAGGATATTCCTCCGGGCTAGTACCTTTGACTAAATTCGGGTGGAAATAGAGCATCAAAGAGGTCTCAAATTCACCGGCATGAGAGTCTTTTTCCGTCTCAAGGAGATCAAAGGCACTTTCTCGAAGTAGATCCAGGATAGAGGCCACTGCTACCTTGGCCTCTTTCTTTTCATAGATAAAGCTCTCCCCGGCATCGATCAAAAAGGCCATATGGGTGCCTCCGGCATGCCCAGAAAGGATCAAGAAATGCCGAAGTCCTTGTTCATAGTAAGAAGATAAGATATCTAAGGTCAGATTTTTTAGGGTTTCTCCTCGAATGGTGATCGTCCCCGGGTGCTCTCTGGTGCTTCGACATAGTCCATAATAGACCGGAGGCCCGACAAAAAGAGGGCGTTTTTGGCTGGCCAAAAGGGCCAGTTCAAACATCTGGATGGTATCCGTACCTAAGGGGAGATGTTTTCCATGTTCTTCTACCGACCCAAAAGGTAACACGATGGTTCTGGTCTTTTTCAGGCCTTCTTCGAATTCGGGCATGGTTAGTTCGGTGATCAGCATGTTTTAAGTGTAGAAAGCCTAAGCCCAACCGTCAACGAATCACGCTATGGTAAGAAGAGGGCTATCATTTTCACGATTTGGCAATAAAATCGGAGAGAATCTGGCCAAGGAGAAGGGCATGGAAAAGAGAATCCGCTTCCCGGTGGAGGATCGACAGGTGCTTGAGGGCCTTCAGGCCGGAGACTTGGTGTATATCTCTGGGGTGCTTCTTGCCGCCAGAGACCAGACTCACCGACGCCTTATCGAGCTGGTAGAAAAAGGGGAGCCCTTACCCGCTGATCTCACTGGCCATTGTCTCTACTACGTGGGTCCAAGTCCAGCCCCTCCGGGCAAGGTCATCGGTGCCGCCGGGCCGACCACCGCCTACCGCATGGATGTCTATACCCCTAAACTCCTTGACCTCGGCGTAGCGGCCACCATGGGGAAGGGTAAACGAGGCCCCATGGTCAAGGAGGCCTTGAAAAGGGCCCGGGCTATCTATCTGGCTACCTTTGGCGGGGCTGGGGCCTATCTCTCGCGCTGTATCAAGGCCTGTGAGGTCCTGGCCTTTCCTGAATTGGGGCCTGAGGCCTTGTTTCGACTGGAGGTGGAAGACTTTCCGGCGGTGGTCATCAACGACCTTTTTGGTCGAGACTTTTATGAAGAGGCCTGCACCCACTGGAGACAGAGATTACAGGAGGCCAAAGATGATAATTAAAGATCAGGAAATATTTCTTGAAACCAAGGGGTTTTGCGATGTCCATGACCTTACCCCGGCCTTGAGTGAATTTGTCCAAAAAAGTGGGGTTAAGAACGGCCAGGCCTTGGTTCATGTGCCTGGTTCCACCGCTGGAGTTACTACTATTGAGTTTGAACCCGGAGTGTTGGAAGATCTGTGTCAAGCCCTAGAGAGAATCGCCCCGCAAGACATCCCCTATGCCCATGATAAGGCCTGGGGCGATGGGAACGGTTTTTCCCATGTACGCGCGGCCCTTTTAAAACCTAGCCTGGTGGTGCCGGTGATCAAGGGGCGTTTGGTGCTTGGTACCTGGCAGCAAGTGGTCCTCCTTGACTTTGACAATCGTCCCCGCCGACGTCGGGTGATCTTTCAGATCATGGGACTTTAAGCGAGCTATTCGAGGCCTTTTTAATTACTTCTTTAAATTCAGCCATAAACTTGGGAGATTGAAGGAGATAAGGGGCTTTTGTTTGGGCTAAGCGAAAATATTCGGCGGCTTTTTCGTAATCTTTAGCCTTTTTATAACACACCGCCGCTTGGCAAAGAATCTGGGGGCTGTTTTTGAGACTCGGTTGGATGGCAAAGGCCTTTTCCAAAAAGACCGTCCCCTCCTGATATCGGCCAATATTCATGAGTTGCCTGGCTACCAAGAGATAGGGATGGATCTTGGTGCTCGGGCGATTGAGCCTGGCCCCAGGGATGGTAACGATTACCGCAGGGATATCCAGATCTTTATGGGTGGTTTCTATTACATAAACCCGAAATCTCTGTCTCTCTAGCAGGGAGAGCAGATGTTCGATCTCGGCCTTAAAATCCGGGAAGGAAAACCGGGGGAGTCTTTCAAAAGGGATTTTTTCTCCTTGGTATAAAAAATTCACCTCGTCCCTTGATCTAAACAAGGGGAAGCAAAAGGTAGGTCCTGCCGGCTGCTTTAGGACCCTTTCGCGATAGATCATCTGGGCCCGATGTTGAGCCAATTCCGTAAGGGCCCTGATCAGGGCCAGCTCCGGATTCGGGTGCGTCCCGGCGGTGGCGTAAAATTTGAGCTTAGGAATGATCGGGGCCGGATCATAGGCAATGACCGCTATGGTAGAAAGGCCTAAATCCAAAGAGAAATTCTTAATGATTATTTCCAACCCGGCCTTGGCCAGCTTTTCAAGGAGGTCCCTAATTAGCTCACTTTCGATGCTCTCAGGGTCTATGGTGGGCACGCAAAGCCTCTCTTCTATCACTTGAGAGATGCAATGCCTCTCGATGATCTCACACAAGGCCTGAAGGATGGCCTCCTCCACGGTGTTTCCAGCAGCCCAACCGGTGGTGCCGTAAATGTGATAAAACCAAGGCAAGGGTAAGAGGGTCTCTTTTCCTTCGATAAGTTCAAAGGCCTTGGTCCAAATCAGGGGGACATCTTTCAAGGCCAAAAGGGTCTCCGGCTCTCTGTAGACCGAGACAAAGGGAGAGAGGAGATAATCAAGGGGGATGGCCTGGTCTTTGACCTCGGTATAGGTGAGGATCAGGCCTTGATCGAACTGCCTAAGAAAGGAAAAACAACTGAATCTCTCCACAAGCTCCATCAAGGCACTGGCCTTGGCCTGTTCTGGGGTGACCCCTTTCCCAAAGGTGCTCTCCACGGGGAAAGGGAATTTTTGGGGTAAAAGGCAGGTATAGACCGGTAAACCGAGCTTATCGTATTCCTCTAAGGAGAGGACCTCGGGCAAAGGGAACCCTAGATTTTGCCAGCGGGTAAGGGCCAGAGAGATCGTTTCTTCCGGGAGACAGGCCTTCTCCTGGCCGTAGGTATATTTTTTAAGGGAAGATTTTAACAAGTCTCCTCCCGAGCAATTTTTATAGGTCAAATCTTCTCCAGATGTAGCACAATGGTTGGGTTCCCAAAAGGGTGTAAAAGTTCAAAAAAGAAAGGGGCCACTTTGGTGGCCCCTTAAACCTTTGAGGGGAAAGGGCTTTTTAATATGGGCCTGTTGACATGACTGGGCTTAGCTCTTCAATCTTTTTATTCTTGATTCGGTAGTTATAGATAGCCTGGATGTCCTTGTAGATCTGGAACATCTGGAAGAAGCCATGCCAATGGGCGTAATCCGGCCCGGCCATCGCTGCCCCTTGACGGGCCCGTCGACCATTGTGGTGCCAGAGATAATAGGCCAGTTCCTGAATAGGGTCACTCCATTTGTCTTTTTTGAGTAATCCTTTGGCCTTGAGGTCATTCAACATGGCTGCAGTCTTATCCCAGTAGAAATTATAAAGGGCCACAGAGTTATCGAGCTTGTTGAAGTGGGCTTCCACAAAGAGCTTGCTGTGACAATTCAGACAGACCTTACGCATGAGCTGGCGTCCCCGCTCGCCGTCACCCCGCTCACCACTACGTATCACGCTCTTCTTGTGCACCAGGTCCCACTTGAGGCGCTCGGTGATGTTATGGGTGGTCTTCAGGTCACCGATCCCGCTCATGTGACAGGTGGCGCAGGTAGGCGCGGTGTAGTCGCCAGGCTCCCAGGTATCAGGTGCCGCGTCCCAGTTCCATTTTTCACCCTCGGTGAGAAACTTCTGGCCATGGGCACTTTCGTAGTAGATCTCCATATTCGGATGGTCAGGGCCGAGGTGGCACTTACCGCAGGCCTCGGGCTTGCGGGCCTGGGCGATGCTAAAGGCGTGTCGATTATGGCAGACGGTGCAATTGCCAACGCCTCCGTCGGGGTACCGATGCCCGATCCCTCCAGGCCAGCTATCCTTGGTGGGCTTATGATCCGGCCCGAGCTTTACCTCGCCACCGTGGCAGGCCTGGCAACCGCTCTGGCGGGGAGCAGAGGTCACCGGGCTATTTGGGTCCATGCCGGCAAACACACCGCCTTCAAGGTCATGCCAAAGTTTGACCAGTTTTTCGACCACCGGGCGACTGGCTAGGGTGGCATGGGCGCTCTTTTCAAATTCTTCTACTTCCGTAGGATGACACCGAGCACAGGTCTTAGGGGAGACGATAGGAGAAGTAAAGATCTTGCTTCCGCGAATACCCTCACATTGGCTGGCCATAGGAGAACTTTTGGGCACCACGTGACAGTCGTAACAAGAGACACCGGCATGGGCCATGCGACTGTTCTTCCAATCTTCTACAATCCCGGGGGTCTTTTTGGCGTGGCACTCGATGCACTGGAGGGCCTCCTTGGAATACCCCCTTTTGATGACCAACTCTTTGGTCTTTGAAAGATCCGGATAGACCGGTTTGGCCTTGGCCCAAACCCCGGTTATGAGAAAGGCGTTTAGCAGGGCTAATAAAAGACTCAATTTCAAGCAATGACCAAGCCTCATAAGAGTCCTCCTTAATGTTTTTTGTTTTTTCTAGGACTTAGGGTTTTATGGGCTTCAGCCCGCATAGCCGTAATGATGTCTCCGTGCCCGACCATTTGGTGACAAGAGATGCAATTTTCCCTGGTAAGCCCCAATTCGTAGGCCCGATGGGCTTGAAAGGCCTTGAGCGGTATACCTGGGGCCACTAGGGTTTGGTGACATTCTCGACAACCGGATTCATAGGCTTGATGTCGATAAGGAACTTTATGTTTCCAGTGTTCTAGCCAATGTTCCGGAGAACCCTTCCCGCGGAGATGCCCTAGATAGTCATTCACCCCGAAGCCGACTTTGCTGGCGAGATAGGCCAAGAGATTACTATGGGGGAGGTGGCAATCGGTGCACTCGGCCTTGATGGTCCCCTTTTGGGCCGGACCATGGAGCCCTTGTTCCCAAGTTTCGTAAAAGATTTTCATCTCATGGCAAGATTTGCAAAATTCGGCCTTTCCGGTAGAAATTACCTTAGAGGCGGTCATTAGAGAGAGGATAGCGGTGATGACCACGCCGATGAGTATTCCGAAGATAATTTTGCCTTTGTCCATATAGGCCTATCCCCTTTTCGTTTTTTGGAAATTAGGTATCTTTTTCTCTAGCTCTCTCGGATAAAAGCCTCCGTGTTACTTACTTATAGGAATTTTTCGTAAATGTGCGGTTAAAGTTGTAACGAAAATGTTAAAGACATGTTTTCTTCCCTAGATCGCAAAATTCTTCTTTCTCTAGCCCTTATTCTCGGCATTTTTTGGCTTTTCTTTGTCTGGTGGTCCACCAGGGAACAGGAAAGGTTTTATCTGGAACAGATGCGGCGTGAGGCCCAGGGGATTTATCAATATATCGTGCTTGCCCGCGAATGGATTTCAAGCCACGGTGGTATCTACATCCGGAAAAATAATCATTTTTTCCTGGTGACTCCGTCCCATTTTACTAAAGACCTGGCTGATTTTGCCTCCCCCATGAGATTGCCTTTTACCTTTAAAGTAGCGGTCATCAATACCAAGAACCCAGCCCATGTGCCGGATCGATTTGAACGCAAGGCCATTTCTTATTTTCAAGAAAAAAACCTCTCTGAATATTGGGAATATCTGGATAAACAACAGGTCTTCAAATACGCTGCCCCTCTGCGTTTTCAAAATGTTTGTTTTGCCTGTCATGAAAACATCAAACAATTTCAAACACCAGCCTGTATCAGTGTGACTTTGTCGGCCAAACCATTTATTCAAGAATTGAAAAAGAATTCACAAATCTTACTCTTGGCCTCTATTACCATCACCCTTCTTATCTTTTTGGTTTTGTTTTTTCTTTTACGACATTTTGTCTTAAATCCTCTTAATTTGTTTATTAAGGCTTCCAGAGAGATTGAACAAGGGAATCTCAATGTAAGGGTCAATCTGGCCACCAATGATGAATGGGAGGTATTGAGTCAGTGTTTTAACAATATGCTGGATAGCTTGGTCAAACATCAGGAAAAATTAGAAGAAAGGATAAGGGAGGCTACCAAGGAACTACACGTGGCCTATGAAGAACTGAAAAAGACCGAAAAATTCCGCTCAGAATTCTTTTCTAATATCACCCACGATCTCAAGACCCCGGTTACCGCCCTCAAGGGGGCCATTGATCTTGTGGCCCGAAAGGGTCAGATCGACCAGCGGTATCTTGAAATTATCCGCAAGAATATCGAAAAGCTCTCCAAGATGATCAAAGACCTCCTGGACTGTGCCAAACTCGAAAGCGGCCAGATGGAGCTCTTAAAAGAGGAAAATGATCTCATCGCCGTTATAAGAGATGCCACCTTTTTGGTGGCCCCTTTGGCCCAAGAAAAACAGATCCAGATTGTTTTTGAACCGCAAGATGATTCTATAGTTCTTCCCTTTGACTACGAAAAGATCCAGCAAGTGATCTCTAATCTCTTGACCAATGCCATAAAATTTTCCCCACCGGGATCAAAGGTTATCATCCGGGCTGAAAATTTATCTTCTAAAGCAGTGATCTCTATAGAGGACTTTGGTCCAGGGATTCCTGAGGAAGATTGGCCTAAGGTCTTTAAAAAATTTTATCAAGCCTCCAAGGAAGCTCGGGAAGGGATCGGTCTTGGGTTGGCCATTTGTAAAGGGATCGTCGAGGCCCATGGAGGCCGGATCTGGGTCTCTAAACCCGACCATCACGGGATTATCTTCCACTTTGAATTGCCTATAAAGGGAGAGTGAGGTGGGAAAATCCAAAATCCTCATCATTGAAGATGATAGCGACATCCTGCTCATCTTAAAAGAGCAACTAGAGCTCGATGGTTTCGAAGTCTATGGAGCGGAGACGGCGGAAAAGGGGCTTAAACTACTAGAAGAAAAGGATCCTGACCTGGTCATCCTTGATCTCAATCTCCCGGATATGGACGGACTAAAAGTATGCCGAAGGATACGCGAAAAAAGCGATCTCCCCGTACTTATGCTCACTGCCCGCGATAGCATCTCCGACAAGCTTCGGGGTTTTGAATACGGGGCTGATGATTACATCGTCAAACCCTTTGAATACTTAGAGGTAGTGGCTCGCATCAAGGCCTGCCTTCGGAGGGCCAAGGCCAGTCTTTCCAAGAAAAAAGAGACCCTTGAGCTTGGTCCTTTCAGGATCGACGAACGCAAAAGAGAAGTCTATCTCTATGGAAGACCGATCAAGCTCACCAAGAAAGAATTTGATTTGCTATGGGTCTTGGCCTCTCATCCCGGAGAGGTCCTGAGTCGCGATTTCTTGCGTCAGGAACTTTGGCCGCAAAAGGAAATCTATCCCTGGAGCCGGGCCCTTGACGTCCATATTCAGCGCCTACGTCAAAAGATCGAACCCGATCCAGAAAATCCCCGCTATATCATCACCCATCCTGGAGTGGGTTACCGCTTTGAACCGGGAGAGTAGTCTTATCCCGCCAGGTGAAACGCAGGGCCCCATGATAACAGGCGTCCACACATTCCCCGCAGTTCCAACAGTAATAGGACTCACCTTCATCCTTACTGGGATAGAGCCCCAAGGGACAGGCCTGATCACAAAGCCCGCATTCTTTACACTTTTCCCAGTCTCTGTGGACGACCAGGCGGCGACGTCCTCCGATAAAGGCCAACAGCGCCCCCAGGGGGCAGAGGTAACGACAGAAAAACCGCCTGGTGACCAGATTTAGGCCCAAGACCACCAGGATGACTACACCCTCAAGGGCCAAGGTGTGAAAGAAGACGGCTATCATGATTTCGCGACCTACCAGTCCCGGTGGTGAAAGGAAGACAAAGATCGGGGCCCCAAGGATCATGGAGAGCAAGACTTCGCCGATAAGGGCAAACCAAAATACCTGTCGTGGCAGGCGTAGGTGGTCTCCTCGGTGTCTCACCCCCAAAAGACGTAAGAGTCGGTCTTCCACCTCAGAGAGGAAGTGGATGGGGCAGATCCAGCCACAAAAGACTCGCCCGAGGAAAAGGGCAAGCAACACCGGGAGCAACATCCCGATAAGGAGCGGGAGATAAACGGTCTTGGAGACCAAGATGCTTTCCAGGCCCTCCAGCGGGGAGACGAACCAGAGCCTGCCCACCCCCAGGGATTGATACCACCCCTGGACGAAATTGAAATGAAGATAGTAGTTCAAAAAGGGATTCACCAGGATGACCAGAAAGGCCAAAAACTGCACGGTAAAACGCAAGCGAGCGTATTTATGGGCGTGTTTCTTGGGCATACTGAAAGGCATAGACGGGTTCGATATTGATGGCCTTGGGGTTCATTGGGCAGCCGTGAACACAGAGCCCACAGCCGGTGCAATATTTTTCGTCCACTACCGGACGGAGTTGATCAAGATGGATGGCCTTTTCCTTGAAGGGGCAGACGTTATAACAGGTCCGACAAAGGGCCACCCCACGCCAGGTAATACATTGCCGTCGATTGATGACCGCCACCCCCATGCGCACCTCTTCTTGACGGACCCGGCGCAGGGTCCCCGTGGGGCAGACCTCAACGCACTTCATACAGAGATAGCAGGGTATCTCTTCGACCTTGATCAAAGGAGTGCCAGCATAGACCCCGTGGCGAAGGTCGAGGATCTTGATGGAGTGATAAGGACAGATCTCGGCACATCGGCCACAACGGATACACTTGCCGGGGAAGATCTCCTCTGGTACCGCTCCTGGAGGCCGTAGGTGATTTACCTTAATCGGGGACTTGAGTATTCCTTGGGCCTTGGCGGTGGCCGGTAAGGCCCAGAAGGCCAAAAATCCCTTAAGAAAGCCCCTCCGACCTTGATCGGTAACGGCTGAAGCGGATCTTGGGTCTGATCTCTCCGGCTTCAATCTTTTTCACCTCATCTTCGCCATGTAGATAGGCCAAATCGAAATTAATTACCCCTTCGATTTGGGAAAGTCTTTCTACAAGGGCCTCCATCTCTTCCGAAGACTCGGTCTCGATGACCACGATGAGGTGCCCTCTCTGGTCATCACCGTAGACCTCGACCTCGGGATAAGGGGCCAGGGCCTTAAGGACTGTTTTTCTTTGTTCCGGAAGTATGTTCACTACAAAGCCACCAATGGGCATTTCCTTTCCTCCGAAAAGGGGATCCGTTCCCTTTTCTGGCAAAATGGAACGGATCCCTGGCCAGTCTTTACATCCGCACGATATAGGGCCTCAGAGGCTCTGGCCCGGACAGCCGCTTGATTCGACAGGCGCAGATCTTGAATTCCGGTTCTTTGGAACCCGGATCAAAGGCGTCCTTGGTCACCCGGTTGATCATGCGATCTTCGGCCATGTCATGCCAGTACACAAAGACCATACCCTCCATCGGTCCTTCGTAGACCTTGGCCGGAAGGATATTCCGGCCCCGGCGGCTCTCGACCAAGACCATATCTCCAGGCTTGATTCCCAGGCGCTTGGCGTCTTTGGGGTTGATCTCCACATAGGCATACGGATTGGCCCGCATGAGTTCCTTGATCCGTCCGGTCATGCTCGAGGTGTGCCAGTGGTCGATGACCCGTCCGGTGGAAAGGTAGAAGGGATATTCGGCATCGGGTTCTTCCGCCGGGCCTTTGTAGGGCCTGAGCCAGATCCAGAGCCGGCGGTCCTTGTGCGCCGGGCCGTAGAACTGGAAGGGCTTTTCATCCTTGGCCAGTTTGTCGGCTAAAGGATCAAGCCCGCGGACGAATTTCTTGTAGGTACCGCCTTTGAGTGCCCATTCCTTGGTTGGCGCTGGCCACTGGACCCCGTCAGGTAATTGTTTGAGCACTTCATAAGTAGCCCCTCGCAGGTCGTTATCCCGCCCAGCGGTGAGTTTCTGGGTATATTCTTCCCAGATGGCCTTGGGTAGCTCGTAACCTTCTTCCAGTCCAAGGAAAGGCTCCACGCATTTCTTGATCACCGGGTCGTTCAGCTCTTTGGCCAACCTTAAGGCCCACTCCCGCACAATCCAGACCTCGGGCTTGGCCTCACCCGGCGGATCAATGGCCTTGACCGTGAGTTGGGACCGACGTTCAGTACAACCATAGACCCCGGTCTTTTCGAAATGAAAGGCCGTAGGCAGAATGAGGTTGGCCAGCTCTGTGGTCTTGGTTGGGAAGATGTCGGTTACCACCACGAAGACGTCTTCTCGGGCCAGCCCTTGGCGGTACTTGTCACAATTCGGGAGGCTTTGGGCCGGGCTGGTGCAATTGATCCAGATGGCCTTGATCTTGCCTTCATTCACCGCCGAGAACATGGCGATGGTGTGGTACCCGGGCTTGGCCGGAATGCGGCCCCTTGGTACACCCCAGAGGTCCTCTACCTGATGACGAAGCTTGTCCACTTTGACTGGCCGATGGCCAGGCAGGATGTGACAAAGCCCACCGCCTTCCCGTACACCACCGCAGGCATTGGGCTGCCCGGTAAGAGAAAAGCTGTCAGCCCCCGGACGACAAAGCTGACCGGTCAGGAGATGGAGGTTGTGGATAAGGTTGTTGGCCCAAACTCCGCGGATGCGCTGATTGATGCCCATGGTCCAGAAGCTCATGGTCGCCGGAGAGGTGGCAAAGATTCGGGCTACTTTACGAATGAGATCAGGGGTAATATTCCCGCCGCAGATCTGTGCCGCCCGTTCCGGGGTATAGGTGGAGAGGAATTTTTGGTACTCTTCAAAACTTACTTCTTTTTTGTCTTTGCCTACGCGGAAGGTGCAATAATTCTTGATGAAGTTTTCATCGTAAAGTTTTTCCTCAACGATTACGTAGGCCATGGCGTTTAGCAGGGCGAGATCGGTACCGGGCTTGAACTGGAGGTGAATATCAGCAATTCGCGAAGTAGGCGAGACCCGTGGGTCGGCATTGATAACGATCACATCCCTAGGGTTATCGAGCTTGCGGCGCATCACCCGACGGAAGAGGACCGGATGGGCCTCGGCCATATTACTCCCGATGATAAAGAAGCAATGGGCCTGTTCGATGTCGGCGTAAGACCCCATGGGCTCGTCAGCCCCAAAGGAAGTAATATAGCCACCCACGGCACTGGCCATACAAAGCCTAGGGTTGCCTTCGACGTTGTTGGTTCGAAGTCCGGCGCGCATAATCTTCTGGAAGAGATAGGTCTCCTCAGTAAGCGCCTGACCGGAACCATAATAGGCCACAGAATTCGGCCCGTAGGTCTTTACCGCCTCGGCAAATTTTTGGGCGGCAATGGATAAGGCTTTATCCCAAGAGATTTCCTTGAATTTGTCCTTTTTACTCGCCCGGTAAAGGGGTTTCTTGAGACGTTCGGGGTGGCGCATGAGCTGATAGAAGAGCATCCCCTTCATGCAAAGGTATCCCTTGTTGGTTCGGGAGTCAGGCACACCGCGAATGGCCACCGGGCGACCATCCTTGATGCCGAGTTCTACGCGGCAGCCCACACCGCAAAAACGACATACTCCGCGTACCCATCTATCTGCATCTGCCGCTTGGGTCTCACCTTCAAGCCCAAAGGGCAGTTTCATTCCTACCAGGGAAGCGGCGGTCAGAGCCGCAGTCCTCTTCAAAAATTCTCTTCTGGAAAGGCCCATACCACACCTCCTTACTTGTGCACGGTAAATTTGTGGACGGGGTGACATGCCCAACATTTTTTGTCCTTAGGGGCATGGGCAACCTCTTTGGCATGGCAAGAGGCACAACGCCCCACGGAGGGTTCGGCCTCAAAGTTTTCATAGGTTCCGTGACACTGGAAACACTTCACATTGGCCAGCCCATGGCGTGAGTTGAACCATTCCTGATAAATTTCAGGCGTTACCTCCCGATGGCAGGCCGAACAGGGCATGAGTTTTTCTTCGGCGCTTAGTTGGGGATGACCCACCGGGGCCTTGAGAGCCGGAGTGGTCTTCTCATCTACTTTCCCGGTCTCACAGGCCACCAGAAAAAGACCTATAAGGACGCTCAGAAAAAGAATTTTCCATCT
Organism: uncultured Thermodesulfobacteriota bacterium; assembly: GCA_964601575.1. Lineage (GTDB taxonomy): Bacteria > Desulfobacterota > Thermodesulfobacteria > Thermodesulfobacteriales > Thermodesulfatatoraceae > CAZKEG01. The sequence goes on from CAZROA010000063.1 coordinate 20,945, forward strand.
CACCGGCATACCTCCTTGAGTTAAAATTAAAAGGCCCGGTAGGAACCGGGCCTTCTTAAAACTAGAAGGTAATAACGGCCTCTGCGTAGAAGAAATCCATGTCCTCATCATTGGGATAATTATGTTCGATCACATCTCCACCCCAGACGTGGCTGTAGTAAAGATTGAGCCCAAGTTTTAGACCGTTGTAGTTATAGAGATTCTTGAAAAAGAGAGAGAGGTCCCACATGGTGGCTAGATCGTCTTTATTGCCGGAGGCCTTGGCTACGTAACCAAACTTGTCCGGACGAGTGATACCAGAGCCCAGGTACCAGGAATCTCTCTCTTCGGTGAGGTAAAGACGGGTGAGGTCGCTGCGTACCACGAGTTTTTTATGGGGCTTGAGGATGACCTGTCCGAAGTAATAGGTGGTATTCATCAGATTGTAAAAGGGGGTGAAGGCATAGATCCGGAGGGTGGGGATCATCATGAAGAAGGTTTCATGATCATTGTCGTTGGGGTCATCGTCACCGGAGCCGTACCACAAACCAGCCCGCAGCCAAGGCTGCCAGGCAACCTTCTTGAACTTATAACCGGCCTCAAGGGCTACTCCATAGGCCTTGTGATCTAAGCCAGCATAAACACCGGTTTGATAAGCCCCCCAGAAGAGGAAATCCGCCGCGCCAGGACCTAGGTCATGGGTATAGAGCACGTGTCCACCGAAGGTGTGTATTTCCGGGTCCTGAGCCAGACCGCGATCGTCATTGTAGTAATAATAAAAGATTTGGGCGTCGAAACCGGGGACATAGCTGTCCTTGAGCGTGGCAGCCACGGTCACGATGTCTACATCGTGAACAGAATAACCATTAAGGGTGGGATCATCTCGACGGAGATAAAACCCGCCTGGGGTGGGATGCATCGCGGTGATGGTCAAGTTCCAAAGGGGCTGATCATAGACCACCTGGAGACCGTCAAAGGATCGACCTACACGGGACCACTCGAAGCCGCCGATTAGACGTTGTGAGATCCGCAGTTTGGTGAGCCACTTGAGGGTAGGGTCTTTAGGTAGGACTTCAAGGCCTGAATTATAAACAAATCGCCCAAAACGAGCACTTGCCCCTTTGACTTTGGGGCATTTGAGCCTGAGCCAGGCCTGGGAGATGGCCGCATAGCCTACGTTTTCACCCGTGTTGGCATCGTAGTAAAGCTTACCCGTGCCGAACATGGCGTCATCCGGGAGGTTCAAGAACTGAGTCCAGTGGAGCTGGGCGTAACCGTCTACCAGCTCGCTGGTGAAGCCGAAACCCAGGCGCATCTTGCTGGAAAAGAAGGTATAAGAGTCGTCTCCTGTCCCGTTATCAAAGGTGGACCAGGACTCTGAGCGAATCTCTTCCCGAAAATCTACCTTGGCCTTGACTTCTTTTAGGGAATAGGCTGAAGCCGTCCCCACTAAAAACAAAGCTAGCAGAGAAAGGATCCAAAAAGTTTTTTTAAGACTCATAGGCCTCCCCCTTTTGATATGATGACTTCTTCTTTATAGCCTCGATAGAAGTAAATTGGCGGTTAAATTTGTAACAAAGGTGTAACAAGGATAGGACACTGCGGGAGAGAATTCTACCTGAAGGCCAACCAGAAAACCTATTAACGGCCTTTAGAGGCAAGATCCAAGAGATTTAGTTTGGGAACAGCGGGGTCTTTCCCTATATTTCCAGACCCCATTCCTTGACTGCAGCCATGCCTCCCTGAAGATTGTAGGTATTGTTATACCCTTTTTCTTTCAGAATAAGTTGGGCTTCGTAGGATCTTACACCGGTATTGCATATGAGAATGACCTTTTTTTCTCTGGGGACTTCGTCTATTCTATATCTAAGCTGGCCTTGCGGGATGTTTTTCCATATTTCCGGATACTTTTCTACGTAAGTTTTAGCATTTCCCCATTCCCTACAGTCAAGAAAGAGGAAGTTTTCTTTTTGTTTCCACATTTCTGAAAATTCCCTTAGACTTATTACTTCAGCCCTTCCGCTGAGGATGTTTTCCGCAGTATTGGCTACGGCATTAAGGATATCCATTGCAGAAGAAAAGGGTGGTGAATAAGGCAATTCCAGATTACTTATTTCTGAAACATGGACCTTATGTTTAAGAAGACCAGCTACGGCACTTATTCTTCCCATAACAGCGTCTTTGCTTCTTCCAAGACCTTGAAGTCCAAGAACACGACCAGAATCTTTTTCAACCACGAGTTCCAAAAACATCATTTCCTTCTCTGGATAAAAATGAGCCCTATCAAACTGGGCTACAAAGGCACTAATTGCCTCAAAGCCTTCTCTTTTTGCCCTTTCAGGACAAAGCCCTGTGCTTGCTACCGCTAAGTCAAAAAGCTTTATAACAAAACTTCCAACAGCACCATCAAACTTTGCTTTTCCACCTACAACGTTTGTTCCGATTACTCTGCCTTGTCTGTTTGCCAGAGATCCAAGAGGGAAATATCCTAGCTTTCCTGTAACAAGGTTTGGAATGGCGACACAATCTCCTCCAGCGTATATATCCGGATCTGACGTCTGCATATATTCGTTTACGATAATTCCTCCCCATTCGGTGACTTTAAGTCCGGCTCCTTTGGCAAGCTGTGAGTTTGGCTCAACCCCTATGGCGGTTATGACAAGATCTACCTCTAGACTTCTTTTGTCAGTAACTACCCTTTCTACCTTCTCCTTTCCCTCAAAGGATAAGACCCGTTCATTTAAGAAAAACTTGACTCCTTGTTTTTCCATATGGTGTTGAGCCATTTTGGCCATTTCATAGCTTACGATGCCAGGGAGGATTTGATCCATGATTTCTATTACATATGTCTCGATACCCCACATTTCAGTAAATGCCTCTGCCATCTCAAGCCCAATGGCACCGGCCCCGATTATGGCTACCTTCCCAATAGCTCCCTTTATAAGCCCTTCTCTTATCTGAATAGCGTCCTTTAAGCTGGATATGGCCACTACTCCTGGAAGATCTTCTCCTGGGATGTTTAGCTTCCTTGGCTTACTTCCTGTGGCTATAACAAGTTTATCATAGGAAATTTCTTTCTTAGAGCTATCTTTTAGATCTTCTACAAGTACCTTCTTTCTGGATCTATCTATAGCTACGGCCTTTGTTTTTAAAAGTACATTAATCCCTTTACAATCTTTAAAGAACTTTACGTCCCTTAGTATATGAAAGCTTGTCTCTCTTAGCTGATCAGGATCACTTACATCTCCTGATATAAGATAAGGAATGCCACATCCTCCGTATGATATCAGCTCTTGCTGATCTAACATAAGTATATTTGCATCTGGCTTTAGTCTTTTTGCACGACATGCTACTTTTGGCCCTAAAGCAACTGCACCAATTATAACTATATTTTCTGCCATAGTATTACTCCTTGAGATTTCGAATTTCTTTTTGTATAGAAAAATTTTATTTCGATCTTTTGTCAAAAATAAGCCTTTCTTGAAATTAAAAATAATCCGTCTGACCCCTTTTGGTCCAATCCTTCCAAATAGAGAAAAGTTTAAAAAGTACTAATTGGAGTCAAAAACTTTCTCTAAAACGGAAATTATAAATATTCTCCTCGATAGTCTATCAAATTCCCTTTGAATTTGCCTGGTACTTGGGCTTCATCATGAAAAATAAATTTTTCCACCTTTGCGCTCGTCTGAGACTGGTTTATTCTCTTCCAAAAACGTTAAGGAGGCCCCGGTGAAATATCTTAAGGGCAAGGAGATAAGGCAGTTATTTTTGGACTACTTTGCCCGGAACGGGCACGAGATAGTCCCGAGTTCCCCGTTGGTGCCGGCAGATGACCCAACCCTTCTTTTCACCAATGCCGGTATGGTGCAATTCAAGAAGGTCTTTCTCGGGCAGGAGGAGCGTTCTTACAAGCGGGCGGCTTCTTGCCAGAAGTGCGTGCGTGCCGGCGGTAAACACAACGACCTCGAAAATGTAGGCTACACCGCCCGGCATCACACCTTCTTCGAGATGCTCGGGAACTTCTCCTTTGGCGATTACTTCAAGGAAGAGGCCATTGCCTTTGCCTGGGAGTTCCTGACCAAGGAGCTTGAGCTCCCAGTTGATCGCCTTTACGTGACCATCTTCCGCGACGACGACGAGGCGGCCAAGCTCTGGAAGAAGATCTCCGGGCTGCCGGAAGAACGCATCGTGCGCCTGGGAGAAAAGGACAACTTCTGGGCCATGGGGGATACCGGCCCCTGCGGCCCTTGCTCGGAGATCATCTTCGACCAAGGCCCGGAGGTAGGCTGTGGAAGGCCTGATTGCCGCGTGGGCTGCGATTGTGACCGGTACCTTGAGCTCTGGAACCTGGTCTTCATGCAGTACGATCGTGACCAAAGCGGTGTTCTCAAACCCCTCCCCCGCCCTTGTATCGACACCGGTATGGGGCTTGAGCGTATCACAGCCACCATCCAGGGGGTACGTACAAACTTTGATTGCGATCTCTTTGCCGGTCTCATGGAAAAGATCAGTGTCCTTACCGGCAAACATTATGGTGAGGATCGTCAGACCGACGTCGCCTTCCGGGTCATCGCCGACCATTCCCGGGCGGCGGCCTTTCTCATCGCCGACGGGGTACTTCCCTCAAACGAAGGCCGGGGCTATGTGTTACGTCGCATCATTCGGCGGGCGGTGCGCTTTGGGCGCACCCTGGGGCTTGAAAGGCCTTTCCTTTACGAGACAGCCCTTACCGTGGTCGAAGATATGGGTGACGTTTACCCGGAACTCGTCCGGGCCCGAGAGACTATCGCCAAGGTCCTCCAAATCGAAGAAGAACGCTTCCGGGAGACCCTGGAGCGCGGGCTCCACTTCCTGGAGGAGGAATTACAACGCCTGGAAAAGCGCGGGGAGAAGGTCATCTCCGGGGAGTTCATCTTCAAGCTCTACGACACCTACGGCTTCCCCTACGACATCGTGCGGGACGTGGCCCTGGAACGGGGCTTTAGCCTTGACATGATAGGCTTTGAACGGGAGATGGCCAAACAGCGGGAAAGAAGCCGCAAACATTGGAAAGGTGAAATAGCCAAAATTCCGGAAGTTTTTCAGGAATTTTTGGAAAAGGGGCGTGGTTTTGAGTTTGTAGGCTATGAGACCCTGGAAGCCGAAGCTGAGGTCTTGGCCTTGGCCAAGGGGGAGGACGCCGTAAACGAAGTGATTGAAAGCGAAGAGGCCGAGGCCATCTTTTCCAGGACCCCGTTTTACGGTGAAGCCGGTGGTCAAGTGGGAGATACCGGTTTGGTCATCGGACCCCAGGGCGAGGCCAAGGTCACTGACACCAAGCGCCTGGGTGATCTCCTGATCCACCATCTTCAAGTCACCAAGGGTAAGATCCGCACCGGAGAAAAGGTAAAGCTCGTGGTAGACGCCGATCGGCGGGCGGCCATTGCCAGGCACCACACCGCCACGCATCTACTTCATGCCGCGCTTCGCCGCCTACTCGGCGACCACGTCCACCAGGCCGGATCACTGGTGGCCCCGGATCGCCTGCGGTTTGACTTTACCCACTTTGAGCCGCTTAAACTCGAAGAGATCTTTAAAATCG
>CAZROA010000064.1:0-2302 GCA_964601575.1 uncultured Thermodesulfobacteriota bacterium
TTGGCCGCCTTAGAGCAAGGTTCCATAGAAGAGGCGGAGGCCACTTTTCGCGAGGCGCAAAGCATCATCCAACGTGCGGTCACCAAGGGGACGCTTCACTGGCGCACGGCGGCCCGAAAGATCTCTCGTCTCTCCGCCAAATTAAACGCCAAAAAGGCCGCCCAACAGGAGGCCGCTTAGTTGACCGAGAGGGCCTTGCCCGTTAACTTTAACTCTGCGGTGGGGATGTAGCTCAGTTGGGAGAGCGCCACGTTCGCAACGTGGAGGCCGGGGGTTCGAATCCCCCCATCTCCACCAGTTTTCTCCGACAAAATCGCCATTTACAAAGCATAAAATCCTTCCGGGGCCACTTTGGGGACAATTCCGGGGAACCCTTAGAACCATGCTGGTTTCCCATTGCAACAAATTCTCAATTAGTTGGATCTTAGCCAATCCGATCCAGATTTTCGGCGATTATTCCCGATTATAGGAAGTCTAAGAAGAGCTCTTTTGGGTGCGCTGAAAAGGGATGACCTTTCCTCGTCCCTCGATTACGGGTAAGAGTTGTTTGTTCTGATACTGCGCGTAGCGTTTCGTGACCTCTTTCGAGGAATGTCTTAGCACCGCACCGATTTCGTCCAGGGTGAATCCCTCGGACAGGCGCGACATCGCGAAAGAATGCCGAACGGCCTGATAAAGGGTGATCTTCTCCGTAAGCCCTATTTCCTCACACGCCTTATTGAGCATTTTAATTTACACAATTTGGTAAACACCCCCGCGCTAAGAGCTTACAGAAGAAGCTACTATCATCATAACCAGATGTTCCAGCCAGGCGCTGGTTTTAAAACGATTACTCCAGAATCAATCTCAGTACTCGCGCCTGTTTGAAAGTATCCTGAGATGCTTACGTATCAAGGCTTAGAGCCGCTTTGTTTACTATTTATTGGTCAAACTATATAACATCTAAAATTTATTTCTCACCCGAGGATCACGGGCCTGCAAAAGGGAGTTTATGTCTTATATTTGCTCTGATGAGATCGTTGTGGTTAGAGAGATTGTCACCTTCGGTAAAAGAGGCCCTTTCTAAACTAGCCGTCCAGACAGAGGTTTACCTTTGTGGAGGGACTTTACGGGATCTCTTGCTTGAACGCCCCTTTCGTGACCTAGACCTAGTCCTTCCCAAAAAGGCCTTACACTGGGCGAAATTCCTGGCCCGTGAAATCAAAGGTAAGGCCATTGTCTTACACCAAGAAGAAGGGGTCGTGCGGGTAGCTTCCCCAGAGGGGCTGATCATCGATTTTTCGGCATTTCGAGGCGGGGCCAAAGATATCTCTCAAGATCTAAGATTAAGAGACTTCACCATCAACGCCTTAGCCGTCCCTCTGAAAGAGACCTTGCTTAAATCTGTTTTCTCCTGGGGGATCATTGATCCCACCGGTGGTCGCCAAGACCTTGCTCGAAGGCTGATCCGGGTCATCACCAAAGAAAATTTTGAGACCGATCCCCTTCGTCTCCTGCGGACCTATCGCCTGATGGCAGAGCTTAATTTTGCCCTTGAAGGGCATACTCGCTCTTATGTAACTGAGCTTAAGACAAGCCTCCTCAAAGTCGCCGCCGAACGTATCGCGACCGAATTGAGGCTCCTTTTTGAGACCCCTCGGGCCGGGAAAGCCGTTTCCTTGATGGATGAGGACGAACTCTTGGAGGTGATCTTTCCAGAACTTGAAGCTTGCCGTGGTGTTGAACAACCTAGTTTTCATCATCTAGATGTGCTTGGCCACAGTCTCTTGGCCTTAGAGATGGCTGATCAAGTCCTTAAAGATCCCTCGGCCTTTTTTGGTGAAGCAGAAGGGGAAAACCCTTTTGACCCGATAGTAAGAGACGCCGAAAAGGCCTCTCTTGTCCGTTGGGCTGCCCTCTTTCACGATGTAGGTAAACCCGCCACCTTTAAGATTCGGGATCGGATCACCTTCTATGAACATGACCGAGTAGGGGCGGAACTATTTGAAACCATAGGCAAGCGGCTGAGGCTCCCTAAAAAATTTACCCAAACAGTCAGCTTACTCATCAGGCAACACATGCGACCTTTTCATCTTTTGAAAGAATTTCTGGCCGGAAAACTAACCCCGCGGGCTATGCGGCGCCTGATCAAGGCCTGCCCGGATTATGTTTCACTCTTCCTCGTGGCCATGGCCGACAGCCTGGCCTCAGCCGGGCCGGATAAGGAGGCCGATCTAGAAAGACATCTGGCCTCTCTTTTCTGGGAGATTCATCGTTTCCATCAAGAGACCATGGCCCCGATAACCCAGGAGCGCCTGGTTAC
>CAZROA010000065.1:0-21828 GCA_964601575.1 uncultured Thermodesulfobacteriota bacterium
GCTACGTTCATCTTCACTTTGGGAGTAATCCCCAAGTGACCCAATATTTGATAGACCAGGTATCGAGGGTCTAGGAGGAGATGATGCTCTTAATCCTTTTTTTGATATCTCTTCTAGCGTTACCGGTACAAGCCGCGGAGAGAAATCCCTTTTGGCAACTAGCTAAGGTCAAGGTCAATGCCTTTTTTAATGTCTCGGCCCATCAGCTCAGTGGAGAGGCAGAGATTGAACTCCCTCCCAGACAGGTGGTCTGGATCAACGTCAAGAATTTGGCCCTTAAAAACGTATTACTGGCCTCAAAAAGACTCACCCCGGAGATAGAAAACGGGGCCTTTCGGGTCATGGCCACCTCTCCCGGGCAAGTCTTAAAGATTCGGTTTACCGCGCGTTTTGTCCGGGGGGAAAACCTGCTCTCCCCCAAAGGGATTGTCCTTACGGAAAATTGGTGCCCGAGTGTGAAAGGTCTGGCCTTTTACGATCTACGGGTAGTTGTCCCCAAGAGATTTAAGGCCGTGGCCCCGGCGGATAAGATCTCGGTCAAACGCCGCCGGACAGCCTATTATCACTTCATCTTTCCCCATCCTTCCGGCCCGCCTCCGCTTATTGCCGGGCGATATTTTTATTTTGAAAAGAAAAGACACGGGCTGACCATAAGCGTTTATCTCCTGGAAAACGACCCCAAATTGGCCAGACTATACCAAGACAAGGCCTTGGCCTTTATCCGAAAGTACAGCAAGCTGTTCGGGCCTTATCCGTATAAACGCTTCGCCGTGGTCGAAAACATATTCGAGACTGGTTATGCCTTCCCTACCATGACCCTTTTAGGACGCGCCGTGTTGAGACTGCCCTTTATCCCGGATACTTCCCTGCGTCACGAGATACTGCATAACTGGTTTGGTAATGGTGTGTATGTGGATTGGGATAGGGGTAACTGGAGTGAAGGTCTGGTGACTTATCTAGCCGATCATCAACGGGCTGAGGAACACCATGAAGGGGCCTCTTATCGGCATCAGCTCTTGGTGAATTATCAGAGTTACGTATCCTTTGAGAAGGCCTTCCCCCTTAAGGACTTTCGAGGAAGATATGATCGGGCCTCTCAGGCCATTGGTTATGCCAAAGGGGCCATGTTCTTCCATATGTTACGCCGCGAGTTGGGGGATAAGGTCTTTTTTAAAGGGCTTAGGACCTTTTATGAGAAATATCTTTTTCAAACCGCCAGTTGGGAGGATCTGGAACACACCTTTGAAGGGGTCTGTCAGAGAGATCTTTCCGAATTTTTCAAACAGTGGCTCAACCGGGCTGGACTGCCTGAACTCTTTCTTTATCGCGAGAGGGTCATCCGGCTGAAAAAAGAAAAATATTTGGTAGGCCTTACCGTTACCCAGCGCGAGCCTTATTATCGGCTAAGGGTGCCCTTGGTCGTGGTCTCTGATAAAGAGACCAAACACCTAGAAGTAGAACTTTCTGGCCCGCGGACCAGGGTAGATGTAAAGATCTCCGGCCATCCAAAAGAGGCCCGGCTTGATCCGGATTATGACGTCGCCCGTCATCTCTCAGAATCGGAGTTCCCTCCGGTGATCTCTCGATTATTAGGGGCCAAGCAAGGACTGGTGATCCTGACCCGCAAACGCGAGATAAATATTTACCGACCGTTGATAAGTTTTCTCCGAGAACATCACTTTACCTTGGAGACCGACCCTATTGATCCGGAAAGCATCTTGCGCCCCATCGTCTATCTAGGAGAAGTCCCTCCCAAGCTTAGACCTTTGTTTGGGGAGATGAAAGGTGGAGATTTTTGCCTTGAAATTCAAGAAAACCCTATAGATCCAGATCTCATCATTGCCAGGGCCAAGGCCCAGGAGGCCCGAGAAATAGAAGCCGTCTTGCGGAAACTGCCCCATCTCGGTCGTTATCAGATGATATGTAGTCAAAAAGGGCAGATCACCCACAAGAAAGAGGCGATCTATGAACGAGGGATAAAGGTCCTTCTCTCTGGAGAGACAAGGGGCATAGCCCTTCACAGTCTTGAACCCTTAGAGGCCATTGCCCGGGCCGTGTCTCTGAGCAAGATTATCTTTTTGGGGGAAGAACACGATCGTTACGAGCATCACCTGGCCCAATTGGCAGTGATCAAGTGGCTTCACCAAAACAGACACAAAATCGCCATTGGGATGGAGATGTTCCAACGCCCCTTTCAACAGGTCTTGGATGATTATCTTGCCGGGCGGATTGACGAACTCGAATTCCTCAAGCGAAGTCAATATTTCAAGCGTTGGGGTTATAATTGGCGGATGTATAAGCCCATTTTGGACTATGCCCGGGAAGAAAAGATCCCAGTGGTGGCCCTTAACATACCACAGGAAATAACGGACAAAGTGGCCAAAAAAGGACTTAAGGCCCTCAGTGCAGAAGAAAGGGCCCAACTCCCTCAAATAGACTTCGAAAACCTGGCTTATAAAGAGTACCTACGCTGGGTCTATAAAAATCATCCGGAACAAAAGAAAGAGATCAAGGATTTTGAGTGTTTTTATCAGGCTCAATTGCTCTGGGATGAAGGTATGGCTGAAACCATTGCCTCTTATCTCAAAGAACACCCCGACTATCAGATGGTTGTCTTGGTGGGCAAGGCCCATGTGATGTACGGCTACGGTATCCCTTCCCGGGTAGCCCGCAGGGGATATGATTCCTACAGTATTGTCCTCCTTGGCGGTGAGGAGTCCTTAGAACCGGGAATGGCTGACTATGTCCTCTTCCCCAAACCCAAAGCCCCTCCCTTCTTTGCCCATTTAGGGGTTTTGGTTGAAGAGGGTTTTGGCGGCCTAAAGATAGAAAAGGTCTTCCCTCATGAACCAGCTGCCAAGGCTGGTCTCAGGAAGGGAGACGTGATCATCGAGGCCGATGGCCTTCCGATACGCAATGTGGCTGATCTTAAGTTGATCCTCTATCAGAAGAAACCAGAAGACAAGGTCAGACTTCGCCTCAAACGGGGTGGTTTTTTAAAGACCGTGGTGGTAGGGCCTTTTAAGGCCCCTCAAAAACCTTTTTAGGAGGAAGAGGTGCAAGCCTTTGTCGTAGATCATCTCAAAAAAGACGAATTAGAAAGGTTGCGGGGCATTATTAAAGACTTTGCCTATCCTTCGGCCCTGGATGATATCTTTTGGATCCCTATTCCAGAACATCTGCTTACACCCACGCAGGCGGCACACAAGGAATGTCAACCGCATTTCTTTGCCGTAGAATTTGGAGAGGACTTTATAAGCTTTGAATTCTTGGCCAGGACACACCAACGCATCCGGTGTGATTGTATCAGCCCGGCGACACCCCAACAAAAGGTCTATTTATTAGAACTGGCCAAGGAGATTTTTGCCAAGGCAGAGGTGGAGATGAAAAGCCATTAAGGGCGGGGGGACCCGCCCGTTCATCCTAACTGACGGCTTCTTCTAATTTGCTCCCTGGTTTGAATTTGACCACTTTGCGGGCTGGAATCTTGATTTGCTCTCCAGTACGGGGGTTACGACCCATTCTTTCCGCACGTTGAGAGACACTAAAGGTCCCAAAACCTACTAGGGTGACTTTGTCCCCCTCTTTTAAGGCCTCGGTCACCGCTTCCATGAAGGCATTTAAGGCCTTTTCCGCTGTAACTTTTGGCAAATCAGCAATCTCTGCCATTTTGGCCACCAATTCTGCCTTATTCATAAAGCCAACCTCCTTTTAATAAGTTCTAAATGGAGCTCGATGCCGTAGTTTCTTGATACTTAGGGGAAAATTACTCTAAGGTCAACCAAATTTTTGTTTGGGTTTAGGCCTTCAAAAAGAGAAGTTCCCTGGGGAAAAGGGTTAATCTCTCTGCCCCTTGAGAGGTAATCAAAAAGGTATCCTCAAGGCCGATCACTCCTATCCCGGGTAAATGGCACTTGGGCTCTAAGGCGATCACCATTCCGGGCTCAAAGGGCACCTTCACCTTGGGGGCCACCGGCGGCCATTCGTCTATTTCAAGCCCTACTCCATGGCCGATAAAGTTTACTCCCTCTTCACCATGGGCCATGAGGCACTTGCCAAGCCCCAGGGCCTCGGCTTGTTCCATGGCCTGGTGATAAAATTTTTCGATCAAAAGACCAGGGGACAATTCTTTTTCTAAAAAGCTTATCAAAGAGCAAATCTTTTTATAAAGATCTATTAAGTCCTGAGGGAGGCTTTCGCAAGCAAAAATCCTGGTCTGATCCACCATGTAACCTTCGTACCAGCCGGCATAATCAATCAAGATTAATTCGCCTTTCTTAAGCCTTTTTACCCCAGGCCCTTGGGGATAGCCCCATACTCCAGGGCCTCCTTGACCGGTGGTCAAGTAAGAGGGTACAGCCGCTGAGTCTCCGAAGAGCAAATGACCATAGGCCAATTCTTGGTGCCAAGCGTAGGTCCTGGTATAAGCCGGATGTCCTCTTTTTCGTAGTTCAGCCTCAAAAAGGCCGGCGGCTTCAAGTTCACTCATTCCTGGTCTTAATTTTGGCAAGAAGGCCTCTAGGGCCTCGGCCAACATAGAGGCCGCCTGCCGGAGACATTCTATTTCATAAGGAGACTTACGGGCTCTAAGGGCCCAAAGAAGGGGAGTCAGATCAGAAAGCTCGAATTCGGCAAGGAGGTCTTGATAATAAAAAAAGACGCGGGCCGGTAGACGGTCGTACTCAAGGCCTATCCTTTGGAGGCCTAAGTCCTTCAAAAAACCCGGTAGTTGACGCAGAGAACGAAAGGAGATGATCTCAGAGACCTTGGCTTCTTCTTTGGCCCGCCCCAAGGTCCGATAGACTAGGAGATAGCTCTCTTCTCTTTCGGTAACTACCAGATGGCCATCGACAAAGGTCCCGGAGAGATAAAATATGTTCAAAGGGTAACGGACTAAGGCCCCGTGAAGGCCCTTTTCTCTGAGTTTGGCCGCCAGAAGACGTAGGCGGGATCTAATTTCCTGGACACCCGGAGGCATAACCCAATCTTTCCGCTACCTTGAGGATGGTTTCGGCATAGGGTTGGCTATTATTGTAAGTCTTGATGACCTTGATCTTTTCTGGATACGAAAGCCCAGCCCGCCAGCCGTGTTTGGCCAGATAATTGGCCATGCTGGCCAAGGCGTCTTCTAATTCAAAGAGGTTTATTTGTCCGTCTTGGTCCCAATCTATCCCATAAGAAAGCACGCTTGAAGGGACAAATTGTGGCAGGCCAAAGGCCCCAAAGATAGAACCTTTGATGCTCAAGGGATCGAACTTTTCTCTCTGGGCCAGACGGAGTAAGGCACAGAGTTCATTAAAGGCCCAGCGGGCCCTTCGAGCCATAAAGGCCTTGAGCCTCTTTTCCTCCTCAGGAGTCAGATTTTCGGGTAAATATGGCCTTACCCTTTCCCAGTCGGCGGAAAGGGCCATGCTGGCCAAGACATTGAAAGTGCGATAACGACCGGTGTAATGGCCAAGATCGGTCTCCACCAAGAACATGGCCACCAAGATCTCTTTAGGTACACCGTATCTTTTTTCTAAGGAGAGCAAGAAGTCTTTATAATCGCGGAGAAAATTTTGGGCCTTGGCTATCCTTTCCGGGGCTAAGAAACGATCATAGGGGAGTTTGTATTCATCATGGAGTAGTTTACGGGGCATCACCTGGGGTAAGAATCGGGCCTCGGAGCGGTTCAAAAGGGCATCGATATAGCGGGGCTCAAATCCCCTGGCAATTAATTGATCACGCAAAGGAGCCAAAGGAGAAGCCCACACCCCCGTGGCCCACCCAAAAAAAAGGACCAAGGCAAGCCAATTTTTCATATAATACCGGCCTTAGAGAGAATACTTTTAAATTCGGCAAAAGTAATGGGTTTCTTTACGTAATAGGCGTAAGGTATAGCCGCTATTTTCTCCCGCGTTTCCGCGTTGACCAGGCCGGTGAGGAAAATAATCGGTCTTTCCCGGTCTTCTTCTCGGATACGACGGGCCAGTTCGTAACCATTTAATTTGGGGATTTTGATGTCTAAGAGATAAAGCACAAAAGGCCCTTCGGTGGAAAATTTGGCCAGCCCCATCTGACCATCTACCGCGATCACCGGTTCAAAACCTAACATGGAGACAAACTCGGACAAGATCTCTTGGATGCTCGGTTCATCTTCCACAATAAGGATCTTTTTCACCTAGCGCCCCTCCTGCCCTTTTATAAAAGCATTTTAACTTTAAAAAAGTTAGTTTTAAAAAGAATTTTTGATGCTTTGTGAAAGATAAATCTCGAATATGGAAGCTTTTATCATAAAAATTCGTAAAGGGAAAATTTTTTATTTCCAAAATTTTGGGTCGTGGTAATAAATATCTGAAAATGGGTTCGATAAAGGTCTCTCCTGATCTGGTCTCCTGGATGATCACCATCCGTCGGACTCTGCACCAATGGCCGGAGTTGGCCTACGAAGAGGTCCGTACAGCAAGACTTATATCGGACAAATTAAAAGAACTCTCTATCCCTCATCAGACAGGCCTGGCCAAGACCGGAGTGGTGGCTGAGTTAGGGAAAGAAGGTCCTTTGGTGGCCTTGCGTGCTGATATGGACGCCTTGCCCTTGTCCGAGGAGACCGGGCTTCCCTTTGCCTCTAAAGTCCCTGGAGTAATGCATGCTTGCGGACATGATGGTCACGTAGCCATGCTCCTTGGGGCTGCGGCCTTACTTTGCCAAGATCCTCCACCAGGGCGGGTAAGGTTCATCTTTCAGCCGGCAGAGGAAAAAGGAGCCGGGGCCAAGGCTATGATCAAAGAAGGGGTCCTAAAGGGGGTTTCGGCCATCTTTGGCGGCCATATTGATCGACACTTCAAGGTAGGAGAAATCGCCATTAACGAAGGCCTCATCTGTGCCTATACCGATAGTTTTTTCATTGAAATACAAGGCAAAGGCGGCCATGCGGCCTGGCCTCACGAGGCCGTGGATGCCATTGTCGTGGGCTCACTCCTAGTGATGAGTATTCAGACCATCGTCTCCAGAGAGGTAAATCCGGCCTATCCTTGTGTGGTAACCGTGGGACGTTTTACCGGAGGTTCGGCCCATAACGTCATCGCCGAAAAGGCCCTATTGGAAGGGACCATTCGTTCCACCCATAAGGAGGTCAGGGAACGGATCATTCAAGGGATTAAACGTATCTCTCGAGGGGTGGCCACCCTCCATCGGGCCCAAGTAA
Source organism: uncultured Thermodesulfobacteriota bacterium (assembly GCA_964601575.1). Taxonomy (GTDB): domain Bacteria; phylum Desulfobacterota; class Thermodesulfobacteria; order Thermodesulfobacteriales; family Thermodesulfatatoraceae; genus CAZKEG01. Next base: position 7,187 of record CAZROA010000065.1, read on the forward strand.
AGGTCAAGATCAAAGAAGGGTATCCTCCGGTGATCAATACCCCGGAAGAGGCCCAGTTGGCCAGAGAGGCAGCCTGTTTGGTGGTGGGTGAAGGAGGAGTAGTCCAACAGACTCACCCAAGCCTTGGAGGAGAGGACTTTGCCTTTTATCTCCAGAAGGTTCCGGGTTGTTTTGTCCGTTTAGGCGCGGTCAAGGCTGGGCTTGAGGGCATTCCAGCCCATAGTCCACGGTTTGATTTCGACGAAGGGGTATTACCCATCGGGGCGGCCTTTTTGGCCACTGTGGCCAGGCTTGCAATCCAAAGGTTGAGAGGAGAATAGATTAAACGGGTTCTGCCCTTTAAAGCCAGCAAACCCTTGAGCCTAGGGGTGGAGATAGAGCTCCAAGTGCTCGAAAAGGAAACCCTTGCCCTGTGCCCCAAAGGTCCTGGCCTTTACCAAAGGGCCCACAAATACCTAGGAGATTTGATCAAACCTGAGGCCTACCAGTCCATGATCGAACTGACTACCCCGGTCTGCAATGACCTGAAAGAGGTGAAGGAATTTTTCTCAAGCAAGCTCAAACTCCTGGCCACGCTGGCCGAAGAAGAAGGTTTGGTGCTTTGGGCGGCCAGTCTCCATCCTTTTTCCCTGGCCGAGGAACAGAAGGTCTGGGGAAAACCCCGCTATGAAAAGATATTTTCCGAATTACAGATGGTTGGACGGCGATTTATTGCCCAAGGCCTCCATATTCACCTGGGGATGCCTGATGTCCAGACGGCCATCATCGTTTATAATCAGCTTCGTCTTTATTTACCTTTACTCCTGGCCTTAAGTACCTCGTCCCCTTTTTATGAAGGCCGGGTCACCGGGCTTTATTCCTACCGAAGCAAACTCTTTGAGGCCTTACCCTTGGCTGGTCTACCCCGGGCCTTTGCTTCTTGGGAAGAGTTTTCTTTTTTGGTGGAGGCCTTAGAGAGGTTAAATATCATCCAGAGTATTCGAGACCTATGGTGGGATATCCGTCTTCAACCGACCTTGGGGACGGTGGAGGTTCGCATCTATGATGTCCCTTGTTATTTTGTGGACCTCCTCGCCTTGGTCGCCTTAACTCAAGCCCTAGCCCGATATTTACTTGAATATCCCCTACCCTCTCTTCCCGACGAAATCCTGGCTTATCAGAAATGGCAGGCGGCCCGGCATGGTCTTGAAGGACGATTTGTCGATCCCCAAACCCGTTCGGTGCGCACCTATCGCGAAGAATTGATCTTAATCCTTCAAAGGATTGAACCGCTCATGAAAGAACTTGGCCTAGAAGAATATAAAGAACCCTTACAAAATATTGTTACCCGCGGGACCGGGGCCGAAGGAATGCTTAGGCTTTACCAGAGAGGCCTTCCTTTTACAGAAATAATCCAGACCATGATCCAAGGATTTTGGTCTTAAAAGCGGGGCCTAGAGCCCCGCTTTGCTTTAGATCCACACCGGCCCTTTCCACTTGGGTTCAAGATTATCGAAGAGGTCTTGGAGGAGGTTTACCCAGAAGGGCCCCTTGCGAATCTCGACCGGGCCTTTTGGTTGACCGTTAAAGGAAAAATTTATTTGGGTGGCATCTAAAAGGGTTATCTGCACTTTGATGTCCTTGGGCTCGAACATAAATTGGCCTTCTCGACCATAGACCCTGGTATAGGTACCAAGGTGTTTATCGTAAATATCAAGGGAAGAGATATCCACTAAAGAGATAAAATATCGACCAGTGTCGACTAGATTGGGTTTAAGCAGCCTCAAAGGTTCGGTGGTTTCGTTCTTGGTCGAAGCCTCTTCGGTGGTGGGCATTTTTTCAAAATCTTTTTGCTTTTGGGTTGCCTCCGAGATTAAGTCTTCGGTGACCTCGGTTTGTTCTCCTGCGGCCTGGATTTGTTCCCCGGTGGCTTGATCTTCAACAGCTTCCACCGGCTCTCCCTCAGCCTCTATTTGCCCCGAGGCCTCAGCGACCTCCGTGTCCTCTGAAGGAGGGTTTTCGGAGGCTTGTGTTTGGGGGCCTTGGCTTAGGGGTATTTCTTGGTTGATCGGTGGCCCATTGGTTAATTCTTGGGCCTCGATTTGCTGGAGGTGTATTTCCAAATGGAGATCCAGATCGGTGACTGACCCCTTCCAAAATACGGTGCCTTCGAGATCGAATTCAAAATCAAGGGTGAAACTACTGATCGAAGAGATCCGAAAATTAGAAGACGGCCAGACCAATTTTACCCATTTATTAAAGTCTGAAGGAATTAAATTTTCTATGGAACGAAGAGGGTCAAAAACAGGTTTTTCTCTCATAAATTCTTTCCAAATCTTGTGAAAGATTTTGTTCAATTCCGGTAAGGAGAGTTTGACCAGATGACTAAGGCGCTTGGTTCGCAAGAGACCAGCTTGGTCGTAAAGAGGTAAATCTAAAGGAGGCTTTACTTTGGGCCCCAGGAGAGGCTTTGCTTTGGGGCCAGGAGGTTTAGGGGGTTGTAATCGGGTTGGCCCTGGTTGGTCGACCGTTTCTGGTCCTTGATTTTGGACCTGAGCCTGGATTTGATTCTGGGCTTGGTAGAGATATTGATTGGTGGAGGTGGGGTTATCAATTCCTTTTACCATCTTTGCCCTCCTTGGTCTTTGAAAAAATTTTAAAAAAGAGCTTTATCTTTCTTATTCGGTAGGGGATAAAAGGGGCTTAAAAGCTGAATCTTTTAAAAAGTTTTTAATAATTAAAAATATTGAAGAAAAACCGAAGGTAGATTAATACCTTTTGGCCATAGGAATTCTTAGCGGTTGACTTTTTCGGAGGGGAGATGGAAGCCTTGGAATATCAGGTTCGAGGACGAGTCTGGGTCTGTAAAGGGGAGCATTCCTTCCTTGGTCCGGGACGGATACAGCTCCTAGAAAAGATCGATGAATTGGGCTCTATTCGGGCGGCGGCCAAGGCCCTGGGGATGTCTTATCGCCATGCCTGGAAACACGTCGAGGCCTTAAATCGCGAGGCCCCCAAGCCCATGGTCATTACCTCCATCGGAGGGGCCGGCGGAGGTGGGGCTAAATTGACCCCCGCCGGAAGGGCCATTTTGGAACTTTTCCATCATTTGGAAAGACGGTTTGAGAATTTCTTAAGAGAGGAGACCGAGAACTTTCGCCAAAGGATCAAAAATTTGGATTAGTTCAGCCCTGAAGGGGTTTTACTTTGAGGCGTAAACCCTCAACTGATTCGACGATGACTGGTGTGCCCTTAGGTATTTCCTGATCACTTATCGCCTGCCAGATCTCACCATGGACAAAGACTTGTCCTCCTTTGGCGTTGATAGAGCTCAAGGCCTCACCCTTCTCTCCGATAAGGCCTTCAACCCCGGTGGTGGGTCTTTTTAAGACCGCCCTGGCCGCTAGATAGGTAACCCCGCTTAAAAAGAGCCCGATGGTGATCACCACCGGGAGGAGGACCTCATAGGAGACCTTTAAGGCCTCGGGATTCTTTCCAAAGAGCATCAGCGAGCCCAGGATAAGACAGATAAGAGCGGAAAGACCAAGGAGCCCGTAACTGGTGATCTTGATCTCCAAAAAGAAGAGCACTCCGGAGAGGAGGATCAGGATCAGACCGGCATAATTGACCGGAATGATGTGCATGGCATAAAAGGCCAAAATAAGGGAAATGGCCCCGACTACCCCGGGGAACACCGCTCCCGGGTGGGAGAGTTCAAAGTAAAGTCCGGCGAGACCAATCATGAGCAGGATATAAGCCACATTGGGGTCGGTGATCAAACGCAAGATCCGCCCGCGTAAATCTTCACGCAAGCGGATCAATTCCACCTGCTTGGTATGGAGGACTTTGACCCCGGCAGTGGTCCTCACCCGGCGCCCGTTGATTCGGTCAAGCAATTCGGAGAGATTGGCGGCCATAAGGTCGATAACCTTTAGTTTTAAGGCCTCTTCGGCGGTGATGGAAACACTCTTCCGCACCGCCTTCTCTGCCCATCGGGCGTTCCGTCCGCGGAGCTTGGCCAACGAACGGGCCAAGGCGGCCAGATCGTTTTCTATCTTCTTGGCCATGGTCTTGTCCATCTTTTGTCCCATGGTCACTGGGTGGGCCGCGCCGATATTTGTTCCTGGAGACATGGCCGCTATATGGGCAGAGAGGACGATAAAGGTACCGGCTGAAGCCGCTTGGGCCCCGTAAGGGGCGACATAGACCACCACCGGCACCGGTGAATTAAGGATCATCTTGACGATCTTTCGCATGGAGGTCACCAGGCCACCTGGGGTATCAAGCTCTATGACCAGACACTCAGCCCTTTCTTGTTGGGCCTTATAGAGGGCTTCTTTTATCTTTCCGGCGGTAAGGGGGGTGATGGCCTCGCTCAAGGTCAAGACCAATACCCGTTCTGCCAAGGCAGAGGAGACCAGCAAAGCCCAGATTATCAGGATCAGGCCTAGCCGCCTCATGGCTGGCATACCTGGTTATAAAGGCTCTTTAAGAGCTTAAGGTCTTCCCAGGCTTGGCGTTTGTAATTCGGAAAACGCAAGAGATAGGCCGGATGAAAGGTGACGATGACCTTGATGTCGTCGATGGTATGAACCGTCCCTCTAAGAGAAGTAAGCGAGGCCTCGGTAGAAAGGATTGTCCTCGCTGCGGTAAGCCCCAAGGTGCAGATGATCTTTGGCCGGATGACCCGTATCTGTTTGGCCAAAAAGGGAACACAGGCCTCGATTTCGTCTGGCTCTGGAGTACGGTTGCCTGGGGGGCGGCACTTGACCACGTTGGTGATGTAGAGCTCAGCGCGGGTAAGATTGATGGCTGAAAGCATCTGATCAAGGAGTTTTCCCGCCCGCCCAACAAAAGGACGCCCCTCTAAGTCTTCGTCTCGACCAGGGGCCTCCCCGACCAGCATCAGACAAGCCTTTTCATTTCCTTCACCAAAGACCAAGTTAGTCCGGGTGCGCGAAAGCTTACAGCGGGCACAATGCCCTAGTTCCCGCCTTATGTCCTCAAGGCTTTTGGGTGGCGGGGAAAGTTCTAATTCCAAAAATTTTTTGATCTTCTTTTTGGCTGGCACGACGTTTACTCCTAGGGCTTGTAAGTAAAGAAGATATCTTTCAAGGGCGGTGAGGATCTCTTTCATCACACTTAGCCTATCGCAACTCACCCCAATTGTCAGTAACTTAAGTCTCCTCTCTTGCCCTAAAGGCCAAAACAGGATAAAGCTTCGCCAATTTGGAAGATAAAGTCTGGTCAGGAAGGAGGAAAAGATGCCGGAGAAGATAAGGCTTACCGAAGACTTCAAACTTGTGGTGCCTGATGAACCCATCATTCCCTATATCGAAGGCGATGGCATTGGCCCGGATATCATGCGGGCAGCCCTTCCGGTATGGAACGCGGCGGTGGAAAAGGCCTATGGAGGCAAGCGCAAGGTAGCCTGGAAAGAGATCTTGGCCGGGGAAAAGGCCTATCAGGAGACTGGTTCCTATCTCCCGGAAGAGACCCTAGAGGCCATCAAGGAACACGTGGTGGCCATCAAGGGGCCCCTTACCACCCCGGTGGGCGGTGGGTTTCGGAGCCTAAACGTGACCATCCGCCAGGTGCTTGATCTCTACGCCTGTGTGCGTCCAGTGCGCTGGGTACCCGGGGTGCCAAGCCCGGTCAAACATCCGGAAAAGGTGGACATGGTTGTTTTCCGGGAAAACACCGAAGACGTCTACGCCGGGATCGAGTGGGAGGCCGGAAGCCTCGAAGCCAAAAAGATCATCGCCTTCATCCGGGATGAACTCGGTAAAGAGATTCGGGAAGATTCGGGTATCGGGGTGAAACCCATCAGCCGCTTTGGGACCAGGCGCCTGGTGCGTAAGGCCATTCAGTACGCCCTGGCCAACGGCAAACCAAGCGTCACCCTGGTACACAAGGGAAATATTATGAAGTACACCGAAGGGGCCTTTCGCAATTGGGGTTATGAACTAGCCAAGGAAGAGTTTGCCGAGGTGACCATCACCGAGGCTGAGCTTTGGGAGAAATACGAGGGCAAGGCCCCGGAAGGAAAAGTGGTCATCAAAGATCGCATCGCCGACGCCATGTTCCAGTGGGCGCTCTTGCGGCCTGAGGAATACAGCGTGCTGGCCATGCCCAATCTGAATGGCGACTATATGTCCGATGCCTTGGCGGCCCAAGTTGGCGGGCTTGGGATGGCCCCTGGGGCCAATATCGGCGATGGCTACGCTGTGTTTGAGGCCACCCACGGCTCGGCCCCTAAATATGCCGGGCAAGACAAGGTCAATCCCAGCTCGGTCATCCTTTCCGGGGCGATGATGTTTGAGTACTTAGGGTGGAAGGAAGTAGCGGATCTTATTTGGCAGGGAATCGCTCAGGCGGTACAGGATAAGGTGGTCACCTATGACCTTGCCCGGCAGATCGAAGGGGCCAAACTGGTCAAGTGTTCGGAATTCGGACAGTACGTGGTAGAAAAGATCAAGGCTCTTTAACCTCCTTGTCAAACGGAGGCGGGTGTTATGGCGCGAGAAAAGTACGATTTTGCGGCTATTGAGGAAAAATGGCAGAAGGTCTGGGAAGAACGAAAGACCTTTAAGGCCGTAGACAATGATCCCTCACGTCCGAAGTACTATGTGCTTGAAATGTTCCCCTACCCTTCGGGCCGCATCCATATGGGACATGTGCGTAACTATAGCATCGGTGATGTCATCGCTCGCTTCCGTAAGATGCGTGGAGAAAATGTCCTCCATCCCATGGGGTGGGATGCCTTTGGGCTGCCGGCAGAAAACGCGGCCATCAAACACGGTACCCATCCGGCCAAATGGACCTATGAGAATATTGCCTACATGCGGCAGCAATTGAAGCGCATGGGGCTTTCCTATGATTGGGATCGGGAGTTTGCCACCTGTGATCCGGAGTATTACCGCCATGAACAGCGCTTTTTCATCGAAATGCTTGAGCGAGGGCTCGCCTACCGCAAAAAGACCTTGGTGAATTGGTGCGAGGGCTGTCAGACGGTGCTGGCCAACGAACAAGTAGAAGATGGCCGTTGCTGGCGCTGTGGCACCGAAGTGGTCCAGAAAGAGATGGAGGGTTGGTTCTTCAAGATTACCGCTTATGCCGAAGAACTCCTTCGGGACATCGAAAAGCTCAAGGGGAAATGGCCGGAGCGGGTGCTTACCATGCAGATCAACTGGATCGGGAAGAGCGAAGGCGCCGAGGTGGAGTTCCCGGTAGAGGGTCGTGAGGAAAAGATTCGTGTTTTTACCACCCGGCCTGATACCCTTTATGGCGTTACCTTCGTAAGCCTCTCGCCGGAGCATCCCTTGGCCTTAGAGCTTGTCCGCGGGACGGAGCTTGAAAAGGAGCTCCTTGCCCTTCGCGAAGAAGTACGCCGTGAACGGCGCAAGATCGAAGAAGGGGTCTTTGAAAAGAAGGGTCTCTTCCTCAACGCCTACGCCCTTCATCCCCTCACTGGCGAACGGGTGCCGATCTTTGCCGCCAATTTTGTCCTTATGGAGTACGGCACCGGGGCGGTGATGGCTGTTCCGGCCCACGACCAGCGCGACTTTGAGTTTGCCAAGAAATACGGGCTCCCCATCAAGGTGGTCATCAAGCCGAAGGACAGAGATCTTGTCCCCGAAGAGATGGAAGGGGCCTATGAAGATCCGGGGGTGATGGTCAATTCGGGCCCGTTTGACGGCCTACCGAGTGAGGAAGGAAAAAAGGCGGTCACCAAATACCTTGAGGAAAAGGGCCTTGGCCAGGCCCGGGTCACCTATCGCCTACGGGATTGGGGGGTGTCCCGCCAGCGCTACTGGGGTTGCCCTATCCCGGTGGTCTATTGTGAAAAATGTGGCCTCGTTCCAGAAAAGATCGAAAACCTCCCGGTGGTCCTGCCGCTTGAGGCCCAGCTTGACGAGGCCGGGCGTTCGCCACTACCAAGGCTTGAGTCTTTTCTCAATACCACCTGTCCCAAATGTGGTGGCCCAGCCCGGCGAGAGACGGATACCTTCGACACCTTTGTGGAGTCCTCCTGGTACTTCGCCCGTTTCGCCTGCCCCAAGGCCAAAGAACCCCTGGATAAAGAAAAGGTGGCCTTTTGGCTCCCGGTAGATCAATACATCGGCGGTATCGAACACGCCATCCTGCACCTGCTTTATGCTCGGTTTTTTACCAAAGTGCTAAGGGACCTCGGTTATCTTGAGCTTGACGAACCCTTTGAACGACTGCTCACCCAGGGCATGGTCATCAAGGAGACCTACCGTTGCCCGAAACACGGCTGGCTTTATCCAGAGGAAGTTTCGGCAGAAGGTACTTGCCTCAAAGACGGTTGTGGAGAGAAGGTCATCATCGGACGTTCGGAGAAAATGTCTAAGAGCAAGTGTAACGTGGTGGACCCCGACGCCATGATCAAACGCTACGGGGCGGATACGGTGCGGCTTTTTATGCTCTTTGCCGCCCCGCCGGAGCGCGATCTTGAATGGAGCGACCAGGGAATCGAAGGCGCCCATCGGTTCCTCCAGCGGGTCTATAAGATGATTACAGAGAATTTGGAAGAGCTACTTTCGGTTGAGCCCTACCGAGGCGGGCAAGAAGGACTTTCGGCACCGCTTAAGGCCCTGCGACGCAAGACCCATCAGACCATTCGCAAGGTCACCCAAGATATCGAAGAGCGCTACCACTTTAACACGGCCATCGCCGCAGTCATGGAGCTGGTAAACGAGATCTACCAGGCCCTGGGCAAACATCGAAGCGAGCCCCAATTCTGGCCGGTGATCCGTGAGGCGGTGGAGGCGGTCCTCCTCCTTCTGGCCCCGATATCCCCACATCTGGGTGAGGAACTCTGGGCACGTCTTGGACACGAAGGACTGATCTCCGAGGCCTCTTGGCCCTCCTGGGACGAAGAAGTGGCTAAGGCCGAGGAGGTGACCATTGCCGTCCAGGTAAATGGTAAACTTCGGGCCCAGGTTCAAGTCCCAGCCGAGGCCGACGAAGAGGCCGTCCGCGAAGCAGCCTTACAAAACGCAAATGTAAGGCGGCATCTTGAAGGCAAAGAGATCAAGAAGGTCATCTATGTGCCTGGAAGGCTCATAAATTTCGTCGCCCGGTAAAGGATTTCATAAATAATTACCATAATACCCCTCACTATACTTCCCCTTTAAATGCTTTTTTGGAGTGACCTTTTTCTCCTTTAACCCGTCTTTATTTTTAAAAAAGTTTTTTCGGAAAAAGTTAAAAATGTTTTCGGAACAAGAAAGCAAATATGTTAAGGAAGCCATTAAAGGCAGTAAAGAAGCCTTTTCTAAACTTTATAAAAATTATGCAAAATCTGTTTATAAAAAATGTTATTTTGTCACCTTAAATAAAGATGAAGCTTTAGATCTTTTTCAAACAATTTGGCTCAAATGTTATTTAAAAATAAGGAGTCTTAGAAAGACAGAAAGTTTTCAATCTTGGTTTAATAAATTAATAAATCATGTTCTTATTGATTATATTCGTCAGAAAAGACAAAAGGCTTCTTTTTATGAAATAGAAATTTTTAATAAAAACTCCGCATTAGAAGATATAATAATAACTAAACTTTCTTTAGAAGATATTTTTAAAGTTCTTACAGAAGAAGAAAGAATAATTATTCAAATGCATTTTATAGAAGGTTTAACAACTAGAGAAATCGCTCAATATAGAGACTGCAGTATTAGTACTATCAAAATGAGAATTTATAGAGCAATAAAAAAGGTTAAAAAAATACTAGTTAAAAATTCATTAAAGGGGAAAAATGTTTAAAAATAAAAAATATCAAGAATTTGAGATTCTTGTTCAAAAATTTTATGAACAAATAGAAATTGATAAAAATTTATTAAAAAAAATAGAAAATCAAATTGTAATAAAAGGAGAATTTATTGTCTTTTTAAATGATATTTTAAGGATGACCGCTTCTTTTATAGGAATAGTTGATAGTCTTTTTAAAATAATAAACACTAAAAAGGAGGTAGTAAAATGACAGACATTTTAGAACAAACTCGTTTAGCACGAGAAGCCATTTTAAGCTTAATTGAAAGTCTTTCTCAGAAGGTAGGGCAATTTTTACCCAATTTAATAGGAGCTTTATTAGTATTTATTTTTGGTTTTATAGTAGCTTCTATTGCAAAAAAAATATTTAAAAAAATGTTCTCTGTTCTAGGATTTAATTATATTGCGGAAAAATCAGGTGTTAATCAAATGCTCGAAAAGCTTGGAACTACTAAAAAAGCTATAGATATTCTAGTTTCTTTAATTTATTTTACTATCATTTTATTATTTTTTGTAGCAGCAAGTGAGGTTCTCGGAATTCGTATAGTAATCGATACTGTAAATCAATTTATTACTTATCTTCCTAAAATTTTTGGAGCATTGTTTATTTTTATTTTTATTTCTTATATTGCTAAATTAGTTGGCAATTTAATTAAAAATTTATTTAAATCTTCAGAAATAGCATATGCTTCTTTTATCGGTACCGCACTTGAAATAGTAATTAATATCTTTGGGTTAGTAATTGCTATTAGAAAATTGGGATTTGATACCACAATATTTACTGCTAACATTACTCTATTTTTAGGTATCTTTTTGGGTGCTATAGGATTATCTTTGGGATTAGGAGGTAAAAGTATAGCTGAAAAAATTTTAGCTGGTTTTTATCTTAAAAATATTTTAGATATTGGTAGTAAAATCGAAGTTGATAAATTTTCTGGAAAAATAAGAGCTTTTAACCCTACTAATGTGCTTGTCGAAACTGAAGAAGGAAATATAATCCTCATTCCTAATGATTTACTTCTTAAAAACAAAATATTAAGTAAGAAATAATATAGAATAGGCCACCGCTTAAACGGTGGCCTATCTCGACCTGGATAAGACTCTTTTTAAATTCTGGAACATATTTGGTATATTTCTGAGCAAGTTTGTAATGCCCTCTCTAGGACCGCACAGGGTACATTTAAGGCACAGGGTACATTTAGGGCATGGAAAACCAATCTCAGGGCTCGCCCTCGGGGCATAAAGGAGCAATATGAGGCCAAACTTAAAGAGGCCTATGCTGCTCTCAGCGAGGCCCAGCTTGAGAGAGGTGATATTAAGCTGGATCAGGTACTATAATTTGGAGAGGCCGTATCAGGCCTTGGGGTATCAGGCACCATTTGAGGCAATGGCAATAGCAGCTTGAGTTGTGCAAAAAGGGGGGTCATTACACATTAATACTACGCCTTTAATTCCACCTTGAGTGAAAGGAATTTCAGCATATCTTTGAGGGCTATGACGCCTACCAGACGATCGTCTTCTACTACCAAAAGCCTGCTGGCCTGTGTTCGGTTCATGATAGAGAGGGCTTCAATAGCCTCGGTCTTTGGAGCTATGGTGTTTTCTGGGGAGCAATGCTCCGTAAGCTCTCCCACCGTGTGTTGGCTCCATTCTCCCCGGGGAATCCCCTTCACCTGGTGGATGGTAACACAACCCATGAGCCTTCCGGACTCCACGACCGGAAACATCTTGAAATAGTACTTCAAGATATAATCATCCACGAACTGCTCTACAGAGATTGCAGGCGGGACTGTTACGGGATTAGGTTCCATGAAACTTTCTACTCGTTCTCCTTCGAGGGCCTTTCGGGTCAGCAGTCGCTTGCGGGACATTTGGGAGGCACTCCATAAGAACATACCAATCATGGACAACCATATCCCGCCAATGAAGTTCCCCCGTAGCACGTTTAAGATCCCGAAAAAGATCATTACCACGCCAAACCCCGAACCGATGTTAGAGGCAATGCGGGTGGCCCATTGAAAGTTCCCTTTCCACCCCCACAAAACCGACCTGAGCATACGCCCCCCATCAAGAGGAAAGGCAGGTAGGAGATTAAATCCGGCAAGAAGCCCGTTGATCAGGGCCAGATAGCCGATTACACCGTTTACCGGCACAGGCCATCCGCCTCCCTCGCCCATGATCCGAATTCCATAGAACCCAAGGCCAAGCAAAAGGCTGGAAAGGGGCCCAGCAAAGGCCATCATAAACTCGGCCCTTGGATTAGGAGGCTCCTCGGCCATCTCGGCCACTCCCCCAAAGATGAACAAAGTGATCCCCTTTATGGGCAATCCGTATCTCTTGGCCACAAGGGAATGGCAGAGCTCATGAAAAATTATCGACATGAATAGTCCTAATGTGCCAGCAAGGCCCATCCACCAGTAGGTCCCAGGCGAAAGATTTTGGTAAAGAAAAGGGAATAGACCTTGGGCAAGGGACCAGGTGATAAGAATAACGATTATGAACCAACTCATGTCGATCCGGATCTCAAAGCCAAGTAGCTTAAATAGGGTAATCTGTTTTCCAAACATGTTATATTTCTCCCGATTTAGATTTCGTTTTTATGCTGAACAGGAAAAGGAACAGAAGAACTAAAGAGGTCGCCTGTACTCAAATTTTAATAGTTGGCTAATATTTAAACTAACTAGATGTTTAAAAAGATAAGTTTTAGTTCACTATTGGCAAATCGTTTATGAAATTTTCCTGAAATATCTTTTTAAATGCCGAAATACATCTCCGGCGGAAGAAAGAGGTGTTATAGGTATCCATATGCTGGAAAAATTTTTTCAGCGGACTTAGATTAGGCGTAGAAAAGTCATCTCAAGGAGGGAGAGATGGCCCATAAAAAAGACTTGGCGGAGGCGGTAGAAAACAAGGAAGAAAAGAAGCGTGAGATCCCGCCTGAGGTCATTGAACGGGTCAAAAAACTCCGGGAAGAGATCGAATATCACAACTATCGCTATTATGTCTTGGACTCTCCGGTCATCTCTGACGCCGAGTATGACGCCCTCTTAAGAGAACTAAAAGAACTGGAAGAAAAATATCCAGAACTCATTACCCCGGATTCACCTACTCAACGGGTCGGTTTTCCTCCGGCCAAAGAATTCAGACAGGTCACTCATGCCGAGCCTATGCTCTCCTTGGATGACGCCTTTACCGAAGAGGAGGTCCTTGAATTTGACAAACGTGTCAAGCGCTTCCTCGGTCTCCCTGAGAAGGAAGAAATCGAATACACCGTAGAACCCAAGATGGACGGCCTGGCCGTAGAACTCGTCTATGAAGACGGCGTATTTACCGTGGGCTCTACCCGGGGAGATGGCTACGTAGGGGAAGACGTGACCAACAATCTGAAGACCATAAAGTCCATTCCTTTGCGCCTTCTGCGTCAGGAAGGCCTGCCTATTCCCAAACGTCTTGATGCCCGGGGCGAGGTCTTCATGGAAAAAGAAAAATTTGAAAGGCTTAACGAAGAAAGATTGGCTCGAGGGGAGACGCCCTTTGCCAATCCTAGAAATGCCGCTGCCGGGTCTTTGAGACAATTAGACCCTAATGTCACCGCTAAGCGCCCCTTAGATATCTTCTTCTACGGCGTGGGCAAGGTTGAAGGCTTTGAATTTAAGACCCAATGGGAGATTCTCACCACCCTTCCCAAATGGGGGCTTAAGACCAATCCCCTCTGTCGTTTGGTCAAAGGGATTAAGGCCGCCATTGAATACCACCATGAAATAGAGAAAAAACGCGAAGAGCTCCCCTATGAGCTAGATGGTATCGTCATCAAGGTCAATGATCTCTCTTTATGGGAAAAACTGGGGACCAAGGCCCGAAGCCCCCGTTATGCCCTGGCTTATAAGTTTGAACCCACCCAGGTCACTACCCAGGTGTTAGACATCGTCCTCCAAGTCGGGCGTACCGGGGCGGTGACCCCGGTGGCGGTCCTAAAACCGGTAAAGGTGGGAGGCGTTATCGTCTCGCGGGCCACTCTTCACAACGAAGACGAGATTCGCCGAAAGGACATACGCATCGGAGACTGGGTCCTGGTCCAGCGGGCTGGTGATGTCATCCCGGAAGTGGTCATGGTCATCAAGGACCGGCGTACCGGGCAGGAAAGGCCCTTTGAGATGCCGAAGACCTGTCCGGTCTGCGGGAGCCCTTTAGTACGCAAACCCGGGGAGGCAGTCTGGCGTTGCCCGAACAAGAATTGCTATGCCCAACTCGTTCGCCATCTGCAACACTTTGCCAGCCGCAACGCCATGGACATCGAGGGTCTGGGAGCCAAGGTGGCCAAGGCCTTGGTCGATGCCGGTCTGGTGCGTGACGTGGGGGACCTTTATTACCTAAAGGTAGAAGACCTCCTCCAACTCCCGGGCTTTGCCCTGAAAAAGGCCCAAAATCTCTATAACGCCATCCAGAAGAGCAAAAAGACTACCTTGGCCCGTTTTCTCTACGCCTTAGGCATCAGACACGTGGGTGAAGTAGTGGCCCAGATCCTGGCCGAGCATTTCAAGAGTCTTGACAAACTGATGCAGGCCTCGGTGGCGGATCTTATGGCCATCCCGGGGATCGGTCCGGAAGTGGCCCAGAGTATCGTTGAATTTTTCCGTAACGAACGAAACCGAAAGACCATAGAAAAGCTTCTCCAAGCAGGGATTGAATTCGAAGAGGTGGAGGAAGAAGAGAAGGAGCAGCCATTAAAGGGACTTACCTTTGTTTTTACCGGTGGCCTCAAGAGCATGCCCCGGGATGAGGCCAAAAAGCGGGTGCAGGCCTTGGGTGGACGGGTGGCCTCGGATGTCTCCCGAAACGTGGACATCGTGGTCGTAGGAGAAAAACCCGGTTCC
>CAZROA010000066.1:0-4440 GCA_964601575.1 uncultured Thermodesulfobacteriota bacterium
CCGGAAAAGAGCCTTTCTTATGAAGATTATCAGTTGGTAACTTCCCTTGAAGGGCTAGAAAGACTCATCCAACAGGCCAAGAAGGCCAAGGTTCTGGTCATCGACTTGGAAAGCAACCACACCGACCCCATGCGAGGAAAGATCATCGGGCTGGCCCTTTGTTTCTCTCCGCCCAAGGCCTATTATCTGCCCTTTGGCCACCGTGGTCCAGGGGCTTCTTCTCAGCTTGATCAAGAGGCCTTGGAAAGATTGAGAGAGCTCATAGAAAACCCGAACCTGCCCAAGGTCGGGCACAACATTAAGTATGACCTTATCCTCCTCAAGCGCCATGGCTACGAACTGCGAGGGCTTTCCGGTGACACCATGGTGGCTTCTTATCTCTTGAATCCCATCCGTCGCACCCACAGCCTTGATGAATTGGCTGAAGAAATCTTAGGGCACCACATGATCTCTTACCGAGAAGTAACCGCCGAACTTTCCCGGGGGCAAAGCTTTGAGTTTGTCCCGGTGGAGCAGGCCAAGATCTACGCCTGCGAAGACGCCCACGTGACCTATCTCCTGTATGAACATTTTTGGCCTAGGTTAAAGGAAGAGGGCCTATGGGAGCTTTATCAAGAGATCGAACACCCGCTGATAGAGGTCCTGGCCCGGATGGAGATGGCAGGTATCAAGATCGATGCCCCTTATCTCAAAGACCTTTCCCGAGAGATGGAACGAGAACTCCTAGAATTAGAGGGAAAGATCTTTGATCTGGTTGGGGAACGATTCAATCTAAATTCTAGTCGGCAGCTTGGGGTTATCCTCTTTGAGAAGCTGAAACTCCCGCGGGTCAAAAAGACGCCCAAGAAGTTGGCCTACTCTACGGATACAGAAGTATTAGAGGTCCTTTCAGCCCATCATGAATTGCCGCGTTTGGTCCTTCAGTATCGGACCTTGGCCAAACTCAAGTCTACCTATGTAGATGCCCTGCCGCGTCTGATAAATCCCGAGACCGGGCGGCTTCACACCTCGTTTAACCAGACGGTGACCGCCACCGGAAGGCTTTCAAGCAGTGACCCCAATCTGCAAAACATACCTGTCCGAGGAGAAGAAGGGCCCAAGATCAGGCGGGCCTTTATCCCTGAGGAAGGTTTTGTCTTTCTTTCTGCCGACTATTCACAGATCGACCTTCGAGTCCTGGCCCACTATTCTCAAGACCAGACCTTGATCGAGGCCTTCAAACGCGGCGAAGACATCCATCGCCGCACCGCCGCCGAAGTCTTTGGGGTTATGCCGGAGTTGGTCACCCCAGAGATGCGACGCATGGCCAAGACCATCAATTTTGGCATCGTCTACGGCATGAGCCCTTATGGTCTAGCCAAGGAACTAAAGATAGGCCGACGGGAGGCCAAGGCCTTTATCGAACGCTATTTTGAACGCTACCCCGGAGTAAAGGCCTATATGGAAAAGATCGTGGCCGAAGCCCGGGAAAAGGGCTACGTCACCACCCTCTTTGGCCGAAAACGCCATCTCCCAGACATCAAGAGCCCCAACCGGGTGGCCCGGGAATTTGCCGAGCGAACGGCCATTAACACCCCTATACAAGGCACCGCCGCCGATATCATCAAGTTGGCCATGATCCGCATCGACGAAGAGATCAGAAAGAAGGGGCTTAAGACCAGGATGCTTCTGCAGGTCCATGATGAACTTCTCTTTGAAGTTCCTATAAAAGAAATTGAAGAAGTAAAGGCTTTGGTCCGAGATAAGATGGAAAGAGTGATAGAGCTTTCAGTGCCGCTTAAAGTCAATTTGGCGATAGGAGAAAACTGGGCCGAAGCCAAGGCATGAGCTGGGAAGCCTGCGAAAATAATTATCAACGCACCCGTCATAAAGAGCTGATCGAGGTCTTGCTCAAGGACATTCAAGAAAATGCCATCTGGGTCCAGTTCGTAGCTCCAGACTTTCGATCCGGCCCCACCATCCTTCTGGCCATTCGTTCCCGTGAATTGATCTTTGATCTTCCCCGCCCTTGGAATGCTTATCTGGAACAGGCCCGGGTGGTCTATCGAGATAAGTCCCAAATTCTCCATTTTTTCCGCGTGCGTATCATAGAAACTGATGTCGAAGAAAAGACGGTCCTTACCACCAAACCAAAGGAAATATATCGTTTACAAAGGCGCCGCTTTTATCGTATCGGCGTGCCTGAACCGTCTAAAGCTACCTTTCGCTTCAAAGACAGGGAGTTTACCACCGAGATCCTAAATATAAGCGCCTCGGGGATGGCCATCTTGGCTGACAAGGATCAACGCCTCCCCGTAGGGGAGACCATTGAGGACATCGAACTTTCTCTCTACTTAACGGCAGGGAAACCTTTTGACCAAATTCGCCTGGCCAAAGGTCGGGTGGCCAGGGAACAACCCCGAAATAGGGGGAAAAGACTTTATGGCATCGAATTCTTGATTGACAACGAAAAAGACCGCCAACCCTTGCTTAAATACGTCCTCAAACGCGAAATCGAGACCCGCAAGGCTAGTCGGCTTTGAAGGCCGGGGCCATTTTTAGGGCCTCACGATAAAGTTCCAGGTAACGTTCCCTCACTTTATCCCAGGTGTAATTTTCATAGATATTTTCAATGGCCTGTTTGATCATCCGAAGGCGTAAGGCTGGGTCTTCCCGATAGACCTTAAAGGCCCGTTTGATGGCCTTGGCCAATTCATCGGGCCTTTGTTCCACGTAAACAAAACCATTAAAACCTTCTTTGACCTTTACCAGACCGCCGGTGTGGCGGACGATGGGGAGATTGCCCATGAGCTGGGCCATAAAGTCCGTAAGCCCGCAAGGTTCGTAATTAGACGGGATGACGAAGAAATCTCCGGCGGCATAGATCAGATTGGCCAGGGCTGGATCATACCCCAAAAGAAGGGCCATCTTTCCAGAAAAGTCACGGGTCAAGGCAATGAGACGATCCTCTATCTCTGGAGAACCGGTACCTAGGATAACGGTCAGGAATTCTTCGTCCTCTTCATAGAGAAGACGCAAGGCCTCGGCCAAGACGTCGATCCCTTTTTGTTCGGTAAGACGACTGATGGCGGTGAGAAGCGGCCAATCAGGCTGATCTTTTACTTGACCATAAACCTTGACCCGCAGGTCACCCTGGACGATGCGGCGGAGTAATTCCTCACGGCAAAGCCTTTTTCCGTGAAGATCTCCTTGGGCCGGATCAAACCCTGCCGGAAGACCAAGTTTTTCCGGCTGGGTGGGATCGAAGTCCGCGGGATTAATGCCGTTGGTGATGCCATAGAGTCTTACCCCTCGTTCCTTCAAAGCGTGCCCCAGCCAACCGGTATGGGCATCGAGATCGGTCTCCTGTAGTTCCCGGGCGTATTCTTCAGAGACCGTGTTAATCACCGCATAACGGGCCCCACAGATGAAAGGATTAAAGGAATTATGATGGAGGGAATCATTAATCACCCACCAGGGTAGCCCGGTGTTGGCCTTGGCAAAGGGGAGATCAGCTACGTCTTGATGGTACCCCAAACCGGCATTGTGAATGGTGATCAGGAAACCGGTTTTTCGGAAATATTCTCGAAAGCCCATAATCTCCCGGGCAAGCGCCGGGGTGACGGCTGTATGGCCATCATGACAATGGATGATGTTCGGTTTTTCAGAAAGCCGAACCGCGGCACAGAGGGCAGTCTTTTGTAAGAGGATATTCATGGCAAAGTAATCGAAATGCCCGGAGCCCTTTTTCTTCCAAGGTTCTTTGGCCTCTTCTTCCTCGGTATAGGTGTAAACCCCGAGTTTTTCGGCATAGCGATTGGCCTCGATGAGAAAGACCCGTACGCCGTCGATCTCTTTTTCCCATAAAGAGACCCCTTCTCGACGTTCCTCGTAGGTATAATCCATATCTACTGAGAAGGAGATGCCGGTCGCTTTAAAACCTTTTTCTTTGGGATCGAGGAAACCGTAACGCGGGAGGAAGACGGTTACCTTGCATCCCCGACGAACTAAGGCCTCAGAAAGCTCACGAGCCACATCCTTGAGCCCTCCGGCCCCGGCCAAACCACGATATTCTCTGGTCAAGGTATAGATTTCTTTGATTTGGTCTTTCATGGTCTATACTCCTGTAAACTTGAATTGTCCTTTGCCCAAGATATCGTGCAAATGCAAAATCCCGATTACCTTTTGTTCCCTATTGACCACCGGGAGCACGGTGATCAAATTACGTTCCATCATGTCCAGGGCCTCAGCCGCCAGGTGATCATCTCTAATAGTTTTCGGCTGCGGGGTCATAATTTCTGAAACTTTTCGGGGACGAATATCACCAAATTTGATCATGGCTCGCCTAAGGTCTCCGTCGGTCACTATTCCCAAGAGCCGAGCCCCGTTATCCATGACCAGGACACACCCCAGGCGTTTGGCGTTCATCTCGAGCAGGGCCTCCTCCATAGAGACCTCTGG
>CAZROA010000067.1:0-30191 GCA_964601575.1 uncultured Thermodesulfobacteriota bacterium
TTCGGCCTTAGCCACCAAAGATCCTGCCCTGGCTATCGCCCGAAAGGTTCAGACCCTCTATGAAGGCACCAAGAGTTTCGTGGCTGATTTTGAACAGGAGGTCCATTGGCGTCGAGGCCAAGAGATCAGGCTCTCCAAGGGGAAGGTCTGGTTCAAAAAGCCAGGGCTGATGCGCTGGGAATACGCCTGGCCAGAGCCAATGCTCATCGTCTGCGACGGGCGTCTGGTCTATATCTACAGCCAAGTCGATAAGCAGGTAATGGTCTTCCCCTCAAGTAAGGCCCTCTCTCCCAAAGTAACCCTGGGGTTTATGAGCGGGAGAGGAAATCTCCTGCGTGATTTTGAGATCTTGGGCTATGTAGAAGAAAAAGACAGGGTGGCCCTTGATCTGAGGCCCAAGATAAAAAACGCCCAGGTAGAGCGTCTGCGCCTGGTGGTAGATAGGAAGAGCGGGTTGATCAAAGAGATCTGGTTTTGGGATTACTTGGGTAATTTGACCAAGATCCGTTTCCAGAGACTCAGGCGTAACGTGGCCTTGGATGATCAACTATTTCATTTCACCCCGCCAAAAGGGGTAGAGATCATTCGGGAGAACGAAAATGGATAAGGAAAAGCTGGCCCGAGATATACGGAGGCTGGCCAAAGAGAAAAAGGCCATCATCTTGGCCCATAATTATCAACCCCCGGAGATCCAAGACATAGCGGATCTCACTGGTGATTCCTTGGAATTAAGCCTCAAGGCCTCACAGACCGAGGCGGAGGTGGTCGTCTTTTGCGGGGTACGTTTTATGGCCGAGACCGCGGCCATCGTCTGTCCAGACAAAAGGGTGGTCTTTCCTCGTCCAGAGGCCGGTTGTGCCATGGCCGATATGATCACCGTGGAAGATGTCCTTCGCTTGAAGGAAAAACACCCCGAGGCCTTGGTGGTCACCTATGTCAATTCCTACGTAGAGATCAAGGCGGTGAGTGACATCTGTTGTACTTCCGCCAATTCGGTAAATGTCGTCCGTGCCCTCAAGGCCAAAGAAGTGATCATGGTGCCGGACAAGAATCTTGCCCGCTACACCCAGCGCTTCTTCGATGAGGTCAAGATCTATTATCACGAAGGCTTTTGTCCCTTCCACCAGGTCCTTAGCGTAGAAGACGTAAAAAAGGCCCAGGCCGAGCATCCCCAGGCGGTCTTTATGGCCCACCCCGAGTGTCGGCCCGAGGTCATCGACATGGCCCAGGTGGTGCGTTCCACCAGCGGCATGCTTAAGTATGCGCGGGAAGCCGAGGCCAAAGAATTTATCGTGGGTACCGAGGTGGGGCTTTTATATCCGCTCAAGAAACAAAATCCAAACAAGGAATTCTTTCCGGCCTCAGAAGAGATGCTCTGCAAGGCAATGAAGATTATCTCTTTGGAAGATGTAAGACATTCTTTGGAAACCCTGGAGCCGGTAGTAGAAGTCCCTGAGGATATTCGTCAAAGGGCTTATCGTGCGGTCTCTCGTATGCTTGAAATACCTCGAAATTAAGAGAACTCAGATGTTTTATGGTCTCAGATAAACCAAAAGGGAGGCCCTTATGAAGTTACCCTTTGTCTTTGGGATCCATAACCATCAACCCCTGGGTAACTTTGATCACGTGATCGAGAGACTCACCGTTGAGTGTTACCAACCCTTTTTAAAACTCATCTCCCGTGAAAAGGGCTTTCGTCTAAGTCTTCATGTAAGCGGCATCCTCCTTAAGTGGTGGGAAAAGAAGAGCCCAGGGGTAATTGATCTTTTGGGCCAAATGGTCCAAGCTGGGCAGGTGGAGCTGGTGGCCGGGGGGTTCTTTGAACCGGTGCTTGCGGCCATTCCACGCGAGGATCGTAAGGAACAGGTCTTACGACATAAAGACTATCTCAAGAGGCTATTTGGCGTTACCCCGGTAGGGCTTTGGTTGACCGAAAGGGTCTGGGAACAATATCTGGTCGAGGACCTGGTGGACTTGGGGATCAAATACGTAGTAGTTGACGATCGTCATTTTCTGGTCTCTGGCTTTGAGAAAGAGGCCTTACACGGCTATTACCTAACCGAGGCCGAGGGGCGACGCTTGGCGGTCTTCCCCATTGATGAAACCTTGCGCTATGCCATTCCCTTCTGGCCGGTGCATCGTTTGGAACAATACTTAAATGACATTGCCTTTCGCGGTGGCAGAATGGCCATCTATTTTGACGATGGTGAAAAATTTGGCGCCTGGCCGGGGACCAAGAAGTGGGTCTATGACGAGGGCTGGCTAAGATCCTTCCTTGAGGCCCTGGCCAAATGGGTTGAAGGTGGACTCATCGAGCCCATGACCTACGCCGAGGCCTTGGAAAAGGTCCCGCCCTTGGGGTTGGCCTATTTACCCACGGCCTCTTATATGGAGATGGAGGAATGGTCTCTGCCTGCGCGTCGTATCTTGGAGTTTGAAGAATTGAACCAGCGGTTGGATACCGAGCGCTCACGTTTTAAGGCCTTTATTCGCGGTGGGCATTGGAAAAATTTCTTTGTCAAATATTCGGAATCTAACTATTTGCACAAACGTATGTTCCAGGTGAGCCGTCTGTCCCGAACCAAACCCTTTGATCAGGAGGCCCGTCTGCATCTTTTGGCCGCCCAGTGCAATGACCCTTATTGGCATGGCATTTTTGGGGGCCTTTATCTCCCCCACCTGCGGCAAGCCGTATGGCAGGCCCTTCTTTCGGCTGAAGGACGCCTGAGGGCCAAAGAAAAGGCCAAAGTCGAGGTCTTTGACTTGGATTACGACGGCCAGGAAGAGGTGGTCTTTCATTCATCAAAGGCCGTGCTCACCTTTAAACCCTCTTACGGAGCCCATCTACTCGAGTGGTCGGATCTTTCCTCGGCCCATAATTTTCAAAATACCCTGACCAGGCGCTTTGAGGCCTATCATATCGCCATAAAACAAGCGGTTTCCTCTCATCCGAGCTCGATGGATACCGATTCCGGGGTCTTCAGTATCCATCATCTGAAAAAACGTCCCTCTCCGGAGGTCTTGGCCGCCTTGGTCTACGATTGGTATGAGAGACATAGTCTGATTGAACACTTTTTTGATCCTTGGCGCGGGCTTTCTGATTTTGTCGCCTGTAATTTCGGGGAATGGGGTGATTTCGCCAACCAGCCCTTTGTCTTTCACCGCCTCAAAAACGGCCTCCTCTTCTTCCGAGACGGCGGCCTCTATCCCCCGGGTTCAGCCAGAAGGCCGCTTCTCCTCCGCAAGATTATCAAGATGACCAAAAGCGGACTCAGTCTGGAGGTAACCTACGAGATCGAATATCGAGCCGAAGAGGAAACCCGTTGTCATTTTGGAGTAGAATTCAATTTCTTCCCCCCGCTCCTGGCCCATGGTCAAGGGGAACTCCTCATCGACGGCGTGTCCTTTGGCCTAGAGAAGCCCTTCGAGACCCAGGGAGAAGTCTTACAACTAAAAGACCCTCTAGCCGGAAAGACCCTTTCCCTCCGATTGAGCGAAAAGGCACGGTTTTTCGTCTTCCCGGTCAAGACCGTAAGTCAATCGGAAGAAAGCTATGATTTGACCACCCAAGGATTGGCCATTATGCCCTTTTGGGCCGAAAGTTTTCGCCAGGGTCATACCCTAACCAAGTCCCTCAAATTAGAAATCTCATAGGGCCTGTCTTTGGCTGAATCTGTTGAGGCTCATTTATATCTTTTTTCTATTAAACGAGTTAAAATCTTAGAGAAAAGTTATAAAAAATCGGTTTGATGAAGACCAAAAAGATCGTCATTGTCATTTTTTTTCTCCTTTGGCAGGCAGCCTGGGCTGACCCAGGGCTTTATAAAGATCGGCTTGTCATCGGGACCTCCCTCCCTCTCACCGGGCACGTGGCCTATTTGGGTCAGGCGGTGCTGGCCGGGATGCAGGCCTATTTTCGCCATATCAACGCCCAAGGAGGCGTCTACGGGCGACGCATTGTCCTCAAGGTCTATGATGATGCTTATACCCCACCCCTTATGATAGGCCATATCAGGCGCCTGATCGAAAAGGACAAGGTCTTTGCCATTGTAAGCCCGGCTGGAACACCAACGACCCTTACCGTGGTAGAAATCTGTCAAAATCAGAGGGTCCCCCTCCTTTTTCCCATTACCGGGGCCATTGAACTCCGGCGTCCGGTGAAAAGATACATCTTTAACCTCCGCCCGAGTTATTGGGATGAATGCCGAGCCGGAGTGGACTTTTTTATCCAAAGGGGCAAAAGGCGTTTTGCCATCTTTTATCAAAGAGATGCCTATGGCCTTAATGGGCTCCAGGGGGTGGAACGCCGCTTGATAAAATACGATCTGGAACCGGTGGCCAAGGCCTCCTATCTTCGCGGAACAAGTGAGGTAAGCAAACAGGTACGAGAAATCATGCAGGCCCACCCGGAGGTGGTCGCCCTTATTGGTACGGCTGACGTGTGCGCCGCCTTTATCAAAGAGGCCGTTTCTTACGAACAAGGGGTCTCGTTTTTCGGTGTTTCCTTTGTCGGGGCTAAAGATCTGGCCAAACGATTAAAAGGGATCAAGGCTCGGGTATTTTTGACCCAAATCTTACCCCCTTATACTGATCTCTCCTTACCGGCGGTAAGGGAATATCAAAAAATATTTCGTAAATATTTTCCCTCCCAACCACTAACTGCCCTCTCTTTTGAAGGTTTCTTAAATGCCAAACTCTTTGTTTATGCTTTAAAAAAGGTCGGCCCCGAGCTAAATAGAGAGAAATTAATCCTTACGATTGAAAAATTCCGAAACCTCGACATAGGAATCGGGGAAAAGATAAATTTTTCGGAAACAGATCATCAAGGCTTGAATAAAGTCTTTATTATTCAATTAAAAAATGGAAAAATTTCCTTTATCACGACTTAGAGTCCTCTTTAAAAAGAACACCCCTTATCAGATCACCCGTTCCTTTGCCCTGAAGATGCTTCCTCTCTCTTTTTTAGTTGGTCTTTTTATCTGTTTTGCCATTCCTATTGGTTATTATTTTGTGGCTAGACAGGAAGTAGTCAAACAAGCTGAACTCCATGCTGCTTATATTGCTTCTATTTTTCGAGAAACTCTTGAGATGTATCCTTTGGTATGGAAAGAAAGGATACAATCTCGGCTTATATTTACAAAAATCCGCTACGTAAAATTTTATGATCCAGAAGACAATTTAATTGCCGAAATAGGCTCTCCTGAGTCACCCTCAGAACCATTGGTAATTGTCAAAAAAAATATTAAGTATGCCGGGCATACTTACGCTTCAGTAGAAGTAGGTGTCTCCTTAGCTGATATTCAACATAATGCTTTTAGATTATTATTTTTCTCTCTTTTTTGTGGAACCGTAGTTGGTTTGACTCTATTTTTATTACCAGTATTTGAAATTCAAGCAGTTGAAGACGAGGTCAATAAATCCAAAAAATTACTTCTAGCAGAGCAAGAAAAATTAAAGCGTTCTGAAGAAAAATACAGAACCCTTTTTGAACTTGCCCCTGATGGAAATGTAATTACCACTGAAGACGGTTGTATTATTTCTTGTAACCAATCTTTTCTCAAGATGTTAAATATAAACGAAGATATCAAGTATTTAAACATAAAAAACTTCTATCTTGATCCCAAAGTTCGCAACAAGTTTCTTGAAGAGCTTTACCAATATGGTGAGATTCTTAATAAAGAAACAATTTTTAAAAGAGCAGATGGTTCCGAGTTACCAGTCTTGTTATCTATGAGACTGATTAGTTCTCGAATTTTAGAAAATGAGAATCATATAGATTCGCAAACCAACTTCTTGATCTTCAATATCATAAGAGATATAACCGAGATAAAAAAGATTGAGAAACAACTTATTCAAGCCCAGAAATTGGAAAGTATCGGTCTCTTTGCCGGTGGTATCGCCCACGACTTTAATAATATTTTGGCCGGTATATTAGGATACACGGAATTACTTAAGATGCGCATTAAAGACGACAAATTAGGAAAATATATCGAGGCCATAGAAAAATCCGCCACCAGGGCCTCTGGTTTGGTCAAAAATCTCTTGGCCTTTGCCCGGGCTGATAAGTACCAATTGGAAATAGTCAATCTTAATGAGATAGTAGAAGAAGTATCTAGTTTCTTGGAACATACCCTCGAAAAGAAGATATCTCTCATCAAAGAACTTGATCCTGGTCTCCATCTGGTAAAGGCTGATCCATCTCAGATAAACCAGGTTCTCTTAAACCTCTGTGTAAACGCTAGAGACGCCCTCCTCTCCCAAGGTGGAGGAAAAATAACAATCAAGACCTTTAACACCACTTTGGGAAGAAGGCAGTTTTTTACCGGGGATATCAGTGAACCCGGGAGCTATGCCGTGATCTCCGTCTCAGACAACGGCCCTGGGATGGAACCAGAGGTCTTAGATAAGATCTTTGACCCCTTCTTTACCACCAAAAGACCCGGAGAAGGAACAGGCCTCGGACTTTCGGTAGTCTATGGCATTGTAAGGAACCACGGTGGATTCATAGACGTAATCAGCGAGCCGGGCCAAGGGGCGGAATTCATTATTTATCTCCCTTCTCTTGAGGAACAAGGTGCATCGGTGGAAAAGAAGGAAAAGAAAGACACCGAAGAAATAGAAGGGGCCAGGCCTGGGGAGACCATCCTTCTCATCGATGACGAAGAAGAGGTGCGCAATTTGGGCAAGATAATCCTTGAGGAAAAGGGATATCGGGTGTTGGTGGCCAAAGATGGCCTTGAGGGGATCAAACTTTTTAGAGAAAACGGCCACCAAATAGATCTCGTCTTACTCGATCTTATTATGCCCAAGAAAGACGGAGTCGAAGTCTTTAAGGAGCTTAAGAAATTAGACCCCTCGATAAAGATTATTCTGGTCACCGGTTATGCCCTGGACAAAGACGCTCAGGAATTACGAAAAGCCGGGGCCGACGCCTTTGTCACCAAGCCCTACCGTGTTAACGAACTCCTACAGACCATCCGCCAGGTCTTGGGATAGGCCCTGAGACAAAGACTTGCAAAAGAGGGCCAAATCTTATAGGTCTTTTTCCCGAAAAAGAATAGGCACGGGAGGCATACATGTATCAACCGCGACTTGAGACCCTTCCTCGAGAAGAACTGGAAAGGCTTCAGTTAAAACGCCTAAAATGGACCTTGGCCCATATCAAGGCCAATAATCCAGCCTATGCCAAACGCTTGGGAGACTTTGAGGTAGAAGATATACGGGATATTTCAGACATCCGCCAATTCCCCTTCCTCACCAAGGAAGACCTGCGCGAAGCCTACCCCTTTGGGTTGGCTTGTACCCCGAAGGAAGATTTCGTGCGCTTTCACATGTCCTCCGGCACCACTGGCACCCCGGTGATCAATCCCTTCACCAGGGCGGATGTTGAGCAATGGGCAGAGATCATGGCCCGGTGTCTATCCGCCGCTGGGCTCACCCACAAAGACGTCCTCCAGATCACCCCGGGATTCGGCCTCTTCAATGGCGGTTTCGGCTTTCATTACGGGGCCGAGCGTATCGGTTGTTTTGTCGTCCCTATTGGTCCGGGTCGCACCCTTATGCAGCTCAAGTTCATGAAGGACTTCGGAACCACCGCCTTGGCGGCCATCTCTTCTTATCCTCTGCGTCTTATCGAGGTGGCCAAGGCCGAAGGGTTTGATCTCTCAGAGACCAAACTCCGGGTGGGAATCTTTGGGGCCGAAGTCTGGAGTGATGAGACGCGTAAATTCATCGAAAAGGAGCTCGGCATCGAGACCTTTGACATCATCGGCATGACCGAGACCGGTGGCGTAGGTATGGGGATCGACTGCGCCGCCCATAACGGCATCCACGTCTGGGAGGATCATTATCTGATCGAGATCATTGATCCAGAGACCGGGGAAGTGCTCCCCAATGGGGAAGAAGGGGAATTGGTGGTCACCACCCTTACCCGGGAGGGCCTTCCCTTGATCCGTTACCGCACCAGGGACATCACGCGCATCATCTCCAGGGGTCGTTGTCAATGTGGGCGGACCATGGTGCGCTTGGACAGGCTCAAAGGCCGCACCGATGACATGCTCAAGGTCAAAGGGGTCAATTTTTATCCCAGACAGATCGAAGAAATCATCATGAAACACCCAGAGGTATTGCCGGATTACCTTATTCGGATCGGCAAGCGGGCGGGAAAGGACTTTATTGAGATCCTGGTCGAAAGCCGCACCCTGGATGAGACCCTCAAGCGCCGCCTGGAGGAAGAGATTTATAATTATCTCGGCTTTCGGGCCAATGTGATCCTGGTCTCTGAGGGCCAAATCCCCCGACGGGAGGGAAAGGCTGTTCGGGTAGAAAAGGTCAAACCAGAATAATTAATTTGCGGTTATCGCCCGACCAAGTTCAAAGGCTCGGAGATTGGCCTCAAGATATTTGGGCTTTACCGCACGCCTGATAGACTCGACCCAGAGTTCGTCGGGGATCTCCAGGATTCCGGTGCCAGCCAGGGCGCCTAAGGTAACCACGTTGGCCGCCCGGCTGGTGCCGGCCTCTTTGGCCAGTTTCTCCGCTGAAAAGAGATAGACCTTTTCAAAATTTTCCCTTAACCTGTTTAAGGCCTCGGAAAGATCTGGGTATTGAGCCAGACCGTCTTTGACGATCTGAGGGATGACCGGATCGGTGCTTGAAAGGATCACCGTATCTTTTCTCGCCCGCGGCAGCGCCCTTAGAGTCTCCACCGGCTCAAGACCGACTAAGAGATCAGCCTCGCCTTCGGAGATAAGAGGGCTCCTGATCCCGCCAAGGACTATGTTGGTCTCCACCACGCCGCCGCGTTGGGCCATGCCGTGGACCTCGGACATAACTATCGGAAGACCAGCGGCCAGAGCTGCCTCTCCTAATATCCGCGAAAAGAGAAGTATCCCCTGTCCTCCAACACCGACGACCAACAGACGAAGCCTCTTCATCTCTTCCTCCTACTTCTTGGCCACTCTAGCTCGATAAAGGATACACGGGGCCTTGGCGATAATGACCGCCAGTTCATCCCTTTCAAGGATGGGCCTGACCAGCTCCTTGGCCTCTTTTTTCTGATAAGGATTGATGGTGACCACGTTTTTGACCCCTAGGGCCTTGACCACCTGTTCGATATCGATCCTTGGTTTGTCCTCCAGTCCTGGCCAACGCAACTCCTGCGAAGGGACCGGCTGATGGCCGGTCATGGCCGTGGTGTCGTTGTCCATGATGACCAAAGTAAAGCGATGTTGATTATAGACGGCGTTGACCAAAGGAGAGAGGCCGGCATGGAAGAAGGTCGAATCCCCGATAAAAGAGACGATCCGCTGATCGGTGGCCACCGAAAAACCGCAGGCCGAACCCACACTAGAACCCATACAAATGAGATAATCCGCCATCTGAAGGGGCGGAAGGAGCCCTAGAGTATAGCAACCGATGTCCGTGGGATAAATGGTCCGCGGTATTTCGCCCAACTCCTCAAGCACGGCCTTGATCACTTGATAAGTCTCCCGATGGGGGCAGCCTGGGCACAGGGTCGGCGGACGCAAAGGAAGATCCGGCACCCAGGAAAGATCAGGCCTTGGTGAGGCTTTAAGCTCCACGTCAAGGGCCGAGGCCAGGGCCTTTTTTACCTGAGCAGGATAGAATTCATGATATCGGGGAAGGTGTCCGGTGGCTTTGCCCAAGACAGTGACCTTGATCTCCCTTTCCTGGGCCACCATCCGGGCCGCTTCTTCCAAAAAGGGTTCCAGTTCCTCGACCACCAGACAGGTCTTTACCGACTTCAGAAATTCGGCCAAAAGCCCGGTCGGCCAAGGATAGGTAAAACCAAGAGAGAGGACCCGTACCTGATTTTCAAGACCGAGTTCCTCTACGGCGTCAAGGACGTAATTTACGGCCACACCACTGGTAAGGAGACCAAACTCCCCCTTCCCCAAAAGGCGATTAAAGGAAGACCTATCGGCCAATACCGTGGCCTCTTTTATCTTTTCAAGCAGGATCTGGTGTCGCACACGGGCCACCGCCGGCACCGGGATCCAACGCCGGAGATCTTTTTCAAAGCGCCCCACTGTTTTTCGGCTGTAATCCCTGATCTCTCCTGTCTCCACCACTGCCCGGGCATGGGAGACCCTGGTGGTGGTACGCAGGAGGACCGGTATCTCCAGGCGTTCGGAAAGCTCCAGGGCGTAGGCCGTCATCTGGCGGGCCTCATCTGGCGTGGCGGGCTCAAGCATCGGTAGCCCGGAGAGCTTGGCGTAGTAGCGATTGTCTTGTTCATTCTGACTGGAGTGACACGAAGGATCATCGGCGGTGATGATGACCATCCCAGCCTTGACCCCAATGTAGGCCAAGGTCATCAAAGTATCAGCGGCCACGTTGAGCCCCACGTGTTTCATACAGGTTAGGCTCCGAAGGCCAGAGGCTGCCGCCGCTGCCGCCACCTCCATGGCCACCTTTTCGTTGGTGGAAAATTCAAAATAAAGCCCTGGCAGATCACGCTGGATCTGAAAGAGGAGATTACCTATCTCTGATGAAGGCGTCCCAGGATAGGCCGCGGCCACCTGTACCCCACCCTCTAAGGCCCCGCGAACAATGGCCTCGTTACCTAAGAGGAGAAGCCTCTCCCCTGGTCCAGCCGCTGCGATCGGATGCATTCAACACCTCCTCCTTTTCACTCCGATGAGGTTTTACCTTCGGGCGGGTCAGATGGCAAGCTATTCTTCCTTTTGGCATTCCTCACAAAGCCCGTAAAAGACTACTTGGCACCTCTTGACCTTGAACTTTTTGGTATATTTCTCCGGGAGATTTACCGGAAAATCTTCGAAGACGTCGAAGATCCGATGGCACCGTTCACAAATCATGTGATGATGGGGTTCGATATTGGGATCAAATCTCTTTTTGCCCGGCTCGATATTGAGCTCTACAATAAGTCCTTTTTCTTTTAAGGCCTCTAGGGTGTTGTAAACAGTAGCAAAGGACATGCTGGGAAACTTTTCTTCTACGTGACGGAAGATGTCCTCAGCCGAAGGGTGAGAGGTGTTCCCTTCGAGATATTCTAAGATGGCTAGCCTTTGAGGAGTCATCTTGAGACCGAGTTTACGATAACGTTCGATCTTCTCTTTGGTCATCGTTTTCACCTCGAAAGATTTTTTTGACTATGATCGCTTTTTCACAAGAATTATTACATTTTTATCAGACTTATTCAAGTGTTAACAAAAAAGATTTCTTGCTATATCTGACCATTTATTTAGGCTTCAATATGACACGTTTATGATCCATCGATGATCTCAATGGGAAACTTTACCGTTGGAAAACCCCGAAACATGAGAGAAAGCCTATAATAACAAGCCGTACAGACGGTGAGCACGGTATCTATCCCTTTTAGATCCAGATGGCGGCCCAGGCCTTGATCATAAATTTTCCGGGTGAGTCCGGGATATCTCAGGGCAAAAAGCCCCCCTTGACCACAGCAAGCTTCCAATGTCTTTACCGCTAACCTAGTCCACCATTTGGTTTGATCTCCAAACCTTAAGTGACACGGGAGATGAAAGATAACTCCTCGGTGGGGCAAGGCAAGCATCTCTTGTTTAAAGAGATAACCTGTGGCCTCAAAGACGCGGAGGGAAAGGGCCTTAGCCGCCTCTTCATAGGGGGTTCCGGCAAGAAGCCGGGGATATAACCGCCTAAGGGTAAAAGAACAAGAGGCACAAAGGGTAATGATCGGGGCCGTGCTGGCAGAAAAGGCCTTAAGATTGCGAAAGGCTAAATCCCTAAAAAGGCTGAGGTTGCCAAGGGAGGCCACCGCCAGGCCACAGCAGCCTTGGTCTTGGGGAAGACCAACTTCGATACCCCTTTTCTCGAAAAATTCAACCAACCTCTTCGTGGCCTGGGGGAAGAGAAAATCCGCCCCACAGCCCAAAAAGAGTAACACCTCACCGGTCTGAGGGAGAAACATACTTTCTCGAAAAGAATAACCCGGGAGAGGAAAGGGAATCTTTTTTCCCAGGAGCCTCCAGAGGCCGCTTTCCCGGGAAAATTTCAGGGATTTACCACCCCAATTACCCTCAAAGGCCTTGGCCAAGATCTTTGGGAAGGAACCATAGAGACTTTTCCTAATCGAGATGATCGCCTCTAGGATCGGGACCTCGTTGGGACAAGTGGCCTGGCAAGCTCCGCACAGGAGACAAAGACTAAAGACTTCTTTCCTCAAAAGCTCCCAATCTCCCTGGAAGACCTTATCGGCCAGGACCACTCGCCCCCTGGGAGAAAGGGTCTCCCGCTCGGTAAGGGCATAAATCGGGCAGACGGCCAGACAACGCCCGCAGCGGGCACAAAGTTCAAGATTCATCCTCGCTCCGGGCCACAAATTGATCCAGCCACCAGGAGGCCCAGTCCGTCTCTCCGATGGCGTCGGCCAGGCGCTTGGCTGTCTCGGTCTTTAGACGCCGCTTGGCATATTTAATCCACCGGGGGGCATAAGGGTTGCCGAGGTCACGTTGTTCTTTGAGCATGACTAAGAGATCCAACTGATCGGCATCATGAACTAATTGGGCCTCAAGGGTCTTGCCCTCTCGATATTCTTGCCAAAGGGCTAGCCATTCCTCGCCCATGGGCAAGTTGGAAAAGGCATCCCGAGCGGCTTTTTCTTCGTCTGCGGTGTCGTAAAGCTTGTTGACCGAATTGAGATCACCGGTTCGGGCCTCAAGGAGATCGTGCAAAAGGGCCATCTTGATCACCCGGTTGACATCGGCCTGAGGCACCAAAGAGGCCAAGACCCAGGCACAAAGGCTGGCCCCAAAGGAATGAGCGGCGATGGTCTCCTTCCCGGTGCCTAAATAGGCATAACCCGTACGTTCTAGGCGCTTGAGCATGGCCGCCTCAAAGAGTAACTTAGCCAAGCGGTGCCAGGTACTCATAAGATCCTCCTTCGGTTTGACTAGGTCTGATTAATCAATTAATCCCCTTGAAGCAACGCCATTATCTTACTAAAAAGACCGGCTAGGATTGAGCGGCTAGAAACGTTTATCCAATGAAATCTATCAAGAGGAGGAAATCATGTCCGAGGAAAGACGTTATAAAATCGCAGTGATCCCCGGTGACGGTACTGGACCGGAGGTGATTCGCGAAGGAGTCAAGGTCCTTCGAGCCGCTTCCGAAAGATTTGGGTTTAAACTCGATCTCGACTATTTTGATTGGGGTGGAGAGCGCTATCTGCGAACCGGGGAGACTATCCCCGAAGGTGGGATCGAAGAACTCAAAAAACACGACGCCATCTATCTTGGGGCTATTGGACATCCGGATGTCCCCCCGGGAATCTTGGAAAAGGAGATCCTCCTTCGCATCCGCTTTGAGCTTGACCAATACATCAATCTCCGTCCGGTAAAACTTTATCCCGGAGTCTGGACCCCGCTCAAAGACAAAGGGCCTGAAGACATTGATTTTGTCGTCGTCCGGGAAAATACCGAAGGACTTTACGCCGGTGGGGGATGTTTTTTGCGCAAGGGTACCCCGCAGGAGGTGGCCATCCAAGAATCCGTAAACACCCGATTCGGTGTGGAGCGTTGCATCCGCTATGCCTTTGAGCTCTGTCGTAAGCGCAACAAGAAAAAGGAACTCACCTTGGTGGGAAAGACCAATGTCCTTACCTATGCCTTTAACCTTTGGGAACGCACCTTCTACGAGGTGGCCAAGGAATACCCAGACATCAAGACTTCTTATGCCCATGTAGACGCTACCTGTATGTGGTTTGTGAAGAACCCCGAGTGGTTTGACGTCATCGTCACCGACAACATGTTTGGTGACATCATCACCGATCTGGGGGCCATCATCCAAGGCGGTATGGGCATTGCCGCTGGTGGAAACATCAATCCCGAAGGAGTCTCCATGTTTGAACCCATTGGTGGTTCAGCCCCGAAATACACGGGTAAAAACGTCATCAATCCTTTGGCCGCCATCTGTGCGGGCATGATGATGCTCGAACACCTGGGTGAGGAAGAAGCGGCCAAGGCCATTGAAACGGCGGTGATCAAGGTCTGTCGCGACCACCTGAAGAGCCTTTCCGCCGGAAAGATGGGCTACACCACCACCGAGGTCGGAGATTTGGTAGCCAACTATACCAAGGAAGGAGTAGAACTCTAATGCCTACTGAATTGGAAGAGGCCAGGGCCGGACGGATCACGCCGGCCATGGAAGAAGTGGCCAAGGCCGATGGCGTCTCGCCGGAGTTTGTCCGTAAAGGAGTGGCCAAGGGGCATATTGTCCTTATCAAGGCCCGGCAGAGTGGACGGGTGGTCGGCGTTGGGGCCGGGCTACGAACCAAAGTCAACGCTTCTATTGGCACCTCAAGTCATCTCTGTGATCTCGAGCTTGAAAAACGCAAGGCCAAGGTAGCCGAAGAAGCCGGAGCCGATACCTTAATGGAGCTTTCTGCCGCTGGTGATATTGATCTCATCCGTCGAGAAATCATCGCCACAGTCTCTCTTCCAGTAGGAAACGTTCCCCTTTACCAGGCCTTTTGCGAAACCATCAGACGTTACCGAGACCCGACCAAGCTCGATCCTGAAGCCCTTTTCGAGCTCATTGAACGACAATGCGCTGATGGGATCGCCTTCATGGCCATCCATTGTGGAATCAATCTCTTCACCATTGAACGTCTTCAAAACCAGGGCTATCGCTATGGTGGTTTGGTTTCTAAGGGTGGAAGTCTTATGGCCCAGTGGATGGTCAAAAACCAACGGGAAAACCCACTATATGAACAATTTGATCGTTTGATCGAGATCCTCAAAAAATATGATACGGTCCTTTCTTTAGGAAATGGTCTGCGTGCCGGGGCCATCCATGATTCTCTAGACCGGGCCCAAATCGCCGAGCTCTTGATCAATTGTGAACTTGCCGAACGGGCCCGTGAGGCTGGCTGTCAGGTGATGGTTGAAGGCCCCGGGCACGTGCCCCTGGATGAAATTGAAGCCAGTGTGCTACTCGCCAAGAAGATGTCTGGCGGAGCCCCTTATTACATGCTTGGTCCTTTACCTGCCGATGTCGGGGCCCCTTATGATCATATTACCGCGGCCATCGGGGCGGCTATTTCCGCTAAATGTGGGGCTGATTTAATCTGCTATGTCACCCCTGCCGAACACCTCTCCCTGCCTAATGAAGAAGATGTCATCGTTGGAGTGAAGGCCGCGCGTTTGGCTGTTCACGTCGGAGACGTAGTCAAGCTCCGAGGAAAAGTAGACCAGCGCGATAAACAAGCCAGCAAGGATCGACGAGACCTACGCTGGGGCAAGGTCTTTGAGAGCCTCCTCTTTCCTGAGGAGGCCCGGCGCCTGGTTGAAAGACGCCAATCGGTCAAAGATAGACGTTGTTCCATGTGCGGAGACCTATGTGCCTTAGATCAGGCCGAAATGGTCTTCCGCGATTTTCTTAGCGGCGAAAAGAAAAATACTTAACCGCCTCGGCAGGGATCTCAAGGCTCAAAGCCCCCCGAAGATCGCCGGGCTTGAGTCCTTGGGCCCGGTCTTCGGGGTAAAGGAACCTTATCTCCGCCTGATAAAAGGAAGGGATTTGATGCGGATCTCCGTGACAAGAAAGGCATTCTTGCTTGGTATAAATGGGAATGAAATAGCGATAGACGGTCTTCCCAGAGCGTTCGTCGACAACCACCTTGGGGACGATGTTTTGCCCCTGGGCCAGTTTCTTTTCATAGAGGTGAAGTATCTTTTCGGCCACTTCGTCCGGGCGATGTTTAAGATCACGGTATTTTAGAGAAACCACCCGAACCCTTACCCGCCAATCATGAAGGTATTCTCGCATGTCAAAGGTAAGCCATCGATCCAGATCTCCAAAGAAAAACCTTGCCCCCTCAAGTCCTTCTTTCTTGATCATGAGCTTGAGATTTTTCTGTTCAAGGCTCAAATAACGATGCTCCAACCAAAAACACAGATCTTTCAAAGGATTGAAATCTTCGGCCCGGAGAAGGCCCAAGCCTCCCAAAACCAAAAAAAGGACCAAAGAGAAAGAAACCAATCTTTTGGGCCTTGGAAAGCTTTTCATCTATCCTACCCCTTTTTGGTCCGTTTTTGGGCCTTAGAGAAGAGCAAAGCCTCTTTCAGAACCTGATCTATGTGCCTGACGGGGATAAACTGTATCTTACGTCTCATATGTTTCGGTATCTCTTCGAGATCCTTTAAATTTTTTTCCGGGATGATGACCTTGGTGATGCCCTTCCTCAAAGCAGCCAAGGCCTTCTCTTTGATTCCTCCGACCGGAAGGACTTTGCCTCTCAGGGTAATCTCCCCGGTCATGGCCACGTCTTTGGAGACCGGAACCTTGGCCAGGGCAGAGATCATGGCCGTGGCCATGGTCACTCCGGCTGAAGGTCCATCTTTGGGGATGGCTCCAGCAGGAACGTGGATGTGTAAATCGTATTTCTCATAAAAATTAGGCCGGATACCCAGTTGTTTGGCCTTGGACCGAGTATAAGAAAGGGCCGCCTGGGCGCTTTCCCGCATCACCTCACCCAACTGACCGGTCAGGATGAGGTTCCCCTTCCCCTCCATGATCAGGGCCTCGACGTAAAGGACCTCGCCTCCGTATTGAGTCCAGGCAAGCCCGGTGGCCACGCCGATTTCGTCTTCCTCCTGTTCGAGCTCTGGGATGTAGGCCGGCACCCCCAAATATTTAGAGAGATTCTTCTTGGTCACCAAAAAGGGACCGGTTTCTCCCTCGGCAATCCTCCGGGCTATCTTACGGCAGATGGCCGCCAGTTTTCGTTCAAGCTCTCGAAGGCCGGCCTCTTCGGTATACTCGTTGATGATCTTGAGAATGGTATCATCAGAAAGGCGTAAGGCCTTGGGTTCAAGGCCGTGTTCACGTATCTGCCTTGGTAATAAATATTTCTTGGCGATGACTAGCTTTTCCTCTGCGGTGTAACCTGAGAGGTAGATGATCTCCATACGATCCTTGAGGGCCGGGGGAATGGGATCGGTCATATTGGCGGTGGCAATGAACATCACCCGGGAGAGATCAAAAGGGACCCCGAGATAATGGTCCACAAAGGCATTATTCTGTTCCGGATCAAGCACTTCCAATAGGGCTGCCGAGGGATCGCCCTGGAAGTCGGCATAGAGCTTATCGATCTCGTCGATCATAAAGACCGGATTGTTGGTCCCGGCCTGCTTTAACCCCTGAATGATACGCCCGGGCATGGCCCCGATGTAAGTACGGCGATGACCGCGGATCTCAGCCTCATCCCGAACCCCACCAAGGGAGATACGCACAAACTTGCGCCCCAACGCCCGGGCAATAGAACGCCCCAAGGAGGTCTTTCCCACCCCCGGAGGGCCGACAAAGCAGAGGATAGGCCCCTTGGCCTTGGGGTTTAATTTCCGTACGGCCAGGTATTCAAGAATGCGTTCCTTGACCTTCTCCAAGTTATAGTGGTCTTCGTCGAGGATCCATCGGGCCTCTTTAAGGTCGAGTTTATCTCGGCTCTGTCTGCGCCAGGGGAGTTCTATCAGCCATTCGAGGTAGGTCCTGATAATGGCTGCCTCGGCTGAGTCAGCATGCATCATCTCCAGGCGCCGCAACTGTTTGAGGGCCTCTTTCTCTACTTCTTTGGGCATGCGGGCCTTGCGAATCTTTTCTTCTAGTTCTTCGATCTCCTGGGTCTGTTCGTCTATCTCTCCTAGCTCACGTTTTATGGCCCGTAATTGTTCCCGTAAGAAATATTCCCTTTGGGTACGGCTCATCTCCTCCTGGGCCTCGGTCTGAATCTTGGCCTTGACCGTGGCTACCTCAAGCTCCCGCAGGAGGAAATGATGAAGACGCTTGAGACGCTCGACCGGATCAAAGGTCTCCAGTAATTCCTGGGCCTCGGACATCTTCAGGCGCAGATGGGTGGCCACGATATCCGCCAGCCGTCCTGGTTCCTCAAGGCTATCGATTAGGGAAGTAAGATCCGGATTGAGTTGGCCCCTTAAGGCAAAGACCTTTTCTGCCGTTTCTTTTACCGAACGGATAAGGGCCTCGGTCTCAACGTCTATCTCTTTTGGTTCTTCTTCTTTCACAGGTTCGATGCGCACCTTGAAAAAGGGTGAAGTCTGCAAAAAGTCTGTGATGATTACCCGGGCCAGGGCCTGAATCAGGATCTTGAGCCGCCCGTCGGGAAGCTTTAGGGTGCGCATGATGACCGCGACCACTCCCACTTGATAGATGTCCTCGGGGCTAGGCTCCTCAAGGTCTGGATTCTTCTGGGTGCTGAGGACGATCAGTCGATCGGTATTTAGGGCCTGGTTAAGGGCCTCAAGAGAGGCTTCCCTCCCCACAAAAAGGGGGATAACCATCGAGGGGAAAAGGACCACATCCCGGACAGCCATTAAGGGCAGCTCTTCCGGGACCTCAATGGTCTCTTCCTCACCGAGATCGGCTATCATGGTCGTCTGTTCTTCTAATTCCGGCATCTTCCCTCCTGATCATTTCGGTTTGGGCGGTTAATCTAATGGGCTAAGACCTCTCTTCAAAGAGGACCTGTCGGAGGTAAAGGCGGGCCGGACGGGATAATTCATAATAGGTATGATTCATGTGTTTGGGACGACGCAGACCCTTTTTCTTTAAAAATCGACCCCCCACCCTCTCTAAAAAGCCCATGTTTTCCAATCTTCGCAGGCGTAACATGGTCTCCCCCAGCTCTAAACCAAGGCGTCTGGAAATAAACTTGGCACAATCCGGGGCCAAGGCATATAAATCCTTTAATAATTTCCAATCGATTTCGTCGATAATTCCCCAGGGTAAGGCCCTCATTTTATCCCCAATTAATAAAAAGATTTTACTTTAAAATTTTGGCCGTTGGGCCGTTATATATTGGAGAACTTCTTTCAGCACTGTGCTTGACAGCAAAGCTCGATAATTGCTAAGTTGAATTGATGAAAGTGTTTAAAATCGTTCAATAATTTATTCCATGGAAGAAATTCCTGTAAAACAACGGCTAGTTTTATCCTCTTCCCCAAGAGTCTATAACGTCCCTTTGGGTCTAAAAAGTCAAATCCAGAAAAGTCAAAATAAGGAGGAGTGTGTCTATGGCTAAAGAGCCTCTTATACTTTGGTTTAAAGAGATCTCTATCAAGGATGTCCCCCTGGTGGGGGGGAAGAACGCCTCTTTGGGGGAGATGTACAGTAACCTGACCCCGAAAGGGGTCAACATTCCCAATGGTTTTGCGGTTACTGCAGCGGCTTATCGGTATTTTATCAAAGAAAATCAGCTAGATCAAAAGATTCGCGATGCCTTGGAAGGCCTTGATACCCACAACATCAAGGACTTACAGCGACGAGGGCGTACCGTACGAAAGATGATCTTAGAAGCGGAGATGCCGGAAAGATTGGCCCAGGAGATCGAGAAGGCCTACCAAAAATTGGAAGAAGAATATGGGGCCAATGTAGACGTTGCCGTTCGTTCCTCAGCCACCGCTGAAGACCTACCCGATGCCTCCTTTGCCGGTCAGCAGGATACCTACCTGAACATCCAAGGGGTGGAAAACGTCATCGACGCCGTAAAACGCTGCTTTGCCTCTCTTTTTACCGACCGAGCCATCTCTTATCGTCAGGATAAGGGCTTTGATCATTTTAACGTCTATCTCTCGGTGGCGGTACAAAAGATGGTCCGAAGCGACGCTGCGGCCTCAGGGGTGATGTTCACCATTGATACCGAAAGTGGTTTTAAAGACGTCGTTTATATCACTGGGGCCTGGGGGCTTGGAGAAAACGTCGTCCAGGGCAAGGTCAACCCGGATGAATTTTACGTCTTCAAACCCACCCTTAAGATGGGCTTCCGGCCCATCCTTTCCAAGAAGCTCGGGTCCAAAGAGTACCGTATGGTCTACGGTACAAGCCCACGCTGCCCAGTCCGTAACCTGAAGACCCCCAAAAAATTACAAAAACAATTTTGTATCTCCGATGATGAAATCTTGAAACTGGCTGAATGGGCTATCATCATCGAGGAACATTATGGCCGGCCCATGGATATCGAATGGGCCAAAGACGGTGACGGCCAAACGGTAGGGAGCGGGAAACTCTTTATCGTCCAAGCTCGTCCAGAAACGGTCCACGGGACCAAAAAAGAGCAATTTTACGAAATTTATAAGCTCAAGGGTAAGGGTAAGATCCTCACCACCGGTAAGGCCGTGGGGAGCAAGATCGGTCAAGGGAAGGCCCGGGTGATTGAAAGCGTGGCGAAGATCAGCGAGTTCAAGCCCGGCGAGGTCTTAGTTACCGATATGACCGATCCCGACTGGGAACCGATCATGAAGATCGCCTCGGCTATCGTCACCAACCGCGGAGGCCGAACCTGTCATGCGGCCATTATCTCTCGTGAATTGGGTATCCCCTGTATCGTGGGCACCGATAATGCCACCAAGGTAGTCAAGACTGGGATGGAGGTCACCGTTGA
This sequence comes from uncultured Thermodesulfobacteriota bacterium, assembly GCA_964601575.1. Taxonomy (GTDB): domain Bacteria; phylum Desulfobacterota; class Thermodesulfobacteria; order Thermodesulfobacteriales; family Thermodesulfatatoraceae; genus CAZKEG01. The sequence continues at coordinate 20,426 of CAZROA010000067.1, forward strand.
TTGTTCCCAGGGAGAAGAGGGCTATCTTTACGAAGGCCTGGTCCCCTTTGAGGTAGATCGGATCGATCTGACCAAGATACCCAAGACCAAGACCAAGATCATGATGAACGTAGGGATTCCGGAGCAGGCCTTTGCCCAAGGACAGTTACCAAATGATGGTGTTGGCCTAGCCAGACTTGAATTTATCATTGGCTCTCATATCGGGATCCATCCCCTGGCCCTTTTGAACTATAAAGATCTCAAGAAAAAAGCCCGTCGGGACGCCAAGATCCGTGAAGTAGTCAAGATCATCGATGAAAAGACCTCCATGTATGAAAATAAGGCCGACTTTTACGTGGACATCCTGGCCCAAGGTATCGCCATGATCGCCGCTGCCTTTTGGCCCAAGGACGTCATCGTGCGCATGTCTGACTTTAAGACCAATGAATATGCGGGCCTGGTCGGAGGCCATCTTTACGAACCCGAAGAACACAATCCGATGATCGGTTGGCGTGGGGCCTCCCGTTATTATGATCCGGCCTTTGAACCGGCCTTTGCCTTGGAATGTAAGGCCCTTAAGAAGGTCCGTGATGAGATGGGACTGACTAACGTCAAGGCCATGATCCCCTTCTGTCGAACGGTAGAGGAAGGGCAAAAGGTGATCAAGGTCATGGAGAAATACGGGCTTAAACAGGGAGAAAACGGACTTGAAATCTATGTCATGTGCGAGATCCCAAGCAACGTGATCCTGGCCGATGAGTTCTCTAAGGTCTTCGATGGTTTTTCCATCGGTTCAAACGACCTTACCCAGCTCACCCTTGGTCTTGACCGGGATTCGGAGTTGGTAGCCCATATCTATGACGAACGCAACCCAGCGGTAAAGAAGCTCATCCGAGAGGTCATCCAGGTGGCCAAAAAGAACAAACGTAAGATCGGTATTTGTGGCCAAGCCCCCAGTGACTTTCCAGACTTTGCGGCCTTCCTCGTGGAATGCGGCATTGACTCCATGAGCCTAACGCCTGATACCATCGTCAGGACCAGGCTTTTGGTGGCTGAAAAAGAAAAAGAATTGGGTATCAAGCCAGAATAAAGACTCCTTATAGGTTACGTCAAAAAAGGGCCGGAAAAAAACCGGCCCTTTTGTTTGTCTAGACCTTGATGAAACCGGTTATCCTTGCCCCCATGTCTGGTTTTACCCATAGCCCCTTCCGGCGCCTGGCCAGAAAACTTGGAGCAGATTGGACCTGGACAGAGCTGATCAGTGCCAAGATGATCCTTACTAAGGGACTGGATCATCCATTGCTCTCCTTTACCGAAGAAGAACGTCCCCTAAGGCTCCAGCTCTACGACGCCGATCCGGATGACCTCTTTCGTGCCGGGGAGTTGGTCCTCAAGCATTTACACCCTGATGGGCTTGATCTAAACGCCGGATGTCCAGCGCCTAAGGTCACCCGCCTTGGGGCCGGGGCTGCCTTGCTCAGGGATCTCTCACGTCTCTATGAAGCTGCTTGCGCCATTGCCGAGGCCTGTAAAGGCCATGGCATCCAACCTTCGGTCAAGTTTCGCCTGGGCTGGGACAAAGACCACCTAGAAAAAATAACCGAGGCCTTGCTCAAGGCCGGGATAAAGATCCTTGTCCTCCATGCCCGTCTGGCCAAAGAAGGTTTTTCTGGTCGAGCCCGTTGGTCTAGGATCAAGGCTCTCAAGGAGCTCGTGGGCCAAGAGGTCATGGTCATCGGCAACGGTGACGTCCAAAGCATCAGAGATATCTCGAAACTCTTTCAAGAAACGGGTTGCGATGGAGTCATGATCGGTCGAGCGGCCTTAAGCCGCCCTTGGATCTTTACCGAGTGGAAGGAAGGAAAGATTTTAGAATTTTCTCTAAAAGACCGAATTCGCCTAATAAAGCAACTTTGGAAATATTTTGAGGCATACGACAGGGCTCGGGCCTTAAAAGGCCTCAAAGTTTTGGTGCCTCGTCTGCTTAAAGGAGTCCATGGGCGAAGATACATCGTCCCTTGGCTACTCAAGAGCCCAGACGAGATGATCTTTAAAGAAAGACTGGCCCGTCTCCAAGATGAAAAGCGACCTTTTACGGCTGATCAATAATCGGCTCAAACACCGCTCTGGTCTCGCTGCCTTTGAAGAGACCGTAGACTGGTTTCGTTCGGCTTCACCGGAAAAGGCAAGCCATCTAAGAGAGATCCTCCAGCGGGTCTTGATCGACAAGGCCCTTATTGTCGAGATACTCAAGGCCGCCAATTCGGTCTTTTATAACCCCGCCGGATTTCCGATTACCACTGTCTCCCGGGCCATTACCGTCCTTGGCCTCAAGACCATCAAAAAATTGGCCTTGGCCACCCCCACTCTGAAGTCTTTCCAAGAAAAAGACCCCCTCTTCCTGCGAGAAATCTCCCTGTCTTATCTCATGGCTTATGTGGCCAGGGAATTTATCAAACCCAAGCGGTTGAGTGCCGAAGAGATCTACCTTATCGCCCTTTTTAGACGGGTAGGGCGTGAGATACTTTGGCTTCACGCCCCTGAGGTCTATCAACAACTGATAACCCGGTCTGAAGAACAGCAAAGGATCTTGTTTGGATTAGTAGCGGAGAGGATGCTTCAATATTGGAATCTGCCCTACCTCTTTCTCCAAGGGTTAGAGGGAAACTATACCCATCCGACTCCGGTCTCCTTGGGGAAAAGCCTTTATCTGGCCGAAGTTTTGGCCAAGGCCCTGATCGAGGGGAGACCTCTCCAAGGCCTAAATCGTTCTCTTTCGCCAAAGATCTTCTCGAAGGCCCTTGAAAATCTTAAGAAAGACTTAGAAATCTTTCCCCAGCCGGTGGCCTCCTTCTTGGCCAAGGTCTTGGATCAAAAAGTACCCTTAGAAACCATCCCGGCTAAACCCCAACCCCTTCCCCGTCTTTATGATGAATCTATGGCCAGATTCTTGAGGGAAATCCTCTTGGTCTTGGAAAGTGAATTAAAAGCCAAAGGACTTTTATTCCTCGGAGACCAAAAGATCTCGATCACCGAGGACCTCAAAGAGAAATTCAAAGAGGTGAGCTTAATCACCTTTCAGGGCCTCTTCTCTACAGGAGAACCGCAAGAAATAATTTTAAAGGACCAAAAGGCCCTTTTTATCCCTCTGGAGATCAAAGGCCTACCAATAGGAGGTCTTTTGTTGATCAAGGATCAGGGCTTTCCCCAAGAGGCGCATCTGGGCTTAAGGCTCCTCCAAAGGGCTATTAATTTGTTCCTCAGCCAATTCCCTGGGGGCGAGCTTGAGGATACGACGGACCGGGACTTCCTCCGGCGAACACCCCAAGATAGCCGCCACCACCTCCACGGCCCGCACACCGCCTTGCAAGGGTTCGTAAAGGCTAAGTATTAACCTGGGCCCATCACCTTTGAGGTCCAGGACATAAGGCCGTACCTCTATCTCTTTGATCCTTTTGCCCCGACGAGCCAAAAGAGTAACACTCTTCTTGGCCAAAAAGGTCTCTATCTTTTCTTGAGGAAGGGGTTCATCCAATTCGAGCTCATAGGTTGCCTCTTCGGGGACGACCAAGGCCTCTTCCGGTCTACTCATGGTTACCGAAAGCACGGCGAGTTCTTGGGGTAATTCCTGATTAAGGCTTTCTTTGATCTCCTCCGAAGGTAAGCGTTTGACCAATTCCAAGGCCAGGACCTCTCGGAGGCTTTCTACCCCGACAGGCAAGGCCCGAGGGAAAGAAACCCTGGGCAAGGGGTGAAACCCCTCGCTGAAGGCCACCGGTAGCTTGGCCCGACGGATGGCCCGATGGAAGGCCCGCATAAGGTCTAATTGGGAGAGAAATCGGGCCCAAGAAAGTTTTTGATAGACCACCCGATACCAGAAGGACCCCTCGGGTTCGGGTACTTCTACCTTGATTTCAGGAATGCGAGGCTCTTTGACCAGACGATTTTTGATAATCTTAAAATCACAGACTCCACACTTGACACATTGCCCGAAGCGACAGTCCTTGGTGATCTCTCCGGCCAGGGCCCGCCTTCGTTCGGTCAAGAGAAACTCTTTTTTGAGGCCGAGATCGATATGATCCCAGGGAAGTAGTTCGTCTTCGGTCCGTTCCCGAAGATAGTCTTTTAGATCTAAATCCACCTCTTTGGCCGCAGAGAGCCAGAGATCAAAGCGAAGTTCATCGCTCCAACCATCAAGCCTGGCCCCTTGCCGAAAGGCGCAAAAGACCAAAGAAGAAAGCCGTCGGTCTCCTCGGGAAAAGACCCCTTCAAGAAAGCTCTGTTCGGGTAAGTGCCATTTGAGCTTGACCTTTTTCAGGCGCAAGGCCCTCTTAAGCCAATCAAGTCTGGTCCTGGTCTCCGAAAGATCAATCTGTTCCTCCCATTGAAAAGCGGTATGCGGTTTAGGGATAAAAGTCGAAACCGAGACCGTGACCTGAGGGCCTTGGCGACCTTTGAGTCGAGTGAGCCTTCGGGCAAGATCCACGATGCCCTCAAGGTCTTCCATGGTCTCTGTGGGGAGCCCAATCATGAAATAGAGCTTAAATTGACGCCAACCAGCCTCAAAGATTTGGAGGGCGGTCTCAAAGAGATCCTCCTCGGAGATGTCTTTATTGATCACCCGTCGAAGGCGTTCGGTCCCTGCCTCCGGGGCCAGGGTAAAACCCGTCTTACGAACCTTCTTGATCTCCTGAATAATGGTCTCATTAAGACTACCCACCCGCAAAGAGGGAAGAGATAAGGCTATTTTCTCTGGAGAAAAGCGACGATTAAAGGTGACCAAAAGCTCGGTCAAACAGGTATAATCCCCGGCGGAAAGAGAAAGGAAAGAGACCTCATCCCACCCAGTGGCCGCAAGGCCTTCTTCGGCCATCTCAAGGAGTCGGGAGACATCTCTTTCGCGTACCGGACGATAGAGGCTGCTGGCCTGACAAAACCGACAACCGCGGGTACACCCACGGGATATCTCAAGGGCCAAACGATCATGGGTGATCTCCGTCCAGGGTACCGGCGGACGCCATGGATACGGCACCTGATCAAGCTCAGGCAAGATACGCCGCCTAATCTTTTCATACCCCGAAAGCAGCGGCTCTAAGGCCACCAGCCGTCCCTTTTCGTAATAAGGCCTGAAGAAACGAGGGACGTAGACCCCAGGAATTTTGGTCAAGGCCAAGAGGAGTTCTTCGCGGCTACCGCCGGCCTGCTTCCAGGCTCTGATGACCCCGGCGATTTCAAGCACTGCCTCCTCGGCCTCGCCGATAATAAGGGCGTCGTAAAAATCCGCCACTGGCTCGGGATTGTTGGCCGCCGAGCCTCCACCCAGAATAAGGGGATCTCCCTCCCCACGATCTCTGGCCCAAAGAGGAATGCCCGAGAGATCGAGAATATTTAAGAGATTAGTGGCACAGAGTTCATAGGGATAGCTTATGCCAACGACATCAAAGTCCTTGAGTGGCCGTCGACTCTCCCAGGAAAGAAGGGGTTTCTTTGAGCTTCGCAAAAGGGCCTCAAGGTCTCTGGCCGGGGCATAGGCTCGATCCGCCAGGATGTCATCTTGTTGATTCAAGATGAGATAAAGGATCAGGAGACCGATATGAGACATACCGATCTCGTAAAGATCCGGAAAGACCAGACAGACCCTGAGTCTGGCCTCCTCCCACGGCTTGCAAACGGCGTTTATCTCCCGCCCGAGATAACGGGCCGGCTTCCTTACTAGGGAAAACAACTCTTCCATATGCCTCTGAAAAACTTTGGTCGTCTAAATTCTATGCCTCTTACTCTAACCCGTGATCAAAGGTAGTTAAGGGATAACATTTCATTTGGGCCAGAGTAAATCAAAAAGAAGGGCAAGAACAGTGGAGGAAAAGATAACTAAATAATTCCATTGTTCTTTGGTGACCACCGTTGAGTAGACAAGATAATGAATGGCCCTGCGGTCTTCTTCGGTGAGCTCTTCTCTTCCGGCCAGTTTTTCCAGGATACGCCTCTCAAAAACCACCTTTTTGCGACGATGGCTGATATAGAAGCGATAGACAAAAAATAAGGCGTTTCCGCAGACGCCGATATACCATAAAGGCCTGATCAGAGAAGGGGCTAGGTGATTGGCGATGATGATCAAACGGAGGCTTATAACCGAGGTAACCCCCATCAAGAAAACGGCCCAAGGGACCCATTTAGGCAAAGGATGCGGGATGGTGTTCTTCCCCTTCATCGGCCCCAATTTAGCCCCATAGCGCAGATGAAACAACTAAGGCAGATAACTTATGAGCCTTCCCGGGAGGTAGAGTCCGCAGCCCCAGATCTTCCCTTCACAAGAGATGATCACGTAGCCCTCGGAAAGATCGGTTTCATAGGCAAGCTTCCTTTCCCGCCTTAGCCGGTCGAGTTCACCAAAGGAGAGCTTGACCACGTTTTTGGTGGCCAAATGACCAAAGCGTTGAATGGCCGTGGTGGTGGGTTTGAGGTAATGAGAGACCTTACGGGTGAAAAGGAGCCCCACGGTTTGAACCCGTAAACTCTGTAAAGGTTTAAGCTCAGGAGGAGTAGCAAAGAGCCAGTAGTTTTTGGCGGTGGAAAGGAGGAGATAGGGGTCAAAGGTCTCTTTTGGGATGCCAAACCTTTCTTCCCAAAAGGAAAGGACCTGCGCGCGTTCTTCTAAATTTACTACCCTCGGCCATACCGCCTGTTGGTGTATCTTTTTCCGTCTGGCTTTCTTCCCCATCAGATGAGCCTCTCGATCTTGGCGATAAAAAACCCCACGGATTCTGTCTCGTGAGGGAAAAAACGAGCAGCCTTCTCTAGGTCCGGGTGAAGGACTCGGCCTTCCCATTCGGTAATACCAGGATGGCTAGGTTGGGGATATTTGCAGGCCAGTAGCCTCCCCTGGCGCTTGCGCAAGAGATAATCCACGACCATCTCGTTTTCGTCGGGATTAATGGTACAGGTGGAATAGACCACCACCCCCCCTGGCCTTACCAGATCAAAGGCTCGAATCAACAGGCCCTTTTGAATGGCCGGGAGATTGGTATGCCCTTCTTTTTGATAGAGCAATTCGCCTTCGTAACCCTGACGATAGCGCCCTTCCCCAGAGCAAGGGGCATCGACCAAAATCTTGTCAAAGGGCACCCCGTGGGGGAATTCTTCCCCTCGGTAAACCGTAGTCAGGGCACAGGCAATCCCTAGACGTTTGAGATTGGCCACCAAGGCAGTCAAGCGATCAAGGCGACGATCATTGGCCACGATAATGGCCCGGTCATCGGTGGCCTGGGCGATCAAGGTGGTCTTGCTCCCCGGGGCGGCGCAGAGGTCCAAAATAAATTCACCGGGCTTAGGATCTAGGGCCAGTACCGGGAGGGCACTGTTTAAGGTCATGGGGTAAATGTAGCCTAGATAATATTCTTCGGTGTTCCCCAAGGGGAAATTTTTGGGTTCTACCCGGTAAAAATGAGGGATCTGGGGTACGGGACAGACTTTGGCCCCTTGGCGTTCCAGCCCTTTGATGACCAGTTCCGGATCTCGGCACTTGAGGGTGTTCAATCGAAAATAAAGGGGTAGATCCCGCTTGAGATGAGCAAGAAAACCCTCGAAGTCTGGAATTATCTCCTGATATCGAGAAAAATAAGCTGGGGCCTCAGCTAAGGTGACCATTTTGGGCGAGCAGACGATAGAGATTTTTGTGATCAGGGACGACCAAATCGGCCTCTGTCAAGTGTTCTGGAGAAAGGGTAGTAGTAAGAGCCACACAAAAAAGCCCGGCCCCTTTGGCCGCCTTGATTCCAGCCGGGGCATTTTCTACGGCCAGGGCCTGATCGCTGCCCACCCCAAGGCTCTCTGCCGCCTTGAGATAGGGCTCGGGATGGGGTTTTCGACGACGGACCTGGTCCCCGGTAAGGACGAAATGAAACAAATCAAGGAGACTTTTGGGTAGTATTTCTTCTAAGATCTGGCGATGGGAGCTGGTCACCAGGGCTAGTTTTTTCCCTTCCAAACGGAGGTCACGCAAGAGATCCGGAATCTCGGGAAAGGGCCTGACCAGGTGTCGGTACTTTTCGGTAAAGATCCGACGCTGAAGGGCAAGCACCCTGTCAAAGAGCTCAGGCGTGGGCGTGACCCCTTGATCCTCAAAGATCTTGCGCGAGGTCTCTACTTCTATGGCCCCTTCGTGGAGATATAACGTCTCCTCTGGAATATCCAGGCCAAAGACCCGAAAGGCCTCTCGCCAGGCCTGGACATGCCAGGGCATGCTGTCCACTACGACCCCATCCATATCAAAAAGGACGGCCTCTTTTGCTGAAAGCCTCATTTGAGCCCCAACCTCTTACAAGCTGTTTCCCGATCAAGACCTTCCAGATAGACACCCTTTTGCCTTGAACTCGTTCCGCTTACAATTTTTACCGCTGATTTAGGAATTTTTAAGACCCTGGCCAAAAATTTCCTCAGGGCTTCGTTGGCCTTCCCTTCTACCGGCGGGGCGGTGAGACGGATCTTTAGGGCCTCACCATAGAGTCCCGCAATCTCTTCCTTTTTGGCCCTGGGTTGAACGTGAACCTGTAAGAGAACCCCCTTTTTGTACGGCTTAAGCATCTTCCTCCCAACTGGGTATTCTTTAGGATCTATGCTTTTTTCGGCACAGATCCCTTGGCCGACGGTTATCAAGCCCTCCTGAGTTCAAAATGGCATAGTTTGATTCTTTAACAAGTATGGTGAGTTTACTTGGGACTCAGGGATTTCTCCAGGTGTTCTTGCCAAGAGGCAAGCATGGAACGAAGTTCAAGGATTAATCGTTCCCTTTCCTGTTTGAGATTCTCGATCTCCGCCAAAATAGAACGTCTTTTCTCTTCAGCCTCGCTGATCAGGCGTTTGGCCTCTTCTTCAGCCCGGGAGACAATAAGCTTGGCCTCTTGTTCCGCTTGCTCACGCAGGGTCTCGGAAAACTTTTCGGCCTTGAGGATGGCCTCCCGAATGGTGCGTTCCTGATCTTTAAGGACCTCAAGCTCCTTTTGCAACTTGGCCACCTCGTCTTTTAAGGCGTTGTTTTCCCGCTGGAGCTCCTTAAGGGATTCAGCCACTTCTTCCAGAAATTGCTCGACCTCGCTCTTGTGGTAACCAAAAAGGGCCGAAGAAAAGCTCTTTTCTTGGATCTCTAGGGGAGTTAGGGCCATGGTCACCTCAGACTATAGGCTAAGTCATAAAGTACCGGGATCAAAAATTGTTTGAGAAAAATGATGGCCAGGATGGCCACCATGGGCGATAGATCAATCCCCCCGATAGGAGGGATGACCCGACGTAAGCGATAAAGCACCGGTTCGGTTATTCCGTATAGGAAACGCACGATGGGATTGTATGGGTCGGGGTTGACCCAGGAAAGCAGGGCCCGGATGATGATGATCCACATGTAAAGGGAAAGGGCTATATCCAATACCGCGGCTAAGGCCTTCAGAAAATGGGCTAAGATGAACATAGGCAGACCTTTTCAACCAAGTTTTATCGTTTGGGGCATACATTAATTATAGATCGGCAAGTTGTAAATTTTTACCATCACTAGACGAACTTTAAACCTTCCCTGAAAAGGAGGTTCTATAAGATCTTATCCACGTCCGAAGGGGCAGAGGGGGAAACGGCATTCTGGGCAGTTAAGACAAAAACCCCCGTGTCCTAAGGCGGCGATATCACTTTGGGTGATCCTTTCACCGCAGATCACCCGAGGGAGGACCAAATCAAGCACCGTGGTCCGAAAATACATCCCACAGGCCGGCACCCCCAAGATAGGCCGGCCCTCATGATAAGC
>CAZROA010000068.1:0-1855 GCA_964601575.1 uncultured Thermodesulfobacteriota bacterium
AGCTGCCCTTAACCCCCACGCCAGTGAAGGAGGGCTTTTCGGAGAGGAAGAAGAAAAGATCTTGATCCCCGCGGTAAAGGACGCTCAGGAAGAAGGCCTTCCCCTTTTTGGTCCTTATCCTAGTGACAGTCTCTTCTTCCGAGCGGTGAAAGGAGAATTTGACTTGGTGGTCAGCCTCTACCATGACCAGGGGCTTATCCCTTTTAAACTCCTGCACTTCGAAGACGGCGTAAATCTGACCTTAGGCCTTCCTATTATCAGGACTTCCGTGGATCACGGCACAGCCTATGACATTGCCGGAAAGGGCGTAGCCAATCCCCAAAGCCTCTTTAAGGCCATCGAGCTGGCCATCCACATGGCCAAAAACCGAATGGCCGGAAATACATGATTCAATCTTGGGCTATTGAGTTAACCTGAAACTTCGATTTAGCTTGTTCTGTTTCGATTTGTCCTTCTCCACCTTTTCCTTCTCCAATCCATCCATGGCTTTCTGAGAATTAACTTACCCATCGAAACGAATAAAGCCCTTCTATCAGGCTAATCTTCCGCGGTCTCCTCTCTCTCTTCAATCTCAGCATTTCTCTTATTTTCTCCACCGTTTCCCTTACAAAGTTTCGCGAGCCGATGATCAATCCCTCGGTAAAATAGCGTATCCGTCGCCTGAATACCTCCTTTTCCGTGAGCCGATACCCCTTCCCTCTCTCCTTTTCTAAAACTTCTTGCCCTATGACACCGCCTAAGCCACCTTTTTCATACACATAGGCCCGATAAAGCTTGACCCTCTCCCAATAGCCCTTGTTGGTATAGGCCGCCACGCCTAGATCAGTGCTCAGGAAGTTGTCTCTGTTTCCAGTGCCAATGTGGTAGCCAAGCGAGCACCACCGATAGTCCTCCGGCTTTTCCACCAGGCCGGCACGCACGGGGTTGAGGTCTATATAGGCCAGACAATTCAAAAGGGCTTCACCCGTTTCGATGATCACGCTTTTGAAGCGATCTCCCCAAAAGTAGCCCTTGCGATTGCGGCCTTTGTTGAACCAGCGAGAGAAACGCTGCTTGATCTCCTGAACATACCGAGAAAGGTCAGAAAGACGATTACGCCAGTAGAGAATCTTTTCTGGAGGCAGATTTTCAATTTCGCGTCCGTTTCCATGGTCATAATAGCGTTTTACACGTCGGATCACCTCTTCGTCGGAAAAATCTTCTGGAGAGAGCATGCGGCAGAGAAGGTGAAAGTGATTGCCCATGATACAAAAGCCAAAAACCTCAACGAAAAAGACAGAGGAGAGCCAACGGATAAGGGAGAGGAGGTAGTCTTTTTCTTCAGGGCCAAGGACAAAACCATCGAGAGCGGTGCGGGAAATGACGTGATAGGCGACGTTAGGACCTTTAACCATCAGTCTTGGGATACGAGGCATAAGCACCTCCCATGAGGAGATGTAGTGTATGAAGGCAGGATAGCAGGACTCAGCGCCCCCGTCAATATTTCGCCTGTCCCTTTTCCTACCTTTTCCTAGTGCCCTAGATGGAGAACCCTCAATATCTCCAAGTTTCTTAAAAAGTTTGGGGGTCTTGATTTTGTAGCTACATTTAAAACCGAAAAAGCGAGGCATGATGGAACTTACGCGGGTAAGTATTAGGGAGTTGAAGAATCGTCTCAGTTACTATCTGTGGCTTACTAAAGCCGGACACACCGTGGAAATCACCGAGCGAGGGAAGCCTGTGGGACGAATCGTGCCTTTATCTCCACGGCTTGAAGAGCGTCTGGAGGCGATGGCTAAGTTGGGCTTGCTTTCCCGGGGGAAAGGTAAGCTCTCTCCTCGGGAACCAGCGGCCCGGGCGCGGGGAACAAAGAATG
>CAZROA010000069.1:0-77220 GCA_964601575.1 uncultured Thermodesulfobacteriota bacterium
TGGCACTATGACTAGCTGAAAAATCAGCAGTAAAAAGACTCAACCAGTCTTCAACCTTATCAGTTTGTGTTAGATAAAGATTGTCAGTATACTCCGTTGAAGCGGAAAAATTGAGACTATATTCTTGCTTTTCCGCTAAAGCCAAAGAAATAAGTAGCCCCCACACCAATACTGTAGAAAGGATTATTCTCTTCATCATGGCACCAGAATTATGTCATCAGCTTTTAGAAAAAAATCGTTGATTTCCTTACCCTTGGTCGCAGCCTCGTAATTAAAATGTAAAATTTTACGTGAGCCGTTTTCAAAACGAATGACCATGACCTTATCTTTCTTGGCCCATTCGGAAAAACCACCACCGATAGCCAGGGCTTGGAGGACGGTGGTTGGTTTGGTCAGGAGGTACTCCCCCGGCCTGGCGATTTCACCAATGAGATAATAACGCTTGCTCGCTAGGCTTTTGACAATAACCGTCACCTCTGGAGTGTCAATATATTCGGCGAAACGTTTTTCAAGCTCCTTTTTGAGGGCCATTGGGGTCAGCCCGGCAGCCATGACATCATCTTTTAAGGGCAAAGTGATCCGGCCATCCGGACGCACCGTAACCTCGCGTGAAAGATCAGGCTCTTTCCAGACGATGATTTCTAAGACATCACTTGGCCCGATTAGATATTCCTCAGAAAGGTTGATGCCTTTTTCGCGGGTGATGGCCTGTTGTTGAGAGTTGGTCTTATGAACCGGGGTTTTTGTTTGAGGAGCACCTTGGCCAGCGAAGACACCGCCAACTGTAAGGGCCCAAAAGACCAAAAGACAAAGAACGAATTGGCGCATTTTACCCCTCCAGGCTGCTGTTTTTTAATTTAGCCAAATATTCTTCCCATTCCCAGGGTAAGAGATACTTTTTTTTGGCGTTGCACTCCTTACAGGCTGGGACAAGGTTTTCCCGGACACTTCGCCCCCCACGGGAGAGCGGGACAAGATGATCCATGGTCAATTCCGAGGGGCTTACCTTTCGGCCACAATAATAACACCGCCCCTGAGCACATTTGCGCCGCCACCACCTCGTTTTCTTAAGACGCCGAGCCTTTTCTTTCTCCGCCTTTATAAAATCCTCTTCTACCAGGGGAAAAGGCATTGAAACTCCCTCAACACCTTGCCACTTATTAAACTATCTGCTAGCCCTTATGACAATGATTTTAGAGAATTTTATTCACCAAACAGATCTGAAAGATATTTTAGAAAAGGTCAAGGCCAAAGAGCGCCTTTCCTTTGAAGATGGTCTGAGACTCTTTCGTTGCCAAGACCTTTTGGCCCTAGGTTATCTTGCTACCCTGGTCAAAAAACGGTTGCACGGCTCAAAGGTCTTTTACGTCTTTAATCGCCACCTAAATTATTCCAATGTATGTATTAATTTGTGTCGTTTTTGTGCCTTCGGAAAACCCAAAGGGCACCCCGAGGCCTATGAGATGGATATCGAAGAGGCCGTCCGGAAACTTAAGGCCGATAAAAATCCCATTCGTGAGGTCCATATCGTCGGAGGTCTCCATCCGGATCTTCCCTATGAATACTATTTGGACCTCGTCCGGGCGGTAAAACAAGCCCTTCCTCAAGCCCAGGTCAAGGCCTTTACCTGTGTGGAGATTGATCACTTGGCCAAAATTTCCGGTAAGTCTATCCGCGAAGTCCTCCTTGATCTCAAAGAAGCCGGCCTTTCCTGCTTGCCTGGCGGAGGAGCGGAGGTCTTTGCCGAAAGGATTCGCCAAAAACTCTGCCCCAAAAAGATCAGCGGCAAACGCTGGCTGGAGATCGCCAGGACAGCCCATGAATTAGGTATCCCGACCAATGCCACTATGCTTTACGGCCATATAGAGACCTACGAAGAGAGATTGGAACATTTGATAGCCTTACGAGAGCTACAGGATCAAACCGGTGGTTTTTTGTGCTTTATACCGCTCCCTTTCCTGCCCCAAAAATCATATTTACGAAAAGAAGTTGCTCCGACTACCGGGTTTGAAGATCTAAAGATGATTGCCGTCTCAAGGCTTATGCTCGACAATTTCCCCCATATAAAGGCCTATTGGTTGTTTATGGGCCTTAAGTTAGCCCAGGTGGCCCTTCACTTCGGGGCTGACGATCTTCACGGTACAGTAATCGAAGAAAAGATAAGCGAGCTTTCAGGCGTAGACGAAAGGCAGGCCCTCTCCCGCCGAGAACTCCAACGCCTCATTCGGGAGGCGGGCTTTGAACCGGTGGAAAGAGACGCCCTTTATCACCCAGTTTAGTCCTTTTCCGCCAGCCTGGCCAAAGAGACGATCTTCTCCCCTGGGGCTAGCATAAAGAGTTTTACCCCCATGGTGGCCCGCCCTTGGACGGGAATATCCTTGACCCGCAAACGAATGATCTTCCCCGAGGTGGAAACCAGCATGATCTCGTCGTCATCAACCACACGGGCACACCCAACCACCCCACCGGTTTTCTGATTGCTCTTCATAGCGATGATTCCCTTTCCTCCGCGACCTTGGGCCCGAAATTCAGAAAGAGGAGTCCGTTTTCCATAGCCCCATTCGGAGACGGTAAGGAGGGTGGCTTCCTCATTATGATTTAATATTTCAAGTCCGACCACAAAATCATCTCGGGCTAGATCTATTCCCTTTACCCCGATGGCCACCCGCCCTACAGGACGTACCTCCTCTTCGTGGAAGCGAATACTCTGGCCGTGCCTGGTGACCAATAGGATGTCCCGCTTTCCGTCGGTAAGGGCGGCGGCGACTAATTGATCTCCCTCGCGCAGATTGGTGGCCACGATCCCGGTGGACCTTGGTCTTGAAAAGGCGGAAAGAGGAGTCTTTTTCACCAGCCCTTCTTTGGTCACGAAAAAGACGTAGTGTTCGTCATCGAATTCTCGCACCGGGAGGATGGTGGCCAGAGATTCGTCTTCAGCCAACGGCAAGAGATTACGCAAAGCCGTCCCCTTGGCGGTACGACCGGCCTGCGGAATATCAAAGACTTTGAGCCAATAAACCCGCCCCAAGTTGGTAAAACACAGGAATTGGTCATGGGTTGAAGCGATATAGAGTTGGGTGACCACATCTTCTTCCCCGGCCTCTACCCCTCGTTTCCCCCGACCTCCCCGCCGCTGGCTGCGATAGGTAGAGACCGGGAGACGCTTGATGTAGCCACGGTGGGTCACGGTGACGACCATTTCTTCTTCAGCAACCAGGTCTTCTACCGAAAGCTCACCCACTGCCGGAATAATCTCTGTTCGTCGCGGGTCTGCATATTGGTTCTTTATCTCCAGGAGTTCATCCTCGATGACCTTCATGAGTACACTTTCTTCTGCCAGAATCTTTTCAAACCAAGCGATCTGCTTTTTGAGTTCTTCGTATTCGGCGTGAATTTTTTCTTGTTCAAGGCTGGTCAGACGTTGAAGCCGCATATCCAAGATGGCCTGGGCCTGGGCCGGAGAGAGGTCAAAGCGCTTGATAAGGCCTTCTTTGGCCTCAGCCGGGGTCTTTGAGGCCCGAATAAGGGCTACCACTTCGTCGAGATTGGCCAAAGCAATCATCAAGCCCTCAAGGATGTGGGCCCGCTCCCTGGCCTTGCGCAGTTCATAGATTGTTCGCCGGGTGACTACCGTGCGCCGGTGGGCCAGAAAATGGCCCAAGAGCTCGCGTAGGTTCAGTTGTTCGGGACGATTGTTCACCAAGGCAAGCATGATGATCCCGTAGGTCACTTCCAGGGGAGTCTGCTTGTAAAGCTGATTGAGGATGACCGGGGCGAAATCCTGTTTTTCGCGCTTAAGCTCCACTACCACCCGCAGTCCCTCGCGGTCGGATTCGTCTCGTACCTCGGAAATACCCTCGATCTTCTTGTCTCTGGCCAAGGTGGCGATTTTTTCCACCAGTTTGGCCTTGTTTACTTGATAGGGCAGCTCGGTGATGACGATGGCCGTCTTTCCCCCTTCTCGTTCGATATGGGCCCGAGCCCTTAGTTTTATGAGCCCTTTTCCCGTGGCATAGGCCTCTCGGATGCCCTCGGTGCCACAGATAAAGGCCCCGGTAGGGAAATCTGGCCCTTTTACATATTTCAGGAGCTCGTCCAGGGTAATCTCCGGGTTGTGGACCATGGCCACCAGGGCGTCGATGATCTCTCCCAGGTTATGCGGCGGGATATTAGTAGCCATGCCCACGGCAATCCCTGAAGAGCCGTTAATCAAGAGATTGGGTATCTTGCTGGGAAGGACACTCGGTTCTTGCAAGGTATTGTCGTAGTTGGGGACGAAGTCTACGGTTTCTTTCTCTAAATCGGCCATTAATTCATGGGCGATCTTGGCCAGACGGACTTCGGTGTAGCGCATGGCCGCTGGGGCATCACCGTCGATGGAGCCGAAGTTTCCCTGACCATCGATCAACGGATAACGCATGGTGAAGTCCTGGGCCATACGTACCAGAGTATCGTAAATGGCCATGTCTCCATGGGGGTGATACTTACCCATCACGTCGCCCACGATACGGGCACTCTTTTTGTAGGGTTTGTTCCAGTCGTTCTTGAGTTCGTACATGGTGTAGAGAATACGCCGTTGGACCGGTTTTAGCCCATCGCGTACATCCGGTAGAGCGCGGCCCACAATCACGCTCATGGCGTAATCGAGGTAGGATCGTTTTAATTCTTCCTCAATGGGAATAGGGACCACCTCACCCATGGAAGCCTCCTTTTTCAAGCTCGGCTCTTTTATACCACGAAAGCCCAATCTTTGCCGGCCTGTTTCTTAAACCCGGTTTTCTTTCAATTTCTTTAAGGCCGGGATCTGGCGAAGTTTTTCCTCGGGCAAGAGATCCCAAAAAATCCCCGCTGGTTTGGGAGGAGGACTTTTCGGGGTTATGATTTCTTCCGGCGTTAGGATGAAATCTACCGAGAGATCATGCGGCTCGCATGGGATCTCCGGGACTAGTTGGAAGGGATGGACGGTAGTTATTACCGGTGTCTCGGTAGAAACAAGGCCGTATTCACGCAATAGGGCATATTCCAGTTCAGAATAACCGCCGCCCTTGCCCAAACGGTGCCCTTCGCGGGTAACGGCCACGCATCCGGTAATGACCAACTCTATCGAGGGCATCTCCTTCAGACTCACCGGTTCTCCGTAGCGGAAGGCCCCTTTGATGGTTGCCGCCCGCATGGGATGCACCCGAAGTCTCGCCGGATCTAACTTGATGAAGGGTTTTTCGTCTCTTAATTTGGGCACGGCCATAAAGATCACCTTGCCAGCCTCAAGGGCCAAGACCCTCAGGGGGAACTGTGGGCTGTCAGGGTTGGCCTTGATAAACCGGGCCTTCTTAAAGGCAGACAATTGACTGGCTAGTTGGGCGGCTTGTTCGGCGCCGACAAAATTGGGA
This sequence comes from uncultured Thermodesulfobacteriota bacterium, assembly GCA_964601575.1. Taxonomy (GTDB): domain Bacteria; phylum Desulfobacterota; class Thermodesulfobacteria; order Thermodesulfobacteriales; family Thermodesulfatatoraceae; genus CAZKEG01. The sequence continues at coordinate 5,391 of CAZROA010000069.1, forward strand.
ATGCGCCCAAAGGCCCCGGGGAACCGAGCTACCCCGGCTTCGGTGAGTCTTTGCCATATCTTTTCCCGTAAAGCTTGCTTTTGGTCTTTTGGATCAGCCGTTATATTTTCTCCATGCATCGCGTAGCGGTCTGGTTACTCCTGGTCTTACTCTTTGGTTGTGCCCCCCGTCTTCCTTCACCACTTCCCCCTCGGCCTTCTTATCCTCCACCAGTTACCCGTAAGAGACCACCCACCCAAAGGCCTTATCGTATCAATGGTCGTACCTACTATCCCCTCCCTTCGGCCAGAGGCTACGTGGAAGTAGGCCTGGCCTCCTGGTACGGGCCAGGCTTTCACGGCAAGAGGACGGCCAGCGGTGAACGCTATAATATGTACGCCTTTACCGCCGCTCACAAGCTCTTACCCATGAATACCTATGTCTTGGTGACCAATTTGGAAAACGGACGCCAAACCATTGTCCGCATCAACGATCGCGGCCCCTTTGTCAAGAATCGTATCATAGATCTTAGCTATGCCGCCGCCAAGGCCCTAGGTATGACTCAAAAAGGTGTGGCCCGCGTCCGCATTGTGGCCTTGGGCGAGGGCCGCTTCAAGGATCATCGATTTGTCTTCACCCATCAACCCAATCTCCAAAAAGGCCAATTTTTCTTACAAGTAGGGGCCTTTACCAATTACGCTAATGCCGTACGTCTCAAAGAAAAACTGGCCAAAAGGTTTCGTTGCGTCCTCATTGAACCCTATGAGAAGGATGGACAGACCTTTTTCCGGGTCCAGATCTTCCTGGCTACTGATCTAAACAAAGCCAAGGCCAAGTATGCCCAACTGGAAAGGCTTTTCCCTCAGGCTTTTATCGTGGCCAAATGAAAGTTATTTCTTGCGGATGACAAAGACAAACATTTCGCGGCTGGATGATCTGGTGCTTTTAGGCCGGAAACGCTTCACCGGTCCCAGTCTTCTCTTTACCTCTTCCACAAAGGCCGGGAACCCTTCTCCTTCAAAGACCTTGACTAGAAAGGCTCCACCCGGGCGTAACAATCTTTCGGCCAATTCCAAGGCCCTTTCCGCCAAGTTTATAGAACGAAAGTGATCTCCGCTGCGATCGCCGGTGGTCTTAGGGGCCATGTCACTCAAGATCACATCAAAGGCCTTGCGCTCGATCAAGGCCTGCAGTTCATCCGGCGTAACCTCAAAGATATCAGCTTGGAGAAAGCGATAATTGGGGGCAGATATCTTTACCGGGGAGAGATCAACTCCCACGACCACCCCCTTGGGACCTACACGTTCAAGGGCATATTTGCTCCAAGAACCCGGGGCTGCTCCAAGGTCTAAGACCGCCTGGCCGCGTCTCAAAAATCGATATTTCTGATCGGCTTCTTTTAGTTTATAGACCGAACGTGCCGGATATTTTTCAGCCTTGGCCTTTTTGAAATAAAAATCCTTCGGTTTGTAGGCCATTGTTCCTCCGAAAGGGTCTTTTTTAAACTACCATTCTTTTTCCCCGAGGAATACCTTTACACTCCAATTCTCATCCTTAGAGTGAGCGGCATGGGATCGTTTTTTGAACAAAAATGGGAACGGCCCAAAACGAACTTTTGAGATAAAACTCTCGGAGCCTCCAAAACTCGTTCAGGTCAATTAAAATGTGGGGCGATGGCTCTTCTTGAGGTTTTCAATCTGGCCAAGAGCTTTCAAGGGGTGCAGGCCCTAAAAGGGGTCTCCTTTGGAATTTGCCCAGGGGAAATCTTGGGGCTTATCGGTCCAAACGGGGCTGGAAAGACCACGATTATCAATCTTATTACCGGCTTTTTGAGGCCGGATGATGGCCAAATATATTTTGCCGGCCAGGAGATCACCCATCTCGAACCACACCAGATCGCGCGGTTGGGCATTGCCCGCACCTTTCAGCACATCCAGGTCTTCGGAGAACTTACCGTGTTTGAAAACGTCCTCTTAGGCCTCACTAGGCACGTGAAAAGGAGCCTGTGGGATGATCTCTTGGGTCTTAAGAAGGCCAAGGTCGAGGAAGAGGTCTTCGGTCAGGAGGTCCAGAAGGTTCTTGCCCGGTTTTCCTTGAAAGATGTGGCCAACGCCCCGGCCGGATTTTTGCCTTACGGTGAGCAACGTCGGGTAGTCCTGGCCAGGGCCTTGGTTTCTAACCCGAAGCTCCTTTTGTTAGACGAACCTGCCGCTGGGCTTTCCCCGGCAGAGGGTAGGCAGCTTATTCAGCTCTTAAAAGAGATTCGTCGTCAGGGGTTAACCATCCTGATCGTCGATCATGATGTGGAACTTATTCTTGAGGTATGCGATCGGGTTATCGTTCTCTCCTCAGGTGAGTTGATTGCCGAAGGTCCGCCTAAAATGATTCGCCAGAATCCCCGGGTGATAGAGGCTTACCTTGGAGAAGAGAAGAGATGCTAAGGGTCCAAAATTTGACCGTGGCTTACGGTTCTATTAAGGCCGTAAGGGATCTTTCCCTAGAGCTTGAGCCCGGAAGTTTTGCGGCCCTTCTCGGGCGAAACGGAGCAGGTAAGACTAGCCTGCTTAAGGCCATCGCTGGAGTGGTATATCCGCAAGGGGGGCGTATCTTCTTTGATGGCCAGGAGATAACCTATCTCCCTCCTTGGGAAAGGGTAAGACGTGGCCTTTCCCTGGTGCCTGAAGGGCGACGAATTTTTGCCCCGCTTTCGGTCTACGAAAACCTTACCCTAGGGGCCTTTGCCACCAATCATCACGGAAAGAAGACCAAAGAAAACCTAGACCATGTGTTAGAACTTTTCCCGGCCCTCAAGGAAAGGCTTTATCTCCCCGCCGGGGCCCTTTCCGGGGGTGAGCAACAGATGCTTGCCGTGGCTCGGGCCTTAATGAGTCAACCAAAGCTCCTCCTCCTTGATGAACCTTCCATGGGTTTGGCTCCAAAAGTAGCCGCCAAGATCTTTGACTCTCTCTCTAAGGTGAAAGGGCATCTTACCGTCTTTTTGGTCGAACAGAATATCTCTCGCAGCCTCAAATTGGCAGACAAGCTCTTTGTCTTGGATAGCGGGTGTTTGGTGAAACACGGTCTGACGCAAGAGATCAGTTTGGAGACGATTGAAGAGGCCTACCTAGGAAAGCTCTAAACTAAAGCCAGGGATTATTAAACAATTTTTAGTTGAAGGGAAAAGGAAAAAAAGGTAGAGAGAGATTGAAATGGAAGAAAAGATCTTGATGACCGAAGAGGAAATCGATCGGGCGCTCACCAGAATCGCCCACCAAATTTTAGAACGAAATCGGGGTTCTACTGATCTGGCCTTGGTGGGTATTCGCACCGGCGGGGTGCCTTTAGCCGAGCGTCTTAAGAGAAAGATTGCGGCCATCGAAGGCGTAGATCTCCCGGTTGGTATCTTAGATATTAGCCTTTATCGTGACGATTGGAGTCTGGCCTCTCCTCAACCACAGGTACGCAGTACGGATATTCCCTTTCCGGTGGACAACAAAGTGATCATCCTGGTGGATGATGTCATCTTTACCGGGCGCACAGTACGCGCAGCCCTGGACGCCTTGATGGACTTTGGGCGGCCCAAAAAGGTCGAGTTAGCCGTCTTGGTCGATCGCGGTCATCGGGAATTGCCCATCGAGCCTACTTACTGTGGGCTGACGGTGACTACTCTGCCCGATGAGCACGTCACTGTAAGGCTTAAGGAAATCAGCGGAGAAGATAAGGTCGTCCTTGAACGAGGTTAAAGGCGAGGGCAAAGAGACCGGTTCCCTTTTTGCCAGCCGTTTGTCCACCAAATGGCTGGGTAGAAAAATTTTATTCTATCGAGAACTTACCTCCACCCAGGATGAAGCCAAACGTCTGGCCCCGGAGGCCCCTCAAGGGCTAGTTATCTGGACCGATCGACAGACTAAAGGGCGCGGGAGGTTGGCCCGCAGATGGCATTCTCCTCGGGGAGCTGGACTCTATTTTTCCCTCATCCTTAAAGAGCCCCTGGCCCGTCCCCTTCCCCTTTATAGTTTGGCCACAGCCGTCGGGGTGGCCGAGGCCTTGGAGGATGAAATAGGGGTTCCCTTTTCGCTCAAGTGGCCCAATGATCTCCTCTTGAACGGACGCAAAGTAGGGGGCATTTTGGTTGAGGGAGTACTTACGGCCTTAATCATCGGTATAGGTTTAAATGTGAGTCTTTGCCGTGAGGATATGCCCCCAGAGATTCGCGAAAAGGCCACCTCCATCCTTGAAGAGACTGGGCTTTCGCCGAGCCGGGCCAGGCTCTTGCGTGCCATCCTAAAAAATCTAGAAGAGATTTATGAAGAACTGTTAGCCAAGGGTTTTGAAGGTATTAGATCGCGTTGGCAGGAAAGAGACGTGGCCTTTTTGACCCGGGTGGTCCTTAAACGGGCTGATCAAGTGATCACTGGGGTGGCCCTTGGCCCATCCCCTGACGGTAGCCTTATCATAAAGACCTCCTCCGGTCATCTTCGCGTCTCCTCTGGAGAGATCCTCCTCTGGGAGATTCCTGGCTGGGAAAGCCAGGCTGCCTAGTTGACACCGTCCACCTGCCAAGTAAATTCATTCTTTGAAAAAGAAAAATGCGGGTTTGAGCATGACTATTAAAGAACGAGCGCAAAAAGGAGAAATAACCCCGGAGATAGAGGCTTGTGCCAAACAGGAAAACATCTCGGCTGAAAAATTGCGTCAGTTAGTGGCCGAGGGCAAGGCGGTCATTCCAGCTAATCGCCGGGCCAATCTTACCAGACCCTGTGCCATTGGTGCTGGCCTTAAGACCAAGGTAAACGCTAATATCGGCACCTCCCGCGATTTACCAGAAGTAGAGCCTGAGCTGGAAAAACTAAAAGTGGCCTTAGAAGCTGGAGCAGATACCATCATGGATCTTTCTACCGGCGGTTCGATAGATGAGATCCGCCGTCGGATTCGAGAACAATGTCCAGTGCCTTTGGGGACGGTGCCTATTTATCAAGCGGCGGTAGAGGCGGTAGAGATTCATCACAAGCCCATCGTCGAGATGACGGTGGAGGAGATCTTCAAGGCCATCGAGAAGCAGGCTGAAGACGGGGTTGATTTTATGACTGTACACTGCGGGGTGACCCGCACGGTGCTTGAACGTTTTGAGAGCCGGCAGCGGGTCTTGGGGGTAGTCTCCCGCGGTGGGTCCTTTTTGGTCGAATGGATGGTATATAACCAGAAAGAAAATCCCCTTTACGAGTATTTTGATGATCTTCTGGCCATTGCTAAGGAATACGATATAACCCTTTCTCTGGGTGATGGTATCAGACCAGGTTGCTTGGCAGATGCCACCGATGGTCCGCAGATCCAGGAATTAATCATCTTGGGGGAACTTACCCTTCGGGCCTGGGAGGCCGGAGTCCAGGTGATGATCGAAGGGCCGGGGCATGTCCCCCTTGATCAGGTCGAGGCCAACGTGATGCTGGAAAAGAAGCTCTGTCACGGGGCCCCGTTTTACGTCCTTGGCCCGTTGGTCCTTGATATTGCCCCGGGCTATGATCATATCGGCTGTGCCATCGGTGGAGCGGTGGCCGCTGCCGCTGGGGCTGATTTTCTCTGTTATGTCACACCGGCGGAGCATCTCCGATTGCCCACTTTGGAGGATGTACGTGAAGGGGTTATTGCCGCCCGTATCGCCGCCCATGCCGCTGATATCGTTAAAAAGGTCCCTGGGGCCTTTGAGAAGGATTTAGAGATGGCCAAGGCCAGGGCCAAGCTTGATTGGGAGGCCCAGATAAAACTCTCTATCGACCCAGAGAAGGCCCGCCGCTATCGCCTGGAAGGCGGTGTATCTAAGGGGAGGGCCTGTACCATGTGTGGGGAATATTGTGCTATTAAGGTCTACCAACGAGCCCGGGAGAAGAAATTTTTTACCAATTAGGCAAATTTGTTGAGGATCCAAGTGATAATTTCGCTCTTCAGCTTCATGTTGTCTTCCTCGGTCATGTTGGTCAACCAGCGCCTAACCCATTTTTGAAGACGATTGAAATGGGCCTGGTTTAGTTTCTCCCCGTAGACCAGCTCTAAGGCCTGGAGATACCAGATAAAGATGGCATGAAGGGGGATACATTGGTATTCCAGGGTGATGGGATAGAGGGCTTCGTAAAAGGCCCGGTTGATAAATTTGCGATCCGGCTCGCTGCCAAATTTTTTGATGATTAAACGGGAGACGTTTTCCTCTTCTTCACCGACCTCTTGGACGCGTTCTTGCAAGAGGCGCAGATTTTCGTTTAATATCTCCATCCGCTCTTTGTTAAGGCGGATGATTTCTTCTTGGAGAAAACCTAAGGCCAACGGGTTTTCACGCTCGCGATAATATTTGGCCAATTTTTGCCTTAGGGCCGACTTTCTCGAACGACCGCCCATCTTTTTCCTCCTTTAAGACACTTCCCTCATAAAAGATTTTGAAATTAGGGGAAGATTTTAAAAGGATTTATTTTGTCTAAACTTTTCGATAAAAGAGTAAGCTTTTTTAGCTTAAACAGAGCTTTTTATTTTGGCAAGGAGATTTCACCAAAGGATTTGAAGGCTTCAAAAATACGAGACGGGGCCCTCAAGGCCCCGTCTCTATCCAATTAGGCGGGGTGGTTAGAAGGAGACACTAAGGCTTACTCCGCCGTAAAAGTGGTCGTGATTATTGTCCCAAGAGGAAGCGGCCAAGAGTTTGTCGGCGTCATCGCTCAAAGAAAAGGAATAGGCCATTATAGGGGTAACGGTGAGATTTTCGGTCACCGGGATACTGACCGAAGCCGAGAGATCAAGATTTAGCCAACCGGAATAGGCATCGGTGGGATCATCAGGATCGGCATAGGCCCCCTCATCGTTGGATTTGAGATAAAGGGCAGTGGCCGAGAGGTCTAAAGAGGCCTTTTTCCAGGGGAGGGCAAAGCTCTTCCCGGCGGAAAGCTCAAACCACCAGCCTGGATAATGGGAAATCTCGCGATAGACAGTAAACCCTAAAGAAATACCGGTTACCGGACAGGTCCCGGAAAGAGCGGTATAAATCTCAAAGGAATCCAAGTCTTCAAGAGAATAATAGACAGTCCCTATATCTAGAGAGAGACCGTAGGGTAGCTTGTCATAGGTATAACTCACGGTGAAGTCAGTTTCGTTCCAGTTGGCCTCATCTGAAGTAGCCTCATCGGTATCGTAATTACCCCAAAAATTGACGGAAAAGCCCTTATAGCCCATGGTCATAGAGGGTTGGATGACCAGAGAATTATCGGAAAGGGCCATCCCCCGCCAGATATACTGGCTCATAAAATCAACCGAAAAATCCACGGTGGGCTTTTCTGCTGCCCAGGTCGGAGAAAGACCGATCAAGACCAACAAACACACCGCCAAAGACCAACCTTTTACTTTGCTCATGATTGAACCTCCTTTTATTTGATTTTTAAAAGCTTTTGTTGGCCAAAGAAGGCGGGGGAGGGGGCCTCCCCCGAAAACCTCCAGGAGAGGAGGTAAGGGCTTTTTTTAAATAGCGGCTCCTCCGCGTTCACCGCTCCTTATGCGCAAGGCGTCCAATACCTCGTAGACAAAGATCTTTCCATCACCGATCTCACCGGTCCTGGCCGCCATGGCGATGGTTTCCATGATCTTCTCCATGTCTTCGTCTTTGCAGACCACCTTGATCTCAAGTTTGGGCAAAAGGTCCACTTTGTATTCCCGACCCCTGAATTGCTCGATGAGTCCAGCTTGACGTCCGTGTCCTTCTACCTGGGTCACCGTCACCCCTGGATGTCCGGCTTTCTCTAAGGCCTCAAGGACATCCTGGAGTTTTTCTGGTCGGATAATGGCTCTTATTTCCTTCATTTTTTACCTCCTCATGGTGTAAAATTCCGGATAGGCAGGGGTACCATGTTCGATGATGTCCAAGCCCTGAATCTCTTCTCTGGGTTCCACCCGAATGCCGATGAGGAGATCAAGGACCTTGAATAGGATTAGACCGCATCCGAAGGCCCAGACAAAGAGGGCTGCAGCCCCGATGAGCTGAGCAATGAGCTGTCCGGCCCCGCCGCCGTAAAGAAGCCCTTTTACAAAGGGTGGGTCAATCGAATAATTACCATAAGTGCCGTCGGCAAAGAGCCCTACGGAAATGAGTCCCCAGAGCCCGTTAAAACCGTGTACCGGGACAGCACCGACCGGGTCGTCGATCTTCAAGGCCTCTAGGAGATAGACCCCGATGACCAAGATGATCCCAGCCACGATACCGATTACCACTGCTGCCCAAGACTCCACCCAGGCACAAGGGGCGGTAATGGCCACCAGCCCGGCCAAAACTCCGTTAAGGGCCATACCAAGGTCCCACTTTTTGGTCTTGGCCAACACGATGATTAAGGCCGTGAGCGAGGCCGCTGAAGCCGCCAAAGTGGTATTCACGGCAATGACCGAAATCCTCAGATGATGGGCGGAGAAAGTAGAGCCGGGATTAAAGCCGTACCAACCGAACCAAAGGATGAAGACTCCCAAGGCAGCCAGACCAATGTTATGACCGGGTATGGCCCGGGGTTTCCCTTCTCGGTCGAACTTACCATAGCGTGGACCAAGGACGATGGCCCCGGCCAGACCTACCAAGCCCCCGACAGCATGGACCACTCCTGATCCGGCAAAGTCAAGGTGCCCTAAACCGAACTTGAGCTGTGAAAGCCAACCACCACCCCAGACCCAGTGGGCGTAAATTGGGTAGACTACCGCGCTGATGGCGATGGAATAGAGCAGATAGGCCGAGAATTTGATCCGTTCAGCCACTGCTCCGGAGACGATAGTGGCTGCGGTAGCACAAAAGACCATTTGCCAAAAGAAGGAAAGATAATTGCTTACATCGTAGCCGTCGCCAGCCAGAAAAAAGCCTGAAGTGCCCATAAAGCCCTTCCAGTCTGTACCCATCAAGATGGCATAACCCACGGCCCAGAAGGCCAGCGATCCGGCGACGAAGTCCATCAAGTTTTTGGTGAGGAGATTGGTGGTGTTTTTGGAACGGCAAAAACCCGCTTCCACACAAGCAAAACCGGCCTGCATGAACATGACCAAGAAACCACAGATCAGTACCCAGACGAAATCCACCGCCTTACCAGGGTCAGCCTTAATGGTTTGAGCCCCGGTAGGGTCTCCGGCAAGTGCTGTTGCCCCCCAAAAAAGGGCCAGAGCCAGACCCAACAACAAGAAACGCCATCTGCCCATGATCTAACCTCCTTTTCAAGTTTTATTTTTGGTTAAAGCAACTAATATGCCAATTTGTTTTATTGCTTTAGCAAAAACATTTTTCATTCGGAACTCGGCAAAGACTTTTCAAAAATTTTCAAAAATGTTAAGAAATTAAATTACAAAAATGACATTTCCTAAAGACGAAGTAAAAACTATGAGGGAGGAGTCTTGAAGGGTTTGCGTACCGGAGGACGCCCGTGTTTCAGGGGAATTTGGCCTTCTAAACCTAATTTTTTGATCCGATAACGTAATTGTCTGAAACTGAGCCCCAATTCTTTGGCTGCTCGAGCAATGACAAAATCGTGTCTTTTCAAGATACGATAAATCTCTTCGGCAGAGGGTTCAGTGCGAGGAATTTCTTGATCTTCTGCTAAAAACAATTCCTTGGCCTCTGGCTTTTTGAGAAGGGATTTGACTTCTTGGACGTCTACCTTCTTTTGGTCACACACAATAAAGAGTCTTTCCAAAAAGTTTTCCAATTCCCGGATATTTCCAGGCCAAGGATAGCGAACCATGATTTCCATGGCCTCCGGGCTAAATCTCAGTTCCCGGGCATATTCTTTACTCAGGCGACGTAGGATAAAGTTGATCAGCAAGGGAATGTCTTCCCGTCTCCTTCGCAGGGGCGGAAGACTGATGGGAAAGACGTTTAGACGAAAATAGAGATCTTCGCGGAAGCTTCCATGGGCGACCAATTTGGAGAGATCTTGGTTAGTGGCGGCGATAATCCTTACATCTACCCTCCTGGTCTTGGTGCTCCCGAGACGTTCGAATTCCCGTTCCTGGATGAAGCGCAGGAGTTTGGCCTGTAGGGGGAGAGAGAGTTCGGCCACTTCGTCAAGAAAAATGGTCCCACCTTCGGCCTCTTCCAACCGTCCTGGTTTGCTGGACACTGCCCCGGTAAAGGCCCCTCGTTCGTAACCGAATAGTTCAGCCTCAAGGAGATTTTCCGGGAGTACAGCGCAATTTATCTTTACAAATGGCCCAGAGGCCCGGGGGGAGAGTTCGTGAATCAGTCTAGCGGTAAGGGTCTTTCCAGTACCAGACTCACCCAGCAAGAGCACGGTGGCCTTGGTCGGGGCCACTCGACGTACCAAGGCCAAGACCCTCTGCATCTCTGGATTGCGAGAACTGGCCATAAAGTCACTAAAGCGTTTTTTTAATTCCGTGCGCAGGACGAGGTTTTCCTGGCGCAGGCGTTGCTCCCGTTCCTCTACTTTACGTCTTAGGCTTACAAATTGAGCCACTAAAAGGGCCACTATCTCCAAAAAACGAATATCCTCTCGGAAATCGATCTCTGTACCAAAGAGTCGATCCACGGAAAGGACGCCGATCACTTGGTCCTCCAGGACGATGGGTACCGCAATGAAAGAGATTCGATCTTTGTGTAATTTTCTGGCCCCGGTACGGTTCAAGAAGAGAGGTTCTTCGCGAACATCAAGGACGAGGCACGGTTCTCCGGAAAGAAAGACCTTGCCCGTGATCCCTTCTCCAGGGGCATAGATGCCGCGTCGTTCTTCTTCTGGAGAAAGGCCATAAGAGGCGCGGATGAGGAGCCGATTCAGATCTTCGTCAAAGAGGGTGATGGCCGCCCGTTCCATTTTGAGCTTTTTGCCAAGGATGCACAGGATGCTACGCAGGGCTTCGTCTAAATCCAGCGCCTCTCCAATGATCCGGCAGGCCGCATGCAAGACTTCTAACTTTACAGAATCTATACCCTTTTCAAGCATTTGACTTTTTTGTAAAAATTAAATCTTCAAAAGGGTCAAATTTGTAACTTCCTTTAGGAGAGACCTTGCCCAAAAAGAGATATTTTTGGGCCACTCGACGAATTTCCGGGTCGGTTAAGGGGCGTCCTTTCTCACGCGAGAGTCGTTTGAGATGTTTGACAATAATGTCCAGCGAAGGTTCGGTAAGTCTCAGGCCGTATTCGCGTAATTTGGCCTTAATGGCTGCCCTACCTGACTTGGCCCCGATACCGAATTTTCGTTTAAGCCCTAATGCTTCGGGAGGAAAGGGTTCATAGAGTTCTTTGGCCTTGTACAGGCCTTCCACGTGCAGGCCTGTTTCGCAGTAAAAGAGTTTTCGACCTAAAATGGGTTTAAATTCCGAAAGAGAAGTTCCCGCATGCCAGGCTACAAAATGACAGGCCGGAGAGAGTTTTTCCAGGCGATAATGTCTTTTTCCACGCCGAAAGTAAAGATAGGCCAAGACCTCTTCTAGTGGAGCAATCCCTGCCCGTTCTCCGAGACCAAGAAGGCTCACGTCCACCCAATTCGCCCCGGCCTCAAGGGCAGCGATGGCGTTTCCAGTGGCCAAGCCAAAGTCGTTGTGGGCGTGGAAAGATAGTTCAGTTTGGGGAAAGGCGGTCTTAATTTTTTTGATCAAGGCTTCGGTCTCTAAGGGGTTTAAGAGGCCGAGGGTGTCTGAGAGGCGAATACGTTTCGCTCCAGCTTGTACCGCGACCTCGATCACTCGAAAAAGAAAATCCTCTTCAGCGCGACTGGTATCCTCAAGCCCGAGGGAAACGTAACTGAATCTAGAAGCCGCTTGGCTTACTAGGGTTTCGATCCTTTTGAGGAGCTTTACCTTGGAGAGGCGAAGTCGTTTTCGGAGATGAAGAGGAGAAACCGGGACACTCAGATTCAGTTTTGCTTCGGGAAAGGATTCAGCCAACAGGAGATCTTCCTCCCGTAAGCGGCACCAAAGGCTTAGCTTTCCCAGAAATCCTCTTTTCAGGAGGGTCTCCCATAGGGCTTTTAATTCTTCGTCTTCTCTTACCACCCCTATTTCGATCTCTTCTATCCCAAGTTCCATCAAAAAACAGGCGATCCTTTGCCTGATTTCTAAGGAAAAGTAGACTCCGTAGCGTTGTTCCCCTTCTCTTAGGGTGGTGTCTAATAGCTTCATCACCGGAGAGAAAAGCAAATTTCATTCCAAATAAGGAGATATAGAAAATTAACGGTGTTTACTAAGGGAAGATCGGATTAGGGCAGCGGTTTCAGGGGCCACTCCTTGATGTTTGAAAAAGAGTTTTTCTGCGGCCTCACTCATGGACTTTCTCTTTTTTGTAATCTCTTTCCAGGCCGTAGCGATGGCCTGAGGATCAGGAGGGACCTCAAGCCCGGCCCCTTGTCTTTGAAATTCTTTGGCTAGGTTTCGCACACTTTCGTGATAAGGCCCGAAAGTAACCGGGACACCTAAGCAAGCAGGTTCAAGGAGATTATGTCCGCCCAACGGGACCAGGGACCCGCCGACGAAGGCCGTTTCTCCTAGGGCGTAGAGGGCTCGTAGTTCACCCAAAGTATCTACGACGAGGACTCGACAAGGCTGCGGTCTGCTCCTTCGAGCCGTGGGGAAACCTTGTTTGCGGGCCAAATCTTCTACTTCATGGGCTCGTTCTGGATGACGCGGGCAGAGAATAAGGCTCCCTTGGCCAAAGAGTTTAAAGGCCTTAAGCAGGAGCTCCTCTTCTCCTGGATGGGTGGAACCGCAGACGATGACTGGTTGGACGAGGTAAGGGCCTAGTTCTTTAAAAAGCTGTTTTACCTTGGAGACCTCGGGTAAGGCAAGGTCGAACTTGAGGTTTCCAAGATAAAGGATCGGTTTTTCCGGTAAAAGGGCCTGAAAACGTTTGGCATCGTCTTCGGTGGCGGTGGTCAAGAGCTCAAAAGGATCGTAGAGGAAACGGGCTAGGCTAGGCCATTTTCTTAGACGTTTATAGGCCTTTTGAGAGATGGCTGCATTGACCATGAAAACCTGGGTACCTTTTTGCCTTAGAGACCAAAGGAGATTGGGCCAGACGTCTGTTTCCACCAAGATATAAGCTTCCGGCTGGATGGTCTTGACAAAGTTTTGCACAATGGGCCTTAGGTCAAGAGGAGCGGGGAAAATGACCTCTACTTCAGACCTTAAGTGACGACAGGCAAAGGAAAAGCCAGAGCTGGTGGTAACGCTCAAGACCACGGTGGCAGAAGAAAATTCCGCCTTTAGGGCCTTGAGCAGGCCTCTTGCCGCCTGAATTTCTCCCACCGAAAGGGCGTGGACCCAGATGACAGGCCGGCTTAAAGCCAGAGAAGGAGGAAAAAGCCTCTTTAGGGCCAGAGATCTCCTTTTTTTGGCAAGAAGTGGCAACAGCCACAGAGGCCAGGTCAAGAGTTGGGCCAAATTGTAAGCGCGATAGAGATTTTTCATTATCAATTCTCCGACCGGTTTTCTCTTTTTACTTCAAATCTGAGCTTTTCCATAGGCAAATCGTCTCAATTTTTCTGGGCTTATATTGGACAAGATCTTTCGGATGACACCCCTTAAAACCGGAGTATTATTTTTCTAGGAGGTCTGTCATGGATATCAAAGAGCGCTTTTCTTTTATCAAAGAGAAGGTCACAGAGGTGTGTAAAAGGGCTGGGCGTGATCCCGGTGAAGTAAAGATTCTCGGGGCCAGTAAGAAGCAAGCGGTAGAAAAGATTCGAGCCGCTTATGAAGCGGGCCTCCGTCTGATTGGTGAAAATTACGTCCAAGAGGCCAGAGAAAAGCGTGAAGCCCTTTCTGATTTGGCCCTTGAGTGGCACCTTATCGGTCCGCTTCAGACCAACAAGGCCAAGCAAGCGGTAAAGATATTCGATCTGATAGAGACCATAGATCGGCCTTCGGTGGCCAAAGAATTGGCCAAACGGGCAGAGAAGTCTGGGCGGTGTCTACCGGTGTTTATTGAAGTTAATGTGGGGGGAGAAGAGACCAAGGCCGGAGTAGCCCCTGAAGAGCTCTTTTCCTTGGCGGAACTGGTCATTTCTCTACCACCCCTTGAACTCCAAGGATTAATGACTTTGCCGCCTTATCGAGAAGATCCAGAGGAGGTAAGGCCATTTTTTGCCAAGTTACGTGGGCTTTTGGAAGAACTAAAAAAGAGATTTCCCGAAGCCCCGCTTTCTGAACTTTCCATGGGGATGAGTCATGACTTCGAGGTGGCCATTGAGGAAGGGGCGACCATCGTCAGGGTAGGGACGGCCCTCTTTGGTCCCAGGCCTCCTAAGTGATCTGGAAAGTTAGGTTTGATGTCTTAAATTTTTTGGTGGCCTCTAAAATTTGCTTCAAGGAGCAGATAATGCCTATTTATTATGAATTGCGGGTGGTGGCCAAGAAGATAGGGCTGTCTCCTCGAACTCTAAAGGTCTGGATTGAAGAGGGTCTCATCGAGCCAAGACGTGAGGGTCGAAAAATCCTCTTTGCCGAAGATGATTTAAAGCGCCTTCTTACCATCCGCCGTCTCCGTGATGACTTAGGGGTCAACCTGGCTGGTATTGATATTATTCTTCAGCTCCTCGACCGCTTGGCTAAGTTGCAGGCCGAGATAGATCGCCTCAAAAGGGCCTTACGAGAAAGAGAGACGTCCCTTCCATTATAGTTTTCTTTGGGGGTCAAAAAGGACCAATTTTCGAATAGTTGATCGGGGCCCTTTCCTTCCTTGTCAAGGAGGGGATCATGATCCTCTCACCAGAAAATTTCACCTGGTAAGCTAAAATATCGGTAAAATATCGTTAATTATCTCTTCTTAGATCCCATATGGAGGAAATGATGTTTCCAAAAAAGATCCTTTTTCTAACCTTTTTACTAATTTTTCTTATTTTTTCTCCGATTTGGGCCGGACGGATTGTCTTGAAGGTCTTTCATGCCGGAAGCCTATCGGTGCCTTTTGGCGAGATCGAAAAGGCCTTTGAGGCCAAATATCCTTGGATAGACGTCCGGCGGGAATCAAGCGGGAGTGTACAGGCCATACGTAAAGTGATTGACCTTCACAAGCCCTGCGATGTGGTGGTCAGTGCCGATTATTCCCTCATTCCCCAGATGATGTTTCCTGTTTATGCGGATCATGTAAAGCTCTTTACCCGCAACGAATTGGTGCTTTGTTACACGGAAAGATCAAAGTTTGCCAAGGAGATAAACAGCCAGAACTGGTACGAAATCCTCGCCAGAGATGGGGTAAAATGGGCCTTTTCTAACCCAAACCTCGATCCATGTGGCTACCGAGCGATGATGTGTATCCTTTTGGCCGAAGTCTATTACCAAAAACCCTTGGCCGAGATACTGCTTGCCAAGTATTTGCCCTTTGTGTTTCACAAGGAAGGCTCTCACCTGGTAGCTATTGTCCCGGAGTCCTTCGCCCCTCGTGGGCACAAGATCTTTATCCGTCCTAAGTCGGTAGAACTCTTGGGGCTCCTTGAAAGTGGAACCATTGACTATGCCATAGAATATCTGAGCGTTGCCTTACAGCACCATTTGAAATATGTGAAATTACCCCCGGAAATAAACTTGAGCCAGGTAGAGTATGCCTCCTATTATGCTCAAGTGAAGGTAAAACTAGGGACGGGGAAAGTGGTCTCTGGAAAGCCTATTGTCTACGGAATAGCAGCCCTTAAGACGGCCCCCCATCCCAAGGAGGCCAAACTCTTTGAAGACTTTGTCACCGGCAAAGAAGGGGCACAAATCCTCAGGGCCTTTTCCCAGACTCCGATCTACCCGGCAAAATTAATCGTGAACCAATGAAAAGGCTCGACTTAAACACCCTTATCACCCTGATTCTTTGTTTTATTTGCTTTAGTTTTATCATTTTGCCCATTCTGCATCTTTTTACCGGGCTTGAGGGAGAAAGTTTTTGGGCCTCGGTAAGAGATGCCGAAGTATGGTCGGCTATTTGGATCTCTTTCGTGGCGGCAGGGTTTTCTACTGTTATGGGGCTCATTCTCGGAGTGCCTACGGGCTTTTTGTTGGCCAGAAGGAGATTTCGTGGCCGTGAATTCTTAGAAAGCATAACCAATTTGCCCATCGTCATTCCGCATGTCGCCGTGGGCATTATCCTGCTTGACCTGTTAAATGAAAATTCCTCAGTAGGGAGCCTCTTCTCTCGGCTCGGGATATCCTTTGTGGACACCATTTACGGAATCGTGGCGGCCATGTGTTTGGTCAGTATCTCCTATATCATTTCCTCTTCGATTATGGGTTTTAGGGCCGTTGATCCGGAGCTTGAATGGACGGCGAGGTCTCTCGGGGCAAGTCCTTGGTATACCTTTACCCGAGTGACTCTACCTTTGGTTTTCCCATACTTACTCAGGGGATCTATCCTTTCTTTTGCCCGGGCCGTAAGCGAAGTAGGGGCGCTCTTGATCCTGGCCTATTATCCCAAGACAGCCCCTATTCTTCTTTACGAACGATTTGAAAATTACGGGCTTAAGAGCGCCAAACCCATTGCCGCTTTGGTGATTCTGCTAAGCCTTTTCCTCTTTACCTTGCTAGTGCTCACTTCTACCCCCAAAAGAGGAGAACGGGATGTTTCTTAAGGCCCGGATCAAGAGAAAACTCCCCCATTTCACCTTGGACCTTTCTCTTGAGCTCCGTCCAAAAGATTACACGGTGATGATCGGCCCCAGCGGGGCTGGTAAGAGTATGACCTTGAAGATCCTGGCCGGGCTTGAGGAGGCCTTGGACCAAAAAGTACTTTTAAACGGTAAAGATATCTCGGCCCTCCCCCCGGAAAGGCGTGAAATAGTCTATCTCCCCCAAGGCAATTCCCTTTTCCCTCACCTGAGTGTCTTTGAGAATTTGCTTTTTGTTTTTAAGGCCCGAAAAATCCCGATAAACAAAGCTTTTTTAGATAAAGTGATTGATTCCTTTGGAATCCGTCATCTTTTGAAACGAAAACCCCAAAACCTTTCCGGGGGTGAGACCCAACGGGTGGCGCTGGCCAGGGCCATTTGCGCCAACCCTCAAGTCCTGCTCCTTGATGAGCCCCTGGCCTTCCTTGACTTCCACCTCAAGCTTGAGCTTGTGGCCTTTTTACAAAAACTTCCCACTGAATATCAGATCACCGTCCTGCACGTGACCCATGATCCCATCGAAGCGGCCCTTTTGGCCAAGAGGATCTACCTTTTACGCCAAGGCCAAATAGTTTTTACCGGAAATTTTGAAGAATTTTTAAG
This sequence comes from uncultured Thermodesulfobacteriota bacterium, assembly GCA_964601575.1. Lineage (GTDB taxonomy): Bacteria > Desulfobacterota > Thermodesulfobacteria > Thermodesulfobacteriales > Thermodesulfatatoraceae > CAZKEG01. Next base: position 22,571 of record CAZROA010000069.1, read on the forward strand.
GGAAGCTCCAGAAGGCCTGGCCAACAAAGATCAGGTAGCCGACATACCCGGTTATGCCCGCTTTTGGGCCAAAGCTTTACGAGAGTAAAAGCAAATTTGATTTTCTACACCAAGACCAAGCCGAGGAAGACCAGGGAGGTAGCAAGCCAAAAGAGCCAAGGGAGGAAGCCCGTATAACCTAGGAGCACAACGGTCAAGCAAAACAGGACTAGGCCGAGATGTAAGAGAGAAGAGCCAAGTTTGGCTCGGTAGCCTTCACAGCGGAAATTTAGTTTCCTGCCTGAAAGGACCAAAAGCAAAACCACCATCTGAAAGACAGAAGAGACAAGGAGCAAAGAGAGGAGGGCCAGCCGCCAGCCTCTGAAGATCCAAATACCTGCAAGCAGCGCCCCCATCAGCCCGGCCAAGAGATTAAGCCAGCGCGAGGACAGGAGGCGATTAGGAATACACAGGGCCAATACCAAAAGGAGGCCCCCAACCAAGGGGGCGGCAAGTTGATTCATACGCTCTTGATAAGCCACTTTGACCATCGGCGAGACATGGGCCAGATCCGCCCACTTGAAGTAAAACATGCTCCCGATACACAGGAGGGAGAGCGAAAACATCAAAATCACCGCGGCGATGGTCAGGCCAAAGTCGTAATTAAATCTCCTCATTTCAATGCACCGTATGCTCTCCCGGAAAGAGATAAGAGGCGGCAAAGGTGTAAAGCATGGCTACAAAACAGATGATCCCCAACCAACTGACAAAGGACCACATCCCCCGGCGGGTGAGATAAAGCCGGGCGTGGAAATAAGTGGAAAAGACCAACCACATCATAATGGAGCTGGCGATCTTTGGATCCCACCACCAGTTAGGCCCCCAGGCCTTAAGGGCCCAAGGAAAACCGAGGAGCATCCCCATGGTCAGGGCGATATATCCCGGCCTGGCAAAACGATAGGCCATCTGGTCAAGCTCCGGCCTCTTGATGACCAACATGGAGAGACAGGCGACAAAAAACACGGTCAGTGCGGCGTAAGAGAGAAAGAGAAGGGGCGGATGAACCCACATGTAATGGGCATTGTAGAAAAAGACCATGCGCGGGTAGAGTCGGGCAAAAAGCCGAGCCCTTTCCATGAGAGATAAAGGCATGGTCCAGGGTCTAATCTTTTCAAAGAACCGCGGAAGGGGATCGGTAAAAGGATTGATAAACAGGAGGATCAGGAGCTGAAGGCTGAGAAGCGCGGAAAGGGTGGCCCTGGTAAACCTGAAGCTCACCCCACGACAGGCCCATATAGCCATCACGGCATAGCCAGAGAACCAAAAGAGGAATTTTTCCCGTTCAAGCCAAGGGGGTAGGAGAAAACGCGGCGGGGCCTCGGGCCGATAAGGAGGAAGGACCCCATGGCCCATGGTTTTTAACCAGTGGTTTATCATCGGGGCCAATTTGGGTGGGAGCTCAAGGGGTAGCGCCAAATAAATGGCCAGGTGGAGATAGCCAACGAGGAGAAGGGCAAACCCCAAGGTAACCACTGAGACCAAGATGGTTCGATAATGCCAACGCCAGGCCCTTTTATCCTCAGAAAAGACATACCAGACAAGGGTGCCCATAAGGGCTGCCACTAGAATCCCCAGAAAGATCCTGACCAGGCCTCCAAGATCTTGATAGACTTGAAAGGCGTGTCCTAGATCAAATCCCATAGATAGCGTTTAAGTACTCGGTTTAAAGTGCTCAATAGAACCAAAGGTTTTGAGGTTGCCATCCTCAAGGACAGAGACCGCACCATGTCCTCCACAAATAAGACACCGTTTACCAGAAGACCTCAAGGCCCGGTCAGCCTCTTCGGCTATCTTGAGTAGGGCCTCTCTTTCTTTGGCGGCGATTTCACTGTCTACATTGACTGAAGTCATCAAGATTTTGGCCAAACGATTAAATTCGCGACGCTCTTTGGTGAAGCTTTCAAGATTTAATAGGCTGTCTCCGGTAAAAAGGAGCCCGGCTTCCGGACAGAAGAAAAAGACCTGACCGTAAAGATGCCCTCCGAGGCTCTCCAGGACTTCGAATTCTAAAGGGCCTACCTTGAAACGATAGATTATCGGGAAGATATGGCGTAGGCCCAAGACCTCCTGGGGGAAGAGCTCTACCCTCTGGGGTGGGGTAAAACAGGAAAAGAGATTGATGATTTTGGTATAAACCTCTTCTAAGATCGAACCCTCCACCCGAGAACCATAGGCACGATTGGCTCGTTCGATAATTTCCCGGGTGCCGGAGTGCATAAAAGAAGGGGCTTCGAAAAATCCCGCTGCGCCAACGTGATCGGCATCGGCATGGGTGATAAAGAGGCGGGAGAGCTTTTTCAGGTTTCCAAGGCCATAATGTTGAAATAGGCGCAGGATATCCGGGTGATAAAGGCCATAGCCGGTGTCAATCATGACCATTTCTTCCGGGGTATGTAGGACAAAGATGTTCCCTCCATAAGGGGGTTGAAAACAAAAGAGCTTTACCTCCTCGGCCACTTTAAAACGTTGGACATCGGCGTAAAAGTTTTCCCCGGTGGTGTTTTTGAGGTGCTGGCCGGTGGCCAGGATGCTCTCAAAGACCTCCTGCGGGTCCTGTTTTAGATTGGTAAGTTCTTGGACAATGTGGTTGATGTCGTGGAGCAACCGCAGGAGAAACTCGTCTTCTGCTTCCCCGATGATCTCCCGCAGTCTTTGGGCAAACTTGAGATAAAAGACAGTGTTATCGAGATAGTCCCCTCGGGTATCGTATTCCAGGATTTCTATTCGGTAGCGTGACTTCAGACGGTTTAGGAGTTTATCAATAATGGCACTGCGCTCTACGGTGAGGCTTACCGTGAGTCGATCTGGATGGCGTCCTTGATCATCAAAGTCAAGAAAGGCGATATTGGCTTTGGCATCGGTAACGTAATTTAAGAATTCAAAGAGGGCTCCAGGGCGGTTGGGAAGATAGATATTAAATTTTAGAAACCCCAAGGGCTCAAGGGATTCCTGGAGATAGCCTATTTTCTGAAGCCCCTCACGTATGTTTTGGTAATCCCTCTCTGAGTCAAGGGTCACCTCGAAAAAGACCGTGTGCGGGTCAATCCGGCGATCGTAATGGATGCGATTGATGTTACCCTGATACTGGCGGACGATTTCGGCGGCCTTGTGTAAGGCCCCGGGTTGATCCGGCATACGGGCCACGAAATAAAATTTGGGCATAGGCGCCTCCTAGTCACACTTGGAATAACCGCAACTACGACAAAGGAGACAACCGCTTTCCGCCTCAAGCGGCCCTCCGCAATCAGGGCAAGGTCCAAAGGAAGGCGGCTCCTCTGGCTGAATCTCGATGTGTAGGGCCTCGGCCAGTATCTTGGCCACGGCGTCCGGACAAGAAAGGATGGGTTTGCCTTCTTCCCAGGATGGGGCAGGGCAACGGATCCCGGAGAGCTGTTTGATGATCGCCTCGGGTTTTACCCCGGAGCGCAGGGCCAGAGAGATGAGACGGCTGGTGGCCTCGATCTGGCAAGAGGCACACCCTCCGGCCTTACCCATGGTAGCAAAGACCTCACAGAGCCCTTTTTCATCCCAATTAACCGTTACATAAAGGTTACCGCAACCAGTACGGATCTTACGCGTAAAACCACGGGTGATCTTGGGCCTTGGCCTCGGGGCTACCCCTCCTTCGGTCTTTAGGGTTAACACCTGGCGTGGTCGGCTTCCGTAACGATAGACCGTGACCCCTTTGAGCCCGAGTTCATAGGCCAAGAGATACGCCCGACGTACATCCTCCTGCGTGGCTTCTTGGGGGAAATTGATGGTCTTTGAGACGGCGTTATGTACATGTCGCTGAAAGGCGGCCTGGATGCGCAGGTGTTGCTCCGGTGAAATATCAAAGGCGGTGACAAAGAGCCGCCGGATCTCTTCGGGGACCTCCTCGATTTTGGCCACCGAACCGGTACGCAGGGCTTGTTCGATAATCTTTTCGATGTCTTCTGCCGAAAGGCCGTGATCCTCAAGGGCCTTTTTAAAGAGAGGATGCACCTCTTTGAGTTCCGTCCCCTCAAGCACCCGTCGGGTATAGGCTACGGCAAAAAGGGGCTCGATCCCTGAGGAACAACCAGCAATAATAGAAATGCTCCCGGTGGGGGCAATGGTCGTAGTGGTAGCATTTCGCATATAAGGGGTCTCTGGACGGTCCCAGATGCTCCCTTTATAGGCCGGGAAATTGCCGCGGCGTTTGGCCAGCTCGGCACTGGCGCGAAGGCTTTCTTCTTCGATGAAGCGCATAACCTCTTCGGCTATTTCGATGGCCTTTTCCGAATCGTAGGAGACACCGAGCTTGATCAGCATATCGGCAAAGCCCATGACTCCGAGGCCGATCTTACGCGTCTTTTTGGTGATCTCTTCGATATGAGGGAGGGGAAAACGGTTTACGTCGATCACGTTGTCGAGGAAGTGTACGGCCTGGTGGACTACTCGGCCCAAGCGCTGGTAATCGATGCTTTTGTCTTTTACAAACCGGGAGAGATTTATAGATCCGAGATTACAGGATTCAAAGGCGAGCAAGGGTTGCTCCCCGCAATTGTGGGCTATGAAACCGTTGGCGTCAAAGGCGTTTGCCCCGGGGACTTGGCAATCGAAAACCTCGGCCTCTCCTGCTGGAACTATTTCGGTAATAGTGGCTATAAAGCGTTCCCGATTAAGACACCGTTTATACGAAGAAAGGACTCTTTCGAGGCGTTTGGACTTTTCTTTATGGGTAAAACCGATACGTTCGGCGAATCTTTTGAGGTTTTCTCCAGAAATGATCAGTTCATATTGGGCCTTAATTTTATAAAGAGCCCGGCCTCCTTTTCCGTTCGGTAGGAATTTTTGGCCCTCCTTGCGTCTGTTTTCGTAGATACGAGAAAAAATGCCGAGCCTTAAGAGCATTCTTTGGACTACTTTTAAGGTTTCGAGATTTGACTGGGCCAGGCGGATACTTACACCTTTTTTTAAATTTCCTTGGACCGAGCCATCGGCGTCAAAAAGTCCCCTTAAAAATCCATGATAAAAGGCACTCGAGGCCCGCTCTATGGCCGGAGTAGGGGTTTTATGGCCGACTTCAAGCCCAAGGTCAAAGGCCAAATCACGCAAAGCGGTACTGGCCAGACGGTACTCTTTACGGGAAGAAAGGTATTGCCAGCCCTTAAAACCACAACGGTGAGGGAGGCTCTTGGCCGCCCTGAGGGCTTCATCTAGGATTTCCTTGATCCCGTCCTGTCCATTTCCCCAAAGAGAAATCACCGCCTTGTCTTTCTTTAGGGTACCATCACCCACCAAAAGTCCCAGGAGATAGCCTTCTTCATAGGATCCGAACCCCGGCCAGAGGAGATTTTCTCCATGATCGTTTAAGAGTATTTGATCGCCGGGTTTGAGTCTTTCTACCGGGGTCCAAGTTGTTTCCATTCGATAACGCGTAAGATTCGTAACCCGAAGGAGGGGGTGGTTAGCGGTAAGGGTCAAGGTAAACCCCTCTTTGGTCCTCAGTTCTAACACCGGTTTTTTGCCGGTGGGGAAGAAGCCTGTCTCCGAAAGGAAGCCCTTCCCATTTAGGTAGGCCAAAAACTTCTGGTTTATCAGTTCTTTTACTTGTCTCGGACCTTCTTTGGTCATTACCCAGGTCTCGCCTATGACGCAGGGATTGGTGGCTTCGATCTCGCCGAGATGGGGGGTAGGATTCTTGGCATTGATGTGATCGATGAAGATCACCCCTGGGTCCCCACGGAGCCAGGCGTTTTCCACCAAAAGGTCAAAGAGTTTTCTGGCCGGTAGGCGGCGAACGACCTGGCCGTTTCGCGGGTTGATCAAGGGGAACTCTTCGTTGTTCTGGTAGGCCTTCATGAAGGCCTCGGTCACCGCCACCGAGATATTAAAATTAGTGAGCTTAGTAAGATCGCGTTTTATGGTGATAAATTCTTCGATGTCCGGGTGGTCGATACGCAGGATGCCCATGTTGGCCCCGCGGCGGGTGCCTCCTTGTTTGATGGCCTCGGTGGCGGCATCGTAGACCTGCATAAAAGAGACCGGTCCGCTTGAGACCCCGTGGGTGGAGCGCACGATATCCCCTTTGGGGCGCAGGCGCGAGAAGGAAAAACCCGTCCCTCCGCCGGATTTATGGATAAGGGCCGTGTACTTGAGGGTCTCAAAGATAGACTCCAGTGAATCCTCGATGGGTAGGACAAAGCAGGCCGAGAGTTGACCAAGCTCACGCCCGGCGTTCATCAGGGTAGGAGAGTTCGGCAGGAAATCGAGACTGGTCATCAGTTGATAAAACTCTTCCTCCAGGGCTTCGAGATCGGCCTTTCGATCATAGAGGAGATCAGCGGCGGCAATGGTCCTGGCCACCCGACGAAACATGTCTTCCGGACTCTCGATGGGATTTCCTTCCTCATCTCGAATGAGATAACGACGGGCCAGGACCACCAGGGCGTTATGAGTTAAGGAAAGCTTGGTTTCCGGGAGTTTCATCCTCTTCCCCCTCGCCTTTCTTTCATGAAATAACATTTTTAAGTCCCCTGAGCCAAGATCTAAAAATATCGACATTTTATGACCGAAAAGGTCGGAGAGGTCTTGATGAGAAGACGATCTTTTGTTTACATTGCCTTGACCCTAAAAAGGAGGTGACGGGGGATGTCTGAAGCGTCTAACACCGAACTGCCCAAACTGGAGAAAAAGCTTGAGAAGATGACCATCAAAGAATTGCGTGAGGTCGCCCTCCAGATCCCGGGGATTCAGGGCGTTCACGGCATGAACAAAGAGGAGCTTATTTCTGTTCTTAAGAAGATCTACGGGATCGAAGAAAAGCCCCGCAAGGTCGGGGGCAGTATGCGGGAGCTCAAGGCCAAGGTGGCCAAATTCAAGGAATTGGCGGCCAAGGCCAAGGCCGAGGGCGACTTGGTACGCTATGAACGCTATCGTAAACTGGCCTCCCGTTTTAAGAAACGCACCAGGCGTCTGGCAAAGATGGCGGCTTAATCATGGGTAAAACTGTCTTTGAAACCAATTTTCCTGATTTAAAGCTAAAACACCGGGGTAAAGTCCGTGATCTTTACGAGATTGACGATTATCTGCTCATGGTGGCCACCGACCGCATCTCTGCCTTTGATGTGGTCATGCCCACTCCTATTCCGGACAAAGGGGTTATCCTCACCCAAATGTCGCTTTTCTGGTTCGATTTTTTGAAGGACTTGGTGGAAAACCACCTGGTCACCGCTGATGTCTTTCAGTACCCGCCGAGTTGTCAAGCCTACGTCGAAGAGCTTAAAGGCCGAAGCATGTTGGTGGTCAAGGCCAAGCCCTTGGCGGTGGAGTGCATCGTTCGGGGCTATTTGGCTGGCTCCGGGCTTAAGGAATACCGGCGCACCGGTACGGTCTGCGGGATCAAACTCCCGCCAGGTCTTCAAGAGGCCGATCGGTTACCAGAGCCCATTTTTACCCCCTCGACCAAGGCTCAGGAAGGGCATGATGTAAACATCACCTTTGAGGAATGTGCCCGCATCATCGGGCAGGAACAGGCCGAGAGGGTCCGTGAACTCTCTTTGAGCATTTACCAAAAGGCTGCGGCTTATGCCGAGGAACGTGGTATCATCATTGCCGATACCAAATTCGAATTCGGACTCTATCAGGACAAGCTCATCTTGATCGATGAAGTCCTCACCCCGGATTCTTCCCGCTTTTGGCCCAAGGATCGTTACCAACCGGGCCGGCCCCAAGAAAGCTTTGATAAACAGTTCCTTCGGGATTGGCTGGAAGAAATCGGTTGGGATAAAAAGCCCCCGGCGCCTGCCCTTCCTCCGGAGATTGTCGAGAAGACAAGAAGCCGTTATCTTGAAGCCTTGAAAAGACTGACGGGAAAGGATTTACCTGTTTGAATTTCAAACATTACCGTCTACCATTAAAGACGATTGACTTCACCGACGAGACCTTTTGTCTTTCTTTCCCTTGCCGCTCGCTGGATTTGGTCAATTCCATCGATTTGGTAGGAATCATTCACCCCCCGGTAGTACGGAAAAACAGAAAGAAATACCAGATCGTCTGTGGACGAGGGCGTTTGGTGGCTGCCCAAAGGCTTGGCCTCCAAAGGGTTATGTGTAAAGTCCTCCCGGCATGGGTGGATGACCTTTCCTGTCTGATGATCGCCTTTGAGGAAAATATCACCACCAGGGGGTTCAACATCATCGAGCAGGCCTTGGTGATCGAAAAATTTCTTCACTATCTCTCCGAAGAGAAGGTCATAGAAGACATCCTTCCGCGTTTGGGCTACAGCCCTGCCTATAAGAATCTAGAATTTCTCCTCAAGCTGAATTTTTTGGAAGATGAGCTCAAAACCTTGGTCTGTGAAGAGATCATCCAACCCCAGTTGGCCATAAGGCTCCTTGACCTTGAAGAGATGGATCGTCAGGCGCTGGCCAGGCTCTTGGTCACCTTAAGGCCCGGGGCCAATCGTCAACGCCAGATCTTAGAAATCCTTCAGGATCTATCCCGTAAAGAAGAAAGGCCCGTTTATCAAATCTTAACGGAGCCGGCGATTGAAGAAATCTTGAGCCAGGAGAAGTTAAATCCTCCTCAGAAGACAGAAAAACTCTATTCTTATCTCCGAAAAAGGTTGTTCCCGAGGTTAGTGGCTCAGGAGGAGGCCTTTCGTAAATGGGCTGGTAAATTGTCCGGGGCCGGTATCCGGGTCATTCCTTCACAGGCCTTTGAAAAAGATTCCTATTTTCTCCAGATAGAATTCACCGACTCCCAAGACCTCTACCAAAAATGGCAAAAGTTAGGAGAAAAGATCAAGAATTGAAGGGCTTATGAGGCCGAAACACATTGTCATCCTCACCGGAGCGGGGATTTCCGCCGAGTCTGGAATACAGACCTTTCGTGGGTCAGGGGGGCTTTGGAAGCAATATCGGATCGAAGAGGTGGCCACTCCTGAGGCCTTTGCGCAAAACCCCGACTTTGTCCATGAGTTTTACAACCAACGCCGTAAGGATCTCCTCAAGGTCGAACCCAATGCCGCCCACTATGCTTTGGCCCGCTTAGAAAGCGAATATCCCGGAGAGGTCTTGGTGATCACGCAAAACGTGGATGACCTCCATGAACGAGCAGGGACCAAGAACCTGCTTCACATGCACGGAGAATTACTCAAAATACGCTGTACCGAGTGCGGTGGCATCTTCCGTGAGACCGGTGAGATCACTACGGCCTCGATCTGTCCGCGTTGTGGGGAAAAGGGTACCCTTCGGCCACATATTGTCTGGTTTGGAGAGATGCCTTTTTACCTTGATGAAATCCACGAGGCCCTAAGGCGGTGTGATCTCTTTGTGGCCATTGGCACCTCCGGCACGGTTTATCCGGCGGCGGGTTTTGTCGCCGTGGCCCGCAAGAACATGGCTCATTGCGTGGAGCTTAATCTGGAACCCTCGGCGGTGGCTGAACTCTTTCATGAACACCACTACGGCCCGGCCACCAAGGTGGTGCCGGCCTTTGTCGAGAAACTCTTGAAAGAGATCTAAATCAGGCGGTTTACCAAACGGCCCTTGAAAGATTACAAGATCATATAACGGGCCACGCTCATCAGATAGAAGGCGGCGGTTTCAGCCCGCAGGATATAAGGCCCAAGAGAAACGGGGATAAAGCCCTTACTGCGTAAAAATTCGACTTCAGGGCCTGAAAATCCCCCTTCTGGCCCGGAAAGTAAGGCCAAGCTTTTCCCTGAAAAGCCTTCTAATACTTCTTTTAGGCTGTGTTCTTCTTCCCCTTCATAGGCCAATATCTTGAGTTCTGCCTCTTCTCTCAGGTTTTGGAGGGGGATTGGGCCTTCTATTTCTAAGGCCCAGAGGCGACGACATTGTTTTAAGGCCTGAAGGGCCCGCTTGTTTAGTTTTTCTCGGAACCTTTTGTCTCCGTGCACCACGGTCCTTTCGGTGATCAATAAGACCACCCTTTTCAGGCCTAATTCCACGGCCTTCTCCACCAGCATGGAGGTGTTTTCTTTTTTGAGTAAGGGGAGGAGGAGGGTTATTTCTTTTTCAGGCGGTGGTTCTTTCCTCAAGAGTCTGTGGACCAGGATTTTGGCCTCTTTTCGTTTAATACTTTGCACTTCGCCCAGGTATTCATGCCCACAACCGTCGATCAAGATTACCTGAGCCCCTTCCTTTAGGCGCAAAACGTGGATCAAGTGATGGGCCTCTCCTTCGTCTAGCCAGACCAGGGCCCCTGGGCTAAGGCCTTGGGCCAGAAAACGATTTAGGGATTTTTGAGATCGAGCATCACCCATTCTTCAAATTCGGGATCAATGGCCTGGTAAACGAGCTTAAGCCCCAAAGAGGTATAGGTTTCAAGGAGTTCTTCCACCTCTTCCTTTAAGAAACCAGAAAGTAATAGACGTCCACCGGGATGAAGGATGAAGACAATGGGTTCGGCCAAGAGCTTTAATTCATAAGAGGCAATGTTGGCCATGATGAGATCAAAACAATCGGCCAGTTCCCAGACCGGGGTGGTACTTACGTAGACCTTTTCATGGACGTGGTTGCGATAGACATTTTGTCTGGCCACTTCTGCGGCTTCGGGATCAATATCGATGGCCACTACCTCTTTGGCCCCTAGCTTGGCCGCGGCAATGGCCAGGATGCCTGTCCCTGTGCCAAGGTCAAGGGTGTAAGGTTCAAATCCGTTGGGCCAAAAGACTTCCTCAAATAGGGATTCCAGCCTTTGAAGAATGAGATAAGTCGAAGGATGGCGTCCGGTCCCAAAGGCTCGACCTGGGTCTATTTCAATCACTATTTCGTCCTTTTTCGGGACATAAATCTCCCAAGAGGGCTTGATTACTAAACGTTTGGTGACCTTGTGGGGTTTAAAATACTCTTGCCAGGCACAGGCCCAATCTTCCTCTGGCAAGGGTTTGGTTTCGACATCAAGCTTGACCTCACCCGGAAAGAGTTCTTCAAGCCCGGCCAAGTATTGATAGAGCCTTTTGATAAGACCAGTTTCTGCCTGCTCCGGAGCAAAATATCCCACGACACGCACCCGAGGACCCTCTTCGGGATGAGGCTCAAGGTCTTCGATTTTGACCCCGTGCCCGGTAAGCTCGACCAGAAAATTGGTCACCGGATCGGCCAGATGTTCAGGAAGATTGATACTTACTTCCAACCAAATACGTTCTTCTTTTGTTTCCATAAATTCCAACTCAAGCACAAAATACTTGATTTTTGAAGGTCTTTCTGGCAATCTCCGGGGCATGGAAAAGAGAGAGGGGTTGTCTGTGCCACCTCAAACAGACGAAGCAAATAACCCTACAAGCATTAAGACCGTCGCCCTTTTGGGGACTTCCATCCTGGCCATTTTCTTGTCCGTCCTGGTGGCGGTACTACTTTGGAGTAATCGTCAGCTCCAACAGGAGATAAGCCATCTCAAACGCCAGGTCGTGGCCCTTGAGCTGCGTGAAAAGGAATTAGAGACCCAGATCAACCAACTGCAGCGGGAAAAAGAAGAACTTTTGCAGAACGCCGTGGGGCTCCTCCGGCAGCGGTCTTCCCTGATGAAGAAGCTCATCTCCGAGCTCGGGCTCTCCCGCTACGTAAAAAAATTGGCCTCCCTTCCACCCAGGGGCCAGGGTGGTCCGTATTTGCCCCCGCGTGAGGAGTACAAAGCCCTCCTGAAGAGGATGGATAAATATCTGAGCATGATCCAAAAGGTCCCCATAGGCAAACCGTGTAAGGGATATATTTCTTCTTATTATGGTTTTAGGCGAGATCCGTTTACCGGCAAACGCGCCTTTCACGCTGGAATCGACATCGTGGGCCGTTACGGAGAGCCGGTACGGGCCACAGCCGATGGGGTGGTCTATCGGGTAGGTTATCAGCGGGGCCTGGGGCGCTACGTAAAGATCAAACACAAGCACGGTTATTTAACCGTCTATGGACATCTGCGCAAATACATAGTCAAACGCGGGGAGCGGGTCCACAAAGGAGACATTATTGGCTACCTGGGAAATACAGGGCGTAGTACCGGGCCTCATCTGCATTATGAAATACGTTATTGGGGCCGTCCCCTGAATCCCCTCAAGTTCATCCGCGCCGAACGCAAGTTAGCCCGTCTGACACATTAATCTTGTAAAAGAAGAGCAAACCCTGCGAGGAGAAGGGCATCTCCCCTCGCAGGGTTTTAGGTTTAAGTCTTGAATTGGTTGACCAGTCTTTTCATCGTCTCGGAGAGTTCGGCCAGTTTTTCGCGTTCCTCTTTTACTCGGTTCATACTTTCTCTGGTCAATTCCGCCGCCTTTTTCATTTCCGGCACCAGGGCCGAGAGCCCTTCGGCCTGTTGGGCCACATTGGTCATGTTTTCGGAGATTCCAGAGACCGTGGCCGTTTGTTCTTCGACCGCCGCGGCAATGGTCCCGGAGACCTCGCTGATCTGGGAGATCACCTCCGAGATTTGCTGGATGGACTGGACCACCCGATCAGAGGCCTCCTGGATACCTCTGATCTTCTGGGCAATGTCCTCGGTGGCCTCGCCGGTCTGCCGGGCCAGCTCTTTGACCTCGTTGGCCACCACGGCAAAACCCTTGCCCGCCTCTCCCGCACGAGCGGCCTCAATGGTGGCGTTTAAAGCCAGGAGATTGGTCTGATCGGCAATGGAGTTGATAAAGTTTACCACTTCGCCGATCTCTTTAGACCCTTGCCCGAGCTCTTCGATTACCTGGGCCACCAGCCGGACCTTTTCTTGGGCCTCATTGGCGATATTGGCTGCGTTGGAAGTTTGTTGCGAGATCTCAGCTACTGCCCGTTCCATCTCGGTGATCATCTGGTGGACCTCATCGGCTCGCCCGGCCAGAGAACGACTGGTATCGGCAATGCGGTCGGTCTGGCTTTCGACTAGATTGACTCCTTCTTCCAGGGCGTGGGCGGCGTCTTCCAGTCTGTCTGAGGTATGAGCAATGTGGACCACTTGGTCCTTCAGGCGTTTAACCAGCCGACGCAACTTATCGAGGAAGAGATTGAAGGCCTTGGAGAGTTTGCCCATTTCGTCCTGTCCGGTGATGGGAAGTTCTTTGGTCAGATCCCCTTCACCCTGAGCGATATCTTCCATACGGTGCACCGCAAGAGAAAGCTGTCGACTAAGGGCACGGGCCAACCAGAGGGCCATGGCTAAAGCTGCTAAAAAGGCCAGGCTCATGGTCAATAAACTTTGTTTGATAGTCTTGGCGGCCAAGGCAGCCAGATCGGAAAGATCTCGCCCTACCACCAAGACGCCGATAGTCTTGCCTTCAAAGTCTTTGATCGGTTCAAGGCCTAGACCGTAGTCTTTGAACATTTTTTCTCTTTCTCCCTTAAGTCCTTGCTGCAGAATTTCTGGAGTGACAGCCCCTGGTTTTATCTTTTTGAAAGAAGAGGCCAGTCGAAATTCTCCTACCCTTTCTCCTAACAACTCTTCCTTTATAAAACGAGCTGTTTCTGGAGTCACAAAGGCCGCCATGGCATTCTCTTCTCCACTGGCTAGACGAAAAATTTCTTCCATAGGGATTTCAGCTTCGACACTACCAACGTATTTACCTTGATAAAAAATAGGAGCAATGGCCCGTACAGCTAAGCCGTGATGTCCAATCTCGATCCCTTCTTCAGGTTGGTGACTCTGAAGGATGGCCGCTACCATAGGGCGGTAGCTGGTAAGATCATCTCCGTAATCGTTGGGATTCCACGTTCGCAAAAAGGAACGACCATCCGGGGTATGAAAATGGAGGGCGAAATCAAGCCCAGAATGTTTTTTGGCCTTCTTAAGAATAGGCCTCACTAGCTCCAACAGGGCTTGACGATCCCTGGAAGCTATATCTTGTTGGACTCGGCTTATCTGTGAAACGGTATCAACAAGGATGGTCTCTGCGGTCAAGGCCTCATCGATACTCTTCTTAAGAGTAGAAACGCTATCTGAAACTTGTTCTTTTCCGGCGCGTAAGATTAAGCGTTTGGTAGCCAAAGAGGTGTACCAAAAGGAGATGAGAGAAAGGAGAAAAGCAGCCGCAAGGAAAGGGATCAGAATTTTATACTTGAGAGAAAGATCATAATATCCCTTCATTTGGCCCTCCTTGGGGAAAAATTTTTAATGGATGGAGACTGCTTCATAACTTTTCGGCTTCGATTAGAGAAGCTTTAAGTCTTGCTCTAGACTTTTCTCATCAAGAAAAGGCCGATTTTTTCCGAAGAATTTAGAGACCGCATCAATACGAGGAGGCATCAATGGGCATCACCATCTTTGAAGCCCTGGAAGAATCGGTCAAAGAGGTAATCTCTGCTTACACCGGCCAGGCCCCTGAGGCCGGAAAACCCTTTGTTCGGAAGGAACCCGAGGCCTTAGGCGAGATCTCGGCCATAAACGGCCTGGCTGGTTCCGGTTTTACCGGGATGCTTACCGTAACCTTTACCAAAGAATGTATTTTCAAGATTGTTTCCAGTCTCTTCGGCACCACCCCAACAGAAATAGACGAAGAGGTCCGGGATGCCGCCGGGGAGCTGGCCAATCAGATCTGTGGGTCCTTTAGGCGGCGTTTTGAACAACAGGGCATTTCCCTCCAGGCCGCCGTACCGGTGATCATCACCGGAGAGAAACACACCGTGACCCCTCTCTGCCAGAGCCAACGCATGGCCATGCCCTTTAAGGTTGACGGGACTCAGATGGTGGTAGAACTCTGTCTTGACCGTAAAGCTTAGATCAAGGGGAGAGGCTCCTCGTCACCGGCCACTCCGAGGGAGGAAGATTAATCGATCGGCCCAGATGGAATGCCTCGGCTAAGGCCTTGGGATGTTCAAGGATGGCCCCCTTTTTTTCTATTCCCCGATAAAAAAGCCCACCTTCGTATCGGGCATAGATGGCCTCGAAAAAATAGCGTACTACCCGGATCATGCCCTCAAATAATCGAGGGCCTTTGGTGGCCCCTATGGAAAAAAGGAGACCAAGCCTTTCTTTTCCCAAAGGAGGCGGTTTTTTTAAGACGTATCTTCGGACCCAATAGGCCTGGGCCCTTTCTATCAAGGCCTGGGTGTAGGCCGTAAGGTTGTAAAAAAAGACCGGGGAAGAGATAACGATAAGGTCAGCCTCCTCGATTTTGGGGTAAATCCGGGTCATATCGTCTTCGATGACACATATTCCGGTCTGATCGCACTGGCCACATTCGAGACAAGGGGTAATCCTGACCTTGGCCAGATAAATCTTTTCTGTCTTAGCCCCGGCTTCTTTGGCCCCTTTTAGGAAGGCATCGAGCAAAAGATCGGTATTTCCGCCCTTTCTAGGGCTTCCTTGAAAGGCAAGGATTTTCATTTCCGTAAGTAATAAAGGACTTGTCTCTAATTTTCAAAGAAAAAGAAGGCCGAATCTTTTTGGAGGTCTCTTAACCAGCCCTTTTCCGTTTGGTTTTCCTATGTTAAGCGAAAGGCTATGAGAGAAATTGCCTGTGAAAAGATCATCGAAGCCGTGGCCCAGGGGGTCATCGAGGCCTGTTGTGATCTTCCCCCAGAGGTGGAAGAGGCCCTACGTCAGGCCAAAGCGAAGGAACCTTCTCCTCTGGCACGCAAGACCTTGGATATCCTTTTGGAAAACGCCGCCCTTGCCCGAAGAGAACACCTGCCCATCTGTCAGGATACAGGGGTGGCGGTGGTCTTTGTTGAATTAGGAGAAGAAGTACGGGTCAAAGGGCTTGAGGAAGCCATCAATGAGGGGGTAAAGCAGGGCTATGAGCGGGGTTTCTTGCGCAAGTCCGTGGCTGATGTGATCACGCGAAAAAATACCGGCACCAATACCCCGGCCATTATTCACCTAAAGATAGTCCCAGGAGACCGGCTTAGATTTATCCTTTTACCCAAGGGTTGTGGTAGTGAAAACATGAGCCGTCTGACTATGCTCCCCCCGGCGGCGGGGCTTGAAGGAGTCAAACGATTTGTCCTGGAAACCGTGGCTGAGGCCGGTCCCAATCCCTGTCCCCCGGTGATAGTAGGCGTGGGCCTTGGTGGTACCTTTGAAAAGGCGGCCCTATTGGCCAAAGAGGCCCTGTGTCGCCCTTTGGGTACCCCTTCTTTGCGACCGGAGGTGGCCGAACTCGAGGCCGAACTCCTTTCGGCCATTAATCGTCTGGGCATTGGGCCCCTTGGTTTCGGCGGACAGACCACAGCCTTGGCGGTCCATGTCGAGGCCTTCCCCACCCATATTGCCAGTTTACCGGTGGCGGTGAACATCCAATGTCATGCCGCCCGGATCAAACGAATAGAACTTTGAGGAGGGTTAGATGATCCAGGTAAAGATCCCTGGTGGTGAAGAACTTCGTTTGGAATACTTGGTCATGGATTTCAACGGCACCATGGCGGTGGATGGTAACCTCATCCCCGGGGTGAAAGAACGCCTGGAAAAACTGGCAGATAAGCTCAAGATTTATGTGATCACCGCTGACACCTTCGGTAAGGTCAAGGAGGCCCTAAAAGATAGCCCTTGTGAGATCACCATCCTGCCTGAAGGGGATCAAGACAAGGCCAAGTTGGAATTTGTTAAGGGGCTTGGGGAAGACAAGGTGGTGGCCTTTGGCAATGGGCGGAACGATAGCCTTATGTTAGAGGCCGCTGCCTTAGGGGTAGCGGTGCTCCTAAACGAAGGCGTAGCCCGCGAGACTTTATTTGTGGCCAATATCTTGGTCTCTAATATCCTTGATGCCCTTGATTTACTGCTGAATCCTTTGCGTCTTAAGGCTACTTTGCGGCGATAATCTCGTCCTTGATCTGAAATTCGTTCTGTTTTTGGACAAGAACGTCTTCTGCAAGCTGCACGGAGAAGAAAGCATGATAGGGTGAAAAGAGACCGAAGGAGGAATTATGGCGTTAGAGAAGAGGCTTGGGTTTATCGGTGGGGGGCAGATGGCCGAGGCCATGATCAAAGGCCTCCTGGCCTCAAAGACCGTTCAGCCGGAACAAATTCTGGTCTCTGAACCACTGCCCGAACGCCGAGACTATCTGGCTAAAACCTATAAAGTGACGGCCTTAGAAAGCAACCCCGCCCTGGTCAAAGAGGTGGAAATCGTTGTCCTGGCGGTCAAACCCCAAGTCCTGGCCGGGGTCTTAGAAGAGATCTCGCCGGTGGTTAATCCTTCGCATCATTTGATCATCTCCATTGCCGCCGGAATCCCTTTGCTCTTTTTAGAAAGACGCTTACCCGAAGGGACTAGGGTCATCAGGGTCATGCCCAATACCCCAGCCCTGGTGCTTTCTGGGATCTCGGCCTATACCCCTGGCCAAAGGGCCACGGCTGAAGACTTGGCCCTGGCCAGAGAGATCCTCTCGGCCTTAGGCGAATGTCTGGAACTCCCTGAGGTCTATTTTGACGCGGTGACCGGGCTTTCCGGCAGTGGGCCAGCCTTTGTAGCCCTCTTTATAGAGGCCTTGGTTGACGGCGGAGTAAAGGTAGGCCTTCCTAGGCCGGTGGCCGAAAGATTAGCGGTAGAGACCGTCCTTGGGACAGCCAAGCTGATGAAAGAGACCAAGCGCGATCCATATCAACTAAAGGCTATGGTCACTTCTCCCGGGGGGACCACTATTGCTGGGGTTAAGGCCATGGCTGAGGGGGCCTTTTCGGCCACGGTAATGGAGGCGGTGGAGGCCGCTACCAAGCGCTCGGAAGAGCTTTCAAAGCTTATTACCCAGGACTAGGAGGCCAAGGTGAGTTACGTGGTTCGAGGTCTAGCCCAAAATGGTGCCTTTCGGATCTTTGCCGCGGATACCAAAGACCTGGTCGAGGAGGCCAGGAATCGCCACCGCACTTCTCCCACGGCTACCGCGGCCTTAGGCCGAGCCCTTACCGCTGCCGCTCTTCTCGGGGCTGATCTCAAGACAGGCCGGGTCATGATCCAGATAAACGGCGGCGGGCCCCTGGGGGAGATCATCGCCGAGGCCGATGCCGAGGGTAATGTTCGAGGACTGGTTCAGCGACCCCACATCCACCTCACTCCCCAAAAGGGTAAGCTTCTGGTCGGTCAAGCCGTGGGGCGCAATGGATTTATCTCTGTGATCAGGGACTTAGGGCTCAAAGAACCTTATCAAGGCTCAACTCAGCTTATCTCCGGTGAGATTGCCGAGGACCTGAGTTATTACCTGACCGTTTCCGAGCAGATTCCCTCAGCGGTAGCCTTAGGAGTCTTTGTCGAACAGGACAACACCGTGGCCGCCGCCGGGGGCTTCCTGATCCAGACCATGCCCCAGGCAAGTGAGGAAGAGATAAGCGCTACCGAAAAGGCCCTTCTTGATTTACCGCCGGTAACCACCCTTTTGCGAGAAGGCCTCAGCCCGGAGGAGATCTTGAAACGCATCTTTGGCCCCGAGCAGGTCGAGATCTTAGAAATAAGACCCCTTCAGTATCGATGTCGTTGTTCCCGAGAACGGGCGGAACGGGCCTTGATTGCCATGGGGCCAAAAGAAATCGACGAATTAATCAAAAGAGGACAACCAGCCGAGATCTCTTGTGACTTTTGTGGAGAAAAATACCTCTTTGACCTCGAAGAACTCCGAAGGATTCGCCAACAAATTGAGGTCAAACCACGTCGATCACTTGAGGTTTAAACCGACGATTCGGGCCATGATGGCCCGAGGAGTGGCGGAAAGGGTTTTCCCCGGAGCGGTCTTGGCCCTTTGGCAGGAAGGGCGAGTCTGGCTTGAGGCCTTTGGCTGGCGTGCCTGGGTACCCAAACTTGAGGCCAATCATCCGGAAACCATTTATGATCTGGCCTCCCTTACCAAACCTTTGGCCACCACCCTTTGTCTGATGCGCCTCATAAGCGAAGGGGTCTTAAGTCTTGAGAGCCGACCAGCAGATTATTTCGAGGCCCCGCCTTGGTTTCACGAGGTACGCCTCTTTCATTTACTTTCTCATTCCGCCGGCTTTCCCGCCCATCGGCCCTATTTTGCCAAACTCATCACCTATCCGTTTGAAGACCGTGGCCAGCTCCTTGAAGATTGGATCTTGGCCGAACCACCGAGCTATCCCGTGGGTAAGAAACAAATCTATAGCGACTTAGGGTTTTTTCTGCTCGGCCAACTGATCACTAAGGGAACTGGGAAGAAACTCGATCTCTTCTTTGAGGAAACCTTGGGATTATTGTTTGAACAAAGAAGGCCTGAGCTTATGTTTATCCCTCGTAAACAAGGTATTGATCTTTCTCGTCTGGCCCCTACGGAAATCTGTCCCTGGCGGGGGAAGCTCCTTCGGGGCGAGGTCCATGACGAAAACACCTGGGTCATCGGTGGCGTAGCCGGCCAAGCCGGGCTATTTGGCTCGGCGGAGGCGGTCCTGGCCCTGCTTGAGAGACTCCTTCTGGCCTATTTTGGAGAAGAGTCCTCCTTTCTTACCAAAGATTTGGTTCGGATCTTTTGGGAGTGGCGGAGTGAGGCTGGCACCTGGGCCCTTGGTTTTGATCGCCCTAGTCCAGAAGGCTCAAGTGCCGGGGGCCTTATTTCCCGAAAGGCCCTTGGGCACCTGGGTTTTACTGGGACTTCCTTTTGGATTGATCCCGAAAGGGCCATGATCATCGTCCTTTTGACCAACCGGGTTCATCCCACGAGGGAAAATGTCAAGATCAAGGCCTTTCGCCCGGCCCTTCACGATCTCCTCTTCCGCGAATACACCTGAGGCGGCCCTCGGCGGCCTTGACATGAGCCTTGCTGTTTTCGCTAGGTTTTTATTGTTTAGGGGTAAGGCGGCATGGACGAAAGAGAATTTTTTATTGAGCTAGATGAAGATATTAAAATCTTTGTCTGGTTCTCCTCACAGAGGGGAAAGATTAAAAATTTTGTAGTCAAACTTATTTTTAAAAATATTGAAATTTTACGCTACGATAGCGCTCATGGGTGTCCTCACAAGGACATTCTTCATCCTGATCCTCGAAAACGCCGTAAAGTATGGTATCCTGGCTTAGATAAGGCGACCGTTTTGACCTTGGCTATCAGCGAACTAAAACAAGAATACGAATTTTTGATTGAAAGGTACCTTAAATGGTTCGAAGAAGAACAGAAGAGCAAGAAGTCATAGAGTTTCTTCTAGAACAAGGGTTTAAGCCTGTCTCGGAAGAAGAAAAGGAAAAAGATTGGTATAAGAAGGCCAAGGAACCTGTAGACTGTTTTGAAAGTATCACTCTTCCTCAGAGTTTAAGGGGTTATAGAGTGCCTCGCGCCAGGCGGAGGGGTATACAACGCTATCGTCTTCTTTCTCGCCGTACTCGCTCTTCCAGAAGGATTTTGGGTTGGTAAGTGAGGCGAGGGCCTGCCGACATAAGATCGCTAATTTCACACGTTTGAGCTGCTCTCGGTGGATCTCCTTACCCGGAACCTAAAGCCATCGGGAAACTTGCGGCCCTTGGCTCGCGATTCGTTACAAAACTCTAAAAGGGTCTTCCGACTCATCCGATACGCTCTAAGTATTGGTCGAAATCAGGATCGAAACTAACGATCGAATCGATCTCGTAATCCCGGGCGGCAAATACAAGCAAAGCGTCGTTGAAGTTGAGTCTTCCTTCTGAATCAAGGCAAATCTGGGTTATTTTCTCCAGCCACTCGGGAACCATGGGGAACAGATACAGCAGTCTGCCATCGATAAGGGCTTTCATCTTTTTCACTACTGTGGCAAAGAAAAGGCCCTTTTCTTCTACAGAAATACTCCTTCTTTCTCGGACCCTTCTGCTCATGACAGAGATGGCCTCGGCATACACCACGTCCGTAAAAACGAGAGCACGCCCGGTAAGATGGCCTTTCAATTTCTGAGCTTTCCGATGCAAACTGTCTTTCTCGTCCACCAGAGCCACCAGAAACGAAGTATCTACTAGGACGAACCTCTCACTCATAAATGGCCTCCGAATCTTCAAAGGCGTCTCCGCCTATGGCCACGATTCCCTCTATTTTCTCAAGGGCTTCGGGAGAAAGGGCTACCTTTTTAAGTTCTCTTTGTCTTTTGGCCCGGAGGCCTTCCCTTATTAGCTCCTCGGCCAAGGCGCTTGCAGAAAGATGGCGACGAGAGGCGGCCTTCTTTATGGCCTCAACAAGATCCGCGGAGAGGGTAAACGACACCGTGATCTTCCTCATATTAACCCATCCTTTGATATTATTGCCTTAGAATATTGTACTAATATTACATTAGTACCTGACCAAAAATCGGACAAGTCCTACAGAGGATCTCTCGAGACCTAATTCAAGGCTTTCGGTGAAAAATTTAGTTTACCCAGATCAACGGCTACAATCCAAGGGACTTTTTGGTTAAACGGATATCCATAGGGTCTGTGGTGTGCAGACTCAATAACAACGCCGTTGTTTTGCGTGCCTTTTGGCGTATACTTTGGGGACAATTTGGCAAGGAGGAACGCGATGAGGCTTTCCCGATATTTCTTGCCTACCCTTCGGGAGGACCCGGCTGAAGCCGAGGTGATCAGTCACAAGCTCATGCTCAGGGCCGGGATGATCCGTCGTCTGGCCTCGGGTATATACAGTTTTCTACCCTTAGGGCTTCGGGCCTTGCGCAAGGTGGAAAATATCGTCCGCGAAGAGATGGATCGCGCCGGGGCCTTAGAGGTCCTTCTCCCGTTGGTCCAGCCGGCAGAGCTCTGGCAGGAATCCGGGCGTTGGGAAGAATACGGCAAGGAACTCCTGCGTTTTAAAGACCGTAAGGATCATGATTTTTGTCTCGGTCCCACCCACGAAGAAGTGATCACCGATCTGGTTCGTCGGGAGGTCCGTTCCTACCGAGACCTTCCCCTCATCCTTTATCAAATAGCGACCAAATTTCGCGATGAGATCCGCCCGCGCTTTGGACTGATGCGCGGGAGAGAATTCATCATGAAAGACGCTTACAGCTTTGACGTAGACGAAGAAGGCCTTGATCGTTCCTATCAGGCCATGTACGCCGCCTATGAACGCATCTTTTCCCGTTGCGGTTTGCGTTTCAAGGCAGTCATGGCTGACACCGGGGCCATCGGTGGGCATGAGTCCCACGAGTTTATGGTGCTCGCGGAGACCGGAGAAGATATCGTGGTCAGTTGCCCGGCCTGTGGTTACGCCGCCAATCTGGAATTGGCCGAGGCCGTGGCTTCCTATGATTATCCCGAGGAAAAGGAAAGGCCCTTAGAGAAGGTGTCTACTCCGGATCTGAAACGCGTTGAGGAAGTAGCGGCCTTTCTCGGGGTGCCGCCCTCTAAATTGGTCAAGACTTTGCTCTATCTAGTTGATGATGAACCGGTGGCCGTCCTCATACGCGGAGATCATGAGTTAAACGAGGTCAAACTCCGTCGAGCCTTGGGGGCCAGAACCATCAGGATGGCTGAGGCCGAGACGGTAGAAAAACTGACCAAGGCCCCGGTAGGTTTTGCCGGGCCGGTAGGGCTTTCTGGAGTCAAGATCATCGCCGACCATGCGGTGCGCGGGCTCAAGAACTTTGTGGTCGGGGCCAATGAGGCCGATGCCCATTACATCCACGCCAATTATCCGCGAGATTTTCAGATCGAGGCCTTCTATGACCTACGCAACGTGACCGAGGGGGACCTCTGCCCGCGGTGCGGTAAGCCCCTGGAACTGACCCGCGGAATCGAGGTCGGGCATGTCTTCAAGCTCGGTACGAAGTATAGCGAGGCCTTGGGGGCCACCTTCCTGGACGAACAGGGAAAAGAACGCCCCATCATCATGGGCTGCTATGGGATCGGGGTCTCACGGACCGTGGCTGCGGCCATCGAACAAAATCACGATCAAGACGGCATCATTTGGCCGATAAGCATTGCCCCCTTCCACGTCGCCCTTTTGACCTTAGGGGTGAAGGATAGCGAGTTGTTCACTACCTCAGAAAAGCTTTATCAGGCCCTGACCGAGGCCGGGCTTGAGGTCCTTTGGGATGACCGGGATGAACGCCCTGGGGTCAAATTTAAGGACATCGACCTCATCGGCCTTCCCTTTAAGTTGGTCGTCGGCAAACGCCTTAAAAACGAAGGGCAGGTAGAGGTCAAAGAACGCCGCAGCGGGGAGACCAAGGTCTTTAAGCCCGAGGACGCGGTTAAATATCTCCGGGAACAAATCAAGTAAACAGGGCTTCGGCCTCGACCACCGGGCCCTCGGTACAGACGTGTAAAAATCCGCGAGAACCTTTGGGGACCACGCACCCCAGACAAAGTCCTAGGCCACAGGCCATCTTGGCCTCAAGAGAAAGATAGGCCTTGACTTGAGCCTCTCGGGTCAGTTCGGCCACGGCCTTGAGCATGGGCATGGGGCCACAGGCCCAAATAGTAGCCCTGGTCCGGCCAAGGGACTTTCTCAAGATCTCGGTCACCAGCCCTTTAGCCCCGGCGGAACCGTCTTCGGTAGAGAGGTGGATTGAGACCCGTAGTTCTTTGAAGGCCTTGAGGCGTAATAGATCAGAAGAACTTCGGGCCCCATAAAATAGACTCACCTTATGTCTCTCGCGAAGGTGCCTTGCCGCCAGGAGAAAAGGTGCTATCCCGATACCACCGGCCACTAAGAAGACCTCTTCGGTCGTCGGCTCAGGGAACCCTTGCCCCAGAGGCCCCAACACATCCACGGGATCTCCTTTTCTCAATTGGTTCAAGAGCTGGGTCCCCCGACCACGGACTTGATACAGAATGGCAAAGCCGTCTTCCCTCAGGTCATGAACAGAAAAGGGCCTGGCTAGCAAGGGATCTAAGCCAGGCCAGGCCCTTAGCATGACAAACTGCCCGGGCTGAGGAAGGCTCCTGAGGCCTTCTCTTGAGAGCCATAGCAAGAAATAATTGCCTTTCAGTCTCCTCTGAGAGAGCACCCGGGCCTTTTTCACTTTGTGGCCTCCGGGAAGAAGGCTTTGAGATGTTCGGCCAATTTTTCCGGGGGCATAAGGATTAGCTCCGAGGCCAACTGGCGTTGGAGGAAGTAATCATCGGTGCGATAGTTTTCGTAGAAATTCTGTCTGGTAATCAGCCGGATAAAGGGACTGAACCAGGGAGTCTCTTCCTTAAGCGGGGGGAGATAAAGGCTAAAATTAAAGGAGCCGTAACCCAGATCTTCATAACCGGCAAGCACGGCAGAAATTCCCTTAGCCAGGTGAAATACGTCTTCTTCGCTCAGGGCCTTAAGAGAATGGACCCCTTCCACCACTCCGAGGACTTCATTGGTCCCCAGGGGGGCAAAACTAGTGAAAAAGACCACTTTCCCCAGCCGGGCGATGAAACGTTCTCCTTTCTCCTCTTCTTGGGCCAAGATATCCCAGTAGCCTTGCCTGTGATCTAAATAAAAGCGAAGGCTGGCCTCAAGGAACCTCCTGGCCTGAGGGAAAGGTTCACCGGTGGCTACCACTTGGAAATGGGGATGGACCAGACTGGCCCCTGCCGGTGGTAGATAGTTGGCACAAACTATCCCGTGCAAGGCCTCTTGATCTTGAGAGGCCAAAATTTTCAAAAAATCTAGGCCAAGGCCAAGGCCTTCGGCCACCAGGTCAGGGGGAAAGTCTTTTAAGCGACGAAAATGGGCTTCCCCTACGGCGATGACCGCATGGCGTAGGGCTATGGGAAAGAGATTGGGGAAGAGGGTGCTTTCCCCGCGGATAAGCCGCCCTCCAGGAATCAATTCATCCGGATAACGGGGCGTGATCTCGCGTACTTTAGGCGGGCACATGAAACACTGTTCTTTCGTGGCCTCAGACACCCTTTCCACCAAGGCCCAATCATGTTGACCAAAAAAGAGCCTGACCTTATCTTCCAAGACCGGATTGAAGACCGCCGTATGGGAGAGCAGAGGATCAAACCGGACTTCTATTTCTTGATCTTCTTCTTGGAAATTATTCAGAGGGTTTAGGAATCGCCTGACGTATCTTTCCTTACGGAATCGAAGCATACACGCCTCCCTTATTGGAATACTTGATTTGCCTCTCCTGGGCTCGTCTCCTTTACGCTAAAAGAGTCTCTATTTCTTGTAAAGCGTCTCAAGGGCCCTTCTCTTTCTCTCGATATAAGGAAGAAAAAGGTACGGCCATGGGCACGAACAATTTGGTCTTTTTAGAGGTCATTGAATGGTTTGATCCCACCGGTCAGGAGATCGTTTGGCGCATCCCCGAAGAGGGTTCCGGAGAGATCAAATACGGTGCCCAACTCATCGTGCGCGAGAGCCAGGTAGCCGTCTTTTTCTACCAAGGTAAAGCTTTACATGCCTTTGGCCCGGGTCGTCACACCTTAAAGACGGCCAACATCCCCCTCCTTACCAAATTTCTCTCTTTGCCTTGGGGGTTGACCAGCCCCTTAAGGGCCGAAGTCTATTTCGTCAATACCAAGGTCTTTACCAACCTCAAATGGGGTACCCGCGAACCGGTGGCTTTTAGAGATCGAGACCTCGGCCTAGTCAGACTTCGAGCCCATGGGGTCTTTAATCTTCGGGTGGTCCAGCCGGTACTTCTCATCAACGCCTTGACCGGCACTGTAGCCCGCTTTGGGACCTCTGAGTTGCAGGATTTTATCGGTCGAGTCATCGTTTCTCGTCTAAACGATTATCTAGGCGAACATCTCACCAGTCTTTTCCAGCTCCCTGGACATTACGATGAGATAGCTGCTGGCCTGCACCGCCTAGTCCAGGAAGATCTAAAGCACTTTGGTTTGACCTTGACCCACCTATATATCAACGCCATCACCCCTCCGCCGGAGGTGCAAAAGGCCATCGATGATCGTTCCAAACTGGCCCTCTTCGAGGATTTGAATCGTTTGATGGCCCTTAAGGCGGCTACGGCCATGGAAAAGGCGGCGGAAAACCCCGGAGCCGCAGGAGAAGGGGCCGGGCTAAGCCTCGGCTTGATGATCCCAAGTCTGATGGCCCAGATGGCCTCTCAAGGGCCGCAATGTCCCGAATGCCAGCATCCTGTGCCTAAAGAGGCCTTGTTTTGTCCCTTCTGCGGGCATCAGTTGGTGGTCTTTGAGCAATGTCCTCAATGCGGTAAGAACGTGCCCCCGCATGCCAAGTTCTGTCCTAGGTGCGGGGCCAAGTTGGAAAAAAGGCCCCAGGAGAAGAAGTGTACCCATTGTGGGGCGATGAACCTTCCACAGGCGGTCTTTTGTAATCAGTGTGGTGAGCGCCTCTAAATTTGTCTTACAAGCGGAATGCCCCCAGTGCGGGGCGCCAGTGGAACTTGAAGAGGCGGTACGGGTCTTTTCCTGCGCCTATTGTGGGGTCAAGCACGTCATCCATTTTTATCCCCAACCAGTCTTAGTCCTAGGGGAAAATCGGGTTTTGAAAAGGGCTGTCTACGCCCCTTTCTGGCGATTGCGGGGGATATATTTTGCCCTCACCACCCGAGGGGTAGAGCATTTCCACGTAGATAGCAGCCTTTGTGCCTTACCAGGGGCCGAGACCCTCTCTTTGGGGTTGAGACCTCAATTGGTAAAGCTTCGTTTCGTCCATAGACAACCCGGGGTCTTTTTATACCCTTCCTTTGGCCGGCGTAAGTTTTTGGAAAAATTGAGCTCTACGCTCAGAGGGATAGCCCTAGAGACCCCTTCAATCTTTTATGAGACCTTTATGGGGGAATGGATAAGCCTGGTTTATATCCCTTGGAGAGAAAAAGAGCCTTCAGAGGAGGGCCTACCGGTAGAAAGATTGCGCCTTGATTTTTGGCCTACCCTCTGCCCACATTGCGGAGGGGACTTAGCCGTAAACAACAAGGCCCAGGTGTTCTTTTGCCCTCAATGTAAATCTGCCTGGGAAATCGGTTCAAGAGGATTCCGCCGAGTACCACACCGTATATTAGGCACGAACGGAGAGGCATGGCTGCCCTTTTGGCGGCTTACGGTAGAAGTCAAGGGTTCGATGATAGGTCTCCTCGACCAACCCCCTTTTTCTACCCTAGCGACCCCGCCCAAAGCGGTGTTTTTACTCCCGGCCTTTAAGATAAAACCTCGACTCTTTTTGCGCCTAGCCCGACAAATGAGCCTTGGCCCTTGTCTCAAAGAAGACCTGCCTGATCCGAAGGGGCGATTTATTCTACCCACCCTCCCGGCGGTGGAGGCCTTTCAAGGTATTCCGCCGCTCCTAGCAGAGATGATTCCAAGGTCTAAACAAGAAGAATTTTTCCCATTGCTCGCCAAGACCCGCTTTGCCTTTCAGAGGAAAGAGCTCTGGTGGCTGGGCTTAAAGGAACAGGCCTACGACTATGTGTTTCCAGAGACCGGACTAGCCATACCTAAAAAGGCCGTGGCTTTAGGTGAAAACCTCTAGGGGTGGATCTCGCTTTCACCTCGGCCCTTAAGGCCCTGACATAACGTTTGGTCTCTTCGATAGCCTCCCAATCCGGTTTCGATAGACAGGGAAAACACGAATTATTATGAAAAAGAGGATCTTCATCCAGGGGATAACGGGAGACTCGAAGGGCTTCTTGATAGAGCTCTGTCTTTGGAATAGGTGAATATTCGGCCAAATAAGGACTGGCTCCGTGGTAGGCAACATATCGGGCTGAGGCCTTTACTTCCTCGAAGTCCTGATCAGGGAGCCCCCACAAGAGATAGACCCCTAATTGCTCTCCCCTAAACCCAGCCTCACGCAGATAAGCCATGGCTCTAGGCAGGTCTTCAACCGAGACCTTGTGGTCGAGTTTGGCCCTTCGCTTGGGATCGGCGGTCTCCAGACCGAAACGCAGGGTCTCGAAGCCTGCCTGATAAAGCAAATGGGCTACTTCTGGAGTAATAAAACGGAGGTGCAAGGCATTCGGTGTATGAAAGCGGAGTTTGAGACCTTTGGAAAGGATCTTGTCCAAGATTACGCCCAAATGATGATCGAAATTAAGTAGCAGGGCATCGTCATAAAAGGCAAAGTCTATTACTCCGTAGGATTTGTGCCAGAATTCGATCTCTGAGGCCACTTCTTCTGGATCTCGTTGCCGAAAGGTCGGCTGTAATAGCTTAGAAGCACAATAAGGGCAACCAAAGGGGCAACCATAGCTCGTGGCGATGACTACATAAGGAATACGGGTCTGAAGATCAAAGACTGGATAGGGATGGGGGGCCTTGGCCCCGCTGGGTTTGACCAGGTCTTGTACCGCCTTTAAAAGAGATTCATCTTCCGGGCCGGAAAAGACCAAATCTGCGCCGACCATCGTCCGGGCGTGTTCTGGACATAAAGTGGCGTAAACCCCTCCCAGGAGCACCGGGACCTCAGGGTAAATCTCTTTGGCTAGACGAACGGCTTCAACCACTCCCGGGTACCAATAGGTCATGAGAGAGGTGACCAGGATCACCTTTGGCGGGCCGAGGCGTTTTAGTTCTTGTTTGAATACCTCGGCAGGCATCCCGTAACGGGCAAAACGCCGGGGAACATCGCTAAAAAATACCGGTTTAGGCACTGGCTGGCGGAAATAATGCCCGGTGCCAAAGCTTTTTCGTCGTGGAGGCTTGGGGAGCTCCGGGTGAAAAGGATCTAAGGCATCTAGCAAGGCCACTTGATACCCAACTTGGCGCAATTTGGCCCCGATTTGAAAGAGTCCCAGGGGCCTGGCCCATAGATCATAGGCGGCAAAATCGTATATCCACGGGTTTATCAAAAGGACATCAACGGCCATGGGCAGAGAAAAGATCAATCCTGATCATAGAGGACAGCGGCGGCAAAGGAGACGATCGACCCCGGGCCAAAATCTACAGCCTCTTGGTGGAGGATCTCTCCTTTTAGAGGACGCCCTTCTAAGAGACGCAGTAAGAGATAAAGGGGGGTAAAACCACACACCCGATAACGATTCTCGCAGCTCATAATAAGGTCATAGAACCCTTGAGGATCTACAGCCAACAGACGCTCTAAGAGCCTTCGATCATATCGGAGGGCCTGTTCTTTTTCTCGTTCTCCGGCAGGAACCAGGTCGCCATATCGTACACCCAAATGGCAAAAATCTACCCCAGCCACGAAGTAGGTCTCTTCATCGACCAGCTCTCGCAAGGCGGTAATAAAATTTTCCAACAAGGTTCGGTCTTTTTCGGTGATTGTTTCAAGCCCTCCGCAGAGCACCGGGACCAGTCGAAACCGGTCGCCAAAGAGATAACGCAAGAAAATGACCTGAAATTCGATGGAGTGTTCGGCCCGATGGCCCCATTCATGGCCTCGGACCTCAGGTCCCACCCTTTCCTCCAGGGCCGAGATAAACTCCCGATCCGTAGATACCAGACCAAGGGGGGTAGCAAAGTCCTTGGGTACCACCGAGAGCACGCTTTCCAAGAAATGCCCTGTCCCGAGGACGATGATTCGTGCCCTTTCGGGAAAGTGGGCCCGGCGGTAGGCCGAGGCAAACCCCCTGGCTCCGCAGGCCAGATCAATGTGAGGGGCGATCAAGGCCCTGGAGGGTTTTTCAGCCCTTTGGTGCTGACTTTGGGCCAAAATTTGGTCTAGAAACGCCTTTAATTTTTCCGGATCACTTGGATAGGCCTTGTCCGCGTGAGAAGGGGGACGAACAGGCGAGGAACGAAATTCTTCTTCAAGCCTCTGGCGTAAGGCCTGAAATCTCTCGTTATCCAAAAGTAAACTTTCATCCAGCGAGGCCACCAACTGACTCACTTCCTCCAGCATGACCAGCCGACCAAATAGTCGCGTGGCTGCCGTTTGAATATCACGCAGGGTATTAGAGCCATCCATCAGGGAGAGGATAGGGGCCAGGGAGGCCGGTAACATGAAGGCCCCTTCGGTATAACCAAAAGGGTCTCGTAGGAGGAGCCTCTGTTGTCCTTGATAGGTGAAGGGTATGACCTCAATAGCCCTTAGTTTCGGACAATAAGACGGATCATACATAGCCCCAATTAACCACCAAAATCTTCGATCGTCAGGTCTTCACAGGCCTCCTTGACCCGTTCCAGGGCTTCATAGAATTCGTCTTCGATCTTACGTACCCGCATCCCGTAAGCCCGTTGAATAGCCTTACGCACTATTTCGCCCTTGAGAAGGGCATTGGTCAGGGCCAATCGACTATAGGCCTCGTTTACCGCTTCATTGAGTTCTAGCAATTTTTGAGCCCGCCGACGACGTTCTTCAGCCGCTTCGGAAAGGGACTCAGAAAGGAAACGATCGATCTTGGTCACCAAAGATTCATAAAAACTCGCCGGGAAACGGGTCTCAAACTCCTCCAGGACAAAGCCAAAGGTCAGATAGGCCGGTTCCTTGAAGAAGGTAAAGAGGTCTACTTCTAGGCGTTCTGGTTCTTGGTTCAAAAATTCCTGAAACAATCGATAGGCCTGCCGTGACTTCTCTTTCACATTGGGTGGCTTTTCGGTATTGAACTCCAGGATATGCAAGGCTAGTTCTTTGGGCACGATAAGGGCCACAATTTCTTCGTGCCCCAGTTCTTGTAAGG
Source organism: uncultured Thermodesulfobacteriota bacterium (assembly GCA_964601575.1). Taxonomy (GTDB): domain Bacteria; phylum Desulfobacterota; class Thermodesulfobacteria; order Thermodesulfobacteriales; family Thermodesulfatatoraceae; genus CAZKEG01. Next base: position 52,931 of record CAZROA010000069.1, read on the forward strand.
CTTCTAAACGATGCCGCCCATCAATGACGTAGTATCTGTCCCGGTCCTTAAAGACGATGATCGGGTGCAAAAAACCGAGTTTATCGATGGCCAAAGAGAGATTACGTTTCAGGCCTTCGGAAATATCACGCTGAAAAGGGGGGATTTCGATCTCTTCGACCTTTAGGAGACAAAGGACCAACTCCTGTTGTTTGACTGGTTCTTGATAATGGCAGAGCTCTTGCATTTTTGAACCCTCTTCCCCGGTGATAAAAGTTATGGTCTAACCATAAGATAAACATAATATGGCCTTTGCCAGGATTTCGGACAAGCATTTTTCTTGACAAGGGCTTTTAATAGGCCCTAAATTTCCCTGAGAAAGGGAGGAGGTATGGGTAAGAAACGTGTCCATGTCTTCATCTCCGGTCGGGTGCAAGGCGTGTTTTTCCGAGCCTATACCAAAGAAGAGGCCGATCGTTTGGGGCTCACCGGGTTTGTTCGTAACCTACCTGATGGGCGGGTGGAAGCTGTGTTTGAAGGCGATGAAGAACTCATCGAAGAGATGATCAGATGGTGTCATGTTGGTTCCCCTCATGCCAAGGTTACCGGCGTAGAGGTGCATGAGGAACCGTACACCGGAGAGTTCACGCGTTTTGAGATCAGGTACTAGATGATTAACGTCGAACGCTTAGCCAATGAGTTTTTGCGTCTGGCCCATATCGAGAGTCCTTCCCGGCGAGAAGGGGAAATAGCCGCTTATCTCGAAAGGGAATTTCGGCTCTTAGGGGCTGAGTGTCTCTTTGATGATTCAGCTCCCAAGACCGGCTCTGAGGTAGGTAACCTCATCGTCAAGATCCCGGGAGACAAAGCTGGGCCTTGTCTCTTTTTCGCCGCCCACATGGATACCGTGGAACCGACGAGAAATCCTCGAATCTTCCTGGAAGACGGCATCTTTCGCAGTGATGGGCGTACCATCTGTGGGGCAGACGACAAGAGTGCCATCGCCGCCCTCCTTGAGGTGACCAGGGTGATTAAAGAGAAGAATCTGTCTCACGGAGACCTTGAATTTATCTTCACCACCTGTGAGGAGATAGGGCTCCTGGGGGCCAAGAATCTCGATTATTCCTTGATCAAGGCCCAGTTTGGCTATGCCCTTGATAGTGAGGATCCAGATGAACTGATTAATCGTGCCCCGGAGGCCATACGCTTTCGCCTGGTGGTCCTCGGTTTGGCGGCCCATGCCGGTCTGTGTCCGGAAAAGGGCATCAACGCCATCAAACTGGCTGGCGAGGCCCTTTCTCAGGTCAAAGTGGGGCGGATCGACGAGGAGACCACGGCCAATATCGGTCTTATCCGCGGGGGGACAGCTACCAATATCGTTCCAGAAGAGGTAGAACTCCTAGGAGAAGTTCGTAGCCACAGTCACGAGAAATTAGAAAAGGTCTGGCAGGGGATTCTTTCTTGTTTTCAAAGGGTAGTAGAGGCCAATCGTCAGGGGCGTAAAGATCGCCCGGCCCTCAATTACAAATGGGATCAGGATTATCCCCTGATGCGGGTTGCCGAAGATCACCCGGTAGTCAAGCTTGCCCTTTCTGCCGCCCAAAAACTCGGGCGACAATTGAAGATCACCTTTACTGGCGGTGGTTCGGATGCCAATATCTTTAACGGCCACGGCCTGCCCTGCGTCATCCTTGGCACCGGAATGCAGAGGGTTCATTCCACAGAGGAATTCCTCGCCCTTGAGGACTTGGTAAAGACCGCCGAGCTTACCCTGCAGATCGTCCTTGAGGCCGCGGGAGGGTCACCGTGACCCGTAGGCCGCCTTCGGGTCGGTTCTCAAAGAAGAGCTGTCCTCCGTGGAGGATGACGATCTGACGACTGATGGCCAACCCCAGCCCGGTCCCACCTTTTTTGGTGGTGTAGAAAGGTTTGTAGAGCTTTTTGAGCTCTTCTTCTTTCACTCCTGGCCCGGTATCCTCTACCAGTAAGGCTACTTCTTCTGGAGACCAATTTTTGGTCCGGATGATAATCTCTCCGCCCTTGGGCGTGGCCTCGGAGGCGTTGTTCAACAAGTTCCAGAGGACTTGTTTGATCCTCTCGCCATCGACCAAGGCCATAGGCGCGGGATGAGCCAGGTCCAATTTGAGCCTTTGCCCCCGGGCTGTAAGTTGCAACTTTGCTCCCTCCAAGACCTCACTGACCAACCGGTTTAGATCGCACGGGGTCTTTTTCAGTTCGACCTTTTTGGTTCGTTCAAGCATCCGTTGCAGGATTCTTTCCAAACGCTTGCTCTCTCTGGTGATCACCTGGGCCCGTTTGGCTAGCTCTGGCTGATCCTGCAGGAGTTCCTGGAGGAATTCGGCGGCCAAACGAAGGCTGGTCAAAGGATTTTTGATTTCATGGGCCAGACTAGCGGCCAACTGGGCTGCGGTGGCCAGGCGTTCGCTCTCCACCAATCGTTGCTGAAAATCCTGAATCTGTCTGGCCATCTCGTTTAAGGCCCGGGCCAATTCCCGGACCTCTGGGGGCCCTTTCTCCGGGGCACGGATGGAGAGGTTCCCCCTGGCCAATTCTTTGGTAATGACCACCAATTCTTCCAAGGGTTTGGTGATCCATCGGCTGAGGTACCAGCTCACAATCAGCATGAAGACCAAACCGCTAAAGGCCGTATAAGAAAGCCCGAAAAACAGTTCCCTTTGGACGCGGTCTTCAAAGGTGGTGGGCAAAAGGAGCCCGAAGATACAGGAAATATCCGGACTCAATTGGGTATAAAAAAGCACTAGACGATAATTTTGTTCCTTTATGCGGAGTTTTTCGACCACCGCTTGGCCTTCCTTGAGTTTTTTAAGGGTCCCAGGAGAAATGGTATGGAGTTTATCCGGGCACTTTCCTTTAAGGGTGCTGGCCAGGAGGGTACCATCCACCCGATAGATAAAGACCTCCCCTCCCATCATCCTCTGCAAACGGGCGAGGACCTCTTCATCGAGGAAGTTACCCTTTTGCAACAAGAATTCGGCCAGCCTGGCCACCTGTTTGGTCTCCAAGGAATCGATGATTCGAGAGGTAAAAGAGATGGACGTATAGGCAAAATAGATGCTGATAAAGATGATTAAAAAAGAGAAGAAAAGAATAAAGCGTTTGTACATAAGCTTAGTAAATTAATCGGTTAAAAACTACTTTATAACTTTCAATTGTCTTAAAAGTTCGTACACTTCTTTAAAATCAGAAACATGATAATCCGCCGGGAGCCCTTTATTTTTGTAAGCAATCAGCGGAACACCAACTTGTCGGGTTAATTCCCAATCTACTTCCGAATCCCCGATGTAAAGGACCTCTTTGGGTTCAAGGCCAAAATAGTGAAGGATTACGGTCAAGGCCTCGGGATGAGGCTTTGGCTTCGGTGATCTGAGAGCGGTCATAACCAGGTCAAAGAGGGGCTCCAGGCCGAATATTTCCAGCAACCGTCCCATGGTCGTCGTTCGGTTGGTAGAGATGGCTGTCTTTAAAGGTGGCCGTATGGCGGTGATCAGCTCCTTAAGCCCGGGCTCAGGCTTCATAAGGGGTAAGAATTGTTCATAATTAAGCTTCTTTTGATAGGCCAAGGCCTGATCAACCAGGTCAGGGTGGTCCCTAAACAGATAGCGCACCGAGCTTTCCGCCGGGTGCATGTGGACAAAACGAAATTCTTCTTCGGTAAGCGGGGGGCGACCCATGGCCTGGGCAATATGGTTGTAATAGGCCCAGTTGGCCTCCCGAGAGTCAAAAAGGACCCCATCACAATCAAAGACCAAGAGTTTTATGAGAGAATTTCTACCCATGGTAAGAAAGGCCCGGAGGGCCGGGCCTTAACTTAATAATCTTCCAGATGCCAGGTACCGTTTTTGATCCGTACAATAATCATCGAATCTACCCCAAGCCCACAATGATCTTTAGGGCTCATGCGATAGATCCCAGAGATCCCTACATAACCGTTTATATTCTCTAGGGCCTGTCTGATCCCTTCCCGATCAACCCCGGCCTTTTGGATGGCCAGGACTAAGAGATTGATGGCGTCCCAAGCATAGCCAGAATGGGTATTAATGGGAAATTTTCGATCCAGATCATAGACCTCGTTATATAGCTTTACAAAGTGCGCGATGACCGGTTTTTGCGGGTCAGAATCCGGCAGTTCTTGCCAGGCCATTAATTTGGTTGAAGGCATGAGATTTCCTTCGGCGGCCTTACCTGCTAATTCGATATATTTCGGGTCAGGTAGACCATGGCACTGAAAGAGGGGGACCTTGATTCCCAGTTGTTGGACATTCTTGGCCACAATGGACCCCGCCGGGCCGATGGTCCAACAGATAATGACCTCGGGTTTTTTGAGCATCAGGCGGCGGAGTTGGCCGGTCATGTCGGTGTCCGAAGGGTTAAAGGATTCTTTTCCGACTATGACAAGCCCGTATTCAGGGGCCAGTTTTTCAAGCCAGCGTCTACCGTCTTGACCGAAACCATCCGAAGCCGTGAGGATGGCCACGCGTTTGAGGCCCTTTTTCTGGAGATAGAGATAGATCTTTTTGACTGCGGTGGAGGACCGTTGAGGGGCCTTGAAGATATATCTGGCCGTGCCAAAACGCCCCCCTTCCATGATAACTGGATCACCGCCGACGGTCATGACGATGGGGACCCGAGCCCGCTCGACGATGGGTTTGATGGCCATGCCGGTACCAGTCCTGGTCGGGCCAATCAGGGCCACCACCTTTTCTACTTCGATTAGGCGCTTGACCGCCATGACCGCCTTGGTAGGGTCACCCTCGGTATCGGCCATGATCAATTTTATAGGCCGCCCGTTTACTCCGCCGTGTTTGTTTATTTCCGCCACCGCCATCTCTGCCACCAATTTGGTCGGAGTACCAATAAAGGCCGCCGGGCCAGAGAGGGCAAAAAGGGCTCCGATCTTTATGGGCTCTTTTTGGGCAGCCTTGACCGGGGAGATAAGCAGACCAAAGACCAAGAGTAAGATTAAAATCACAGACCTCATCCTTCACCTCCTCTGGATTTCTTTAGGTAACAGGGTTTAAAACCAAGATCAAATCTTTTGCGGAAAAGAGGGCCGTCTTCCTTGGTGCACTTTATTTGTCTTATGAAAAAGATTTGTTCAAGCAATTTGATGAATCCGATAAAATGCTATATTGATTGGGCTCTAAAGTCTTCTCTTTCAAATTCAGATTATCTAGCAGAGAGTAAGGGAGGTTCGATGTGTTAGATTTGCGGTTTATTCGGGAAAATCCGGATCTAGTCCGAAAAAAACTGGCCTTACGCGGTGGTGAGTATCCAATCGAGGAAATTCTTGAGCTTGATCGTCGCCGTCGAGAACTCCTTCAGGAAGTAGAAAGTTTGCGCCATGAAAGGAAGGTAGCCTCAGAAGAGATCGGTAAGCTAAAGCGGGAAGGAAAAGATGCTTCGGAAAAAGTAGCGCACGTCAAGACACTCGGGGAGCGACTCAAGGCCCTGGAAAAGGAACTCCAAGGGGTTGAGGCAAGGCTTAAGGTGTTGCTCTTAGAGGTCCCCAATCTGCCCCATGATTCAGTCCCCCCGGGCGAAGACGAAGGTGACAATCAGGTAGTCAAACGCTGGGGAGACCTCCCGGAATTTGACTTTAGCCCCAAACCCCATTGGGATATTGGTGAGGATCTCGGCATCCTTGATTTTGCCCGGGCAGCGAAGATCACCGGGAGCCGGTTTGTGGTCTATCGCGGGGCCGGGGCCATGCTCGAACGGGCTTTAATCACCTTTATGCTCGATCTACACACCAAGGAACACCGCTATCAGGAAGTCTTGCCCCCGTTTATCGTCAACGAGGACTCCATGATCGGTACCGGACAGCTCCCCAAGTTCAAGGAGGACCTCTTCAAACTGGAAGACTGGGATTATTATCTCGTCCCTACAGCCGAAGTCCCGGTGACCAACCTCCATCGAGACGAAATCCTGCCCGAGGAGGCCCTACCCCTTTACTACACCTCTTATACCCCGTGTTTTCGGGCTGAGGCCGGGTCTCATGGGCGGGATGTGCGTGGGATCATCCGTCAGCACCAATTCAACAAGGTAGAATTGGTCAAGTTCGTCACGCCGGAGACCTCCTATGACGAACTGGAATCCCTTCTCCTTGATGCCGAGGAGGTCCTCCAAAGGCTTGGGTTGCCGTACCGGGTGGTCATCCTCTGCACCGGAGATCTGGGCTTTGCCGCGGCCAAGACCTACGACATAGAGGTCTGGGCCCCGGGGCAGAATCGTTTCGTCGAGATCTCTTCCTGTAGTAACTTTGAGGACTATCAGGCCCGACGGGCCAATATCCGCTATCGCCCTAAAGAGGGTAAAAAGCCCCGGTTCGTTCATACCCTTAATGGTTCGGGCTTGGCCGTGGGCCGAACGGTGATGGCCATCTTGGAAAACTACCAACAAAGGGACGGGACGGTGGTGGTCCCGGAGGCGTTGAGACCTTATATGGGCGGCTTAGAGGTCATCGAGCCTCAGCAAAACCTCTACCGATGACCTTAGGCGCTATTTATCTTCCTGGCCGCCTCAAAGATATGTTTATCTAAGGGCTCCTCGATGGAAAGGGGATATTTTCCGGTAAAACAGGCCAGACAATATTCGTGTTCGTTTCTCTTGGCCGCCGAAAGGAGCCCTTCAAGGCTTAAGTAATGCAATAGATCAAGCTCCAGATAGCGCCGAATCTCTTCCACCGAGTGTTTGGCGGCGATTAATTCTCCCCGGGTGGGAAAGTCTATGCCATAGAAACAAGGGAACCTAATCGGGGGGCAACTGATGAGCATACTGATCGAATAGGCCCCGGCCTCTCGGATGGACTTGATCCTCGTTCGGCTGGTGGTCCCGCGGACCAAAGAATCATCTACCACAGCCACCTTTTTACCACGCAGGATCTCACGCACCGGGTTTAGCTTTACCCGGACCGAAAAATCACGCATGCTTTGGGAGGGCTGAATAAAGGTTCGCCCGACGTAGTGGTTCCTGATGACCCCCATTTCAAAGGGAAGCCCCGCAGCCTGGGCATACCCGATGGCCGCGTAATTACCCGAATCAGGAAAGGGCATAACAAAATCGGCCTCCACTCGGCATTCCTTGGCCAATTCATAACCCAAGCGTTTACGGAAGGCATAGACGTTTTGGTTATAGATATAGCTATCTGGCCGGGCAAAATAGATGAACTCAAACACACAATGGGCCAAGCGATTGGACTTGAGCCCTTCGTAAGAAGTAAGCCCGTTTTCGTCAATTACTAGGATTTCTCCAGGGGCCACGTCGCGGAGGTACTGGGCCTGGACCAGATCCAAGGCACAGGTCTCCGAGGCCACGATATAACCGCCGTTTAACATGCCCAAACAAAGGGGCCGGAACCCATAAGGGTCACGAAAGGCAATCAATTTATCCTGGGCCAGGAGGACGATGGAATAAGCCCCTTCGATAAGGCCCATGGTCTCCCGGATGGATTCGATCAGGCCTTTACGCATGGACTTGGCCAGGAGGTGGACAATCACCTCGCTGTCCATGGTGGTCTGAAAAAGAGAGCCATCGGCCTCAAGCTCTGCCCGCAGGCGGTGGGCATTAACCAGATTGCCGTTATGGGCTAGGGCAAAGGTCTTTTGCTCATGGGTGACACAAAAGGGCTGGGCATTTTTGATGGTTGTCGATCCGGTAGTGGAATAACGAACGTGGCCAACGGCTATATGCCCTTTTAGCTCGTTTAGGATGGCCTCGTTAAAGACGTCGGCCACCAGGCCCAGACCTCGATGTTCTCGGACTTCTTTTCCATCGGAGACCGCGATTCCAGCGCTTTCCTGCCCTCGGTGCTGAAGGGCATAAAGCCCGAAGTAGGCGATCTTAGCCGCTTCCTTATGTCCAAAGACACCGATTACGCCACACATGGTTGCCCACCTTATTCTATTGCTCCGCCCACGACGATTTCCGGGATACGCAGCGTGGGCTGTGCATCTGAGACAGGTACACCCTGTCCGTCCTTGCCGCAAGTCCCGATGGCAAACCCCAAATCGTTGCCTACCATGTCGATCATCTGGAGCACTTGCGGCCCGTTACCGGAGATAGTCGCCCCACGAACCGGCTCACCAACAAGGCCCTTTTCAATGAGATAGCCCTCGGCCACTTCAAAGACAAAATTGCCGGAGATGGTGTCTACTTGACCACCACCCATCTTTTTGACCAAGAGCCCCTTTTCCACACTGCGAATGATGGCCTCCGGTGGTGTATCTCCGGGGGCAATATAGGTGTTGCTCATCCGGGGAATGGGACGAAAGCGATAGGATTCACGCCGACCGTGGCCGTTAGATTTGACACCGGCCTTCATGGCCGAAAGCCGATCATAGAGAAAGGTCTTGAGAACACCGTTCTCGATGAGCACCGTCTTTTCCGGCCACACTCCCTCGTCGTCGAACTGGTAAAACCCCCGCTGATAAAGGAGGGTGGGATCGTCGATCACGGTGATCAAAGGAGAGGCCACCTGTTCACCCAGGCGCCCGGCATAGACTGAAAACCCCTCGGCAGCCAGATCTGCCTCAAGCCCATGGCCCACGGCCTCGTGGATCATGGTCCCGCCAGCCTCTGAAGAAAGGACCACCGGCATGGTCCCTCCTGGGGCCTTTCGGGCCCCTAACATGAGCAAGGCCCTTTTGGCCGCCTTCAAGGCGATCTCTTCTGGGGGGGTCTTTTCAAAGATTTCAAGCCCTATGGCCCCTCCCACCGGTTCGTACCCGGTCTGGATTACCTCTCCCTCCCGGGCCACGACCTGAACCGCTAACAAAGTATAAAGCCTTTCTCCAGAGATCCATTCTCCCTCGGTATTTACGATGGTGATCTCCTTACGCACGTCCTGGTAAATGACCTGGACTTGGACGACCTTAGGTGAGACCCCGCGGGCCACTTGGTTGGCCTCTTGGACTAATTTGACCTTGGTCAAAAGGGGTTCTTCATAGGGAGGTCTCTTTATCTCAATGGGGGGGACCTTATGTCGGTCTGAAAACACAATGTCTTTTTCTTCTTCACCGGTAAGCTTTTTGAGCTCCCTGGCCAGGGTTTCCAGGTTTTCCAAGGACATATCGTTGGAATAGGCATAGGCCGTATGAAAATCGCCATAGATGACCCGCAGCCCCACACCGGCGTCTACGCCGGTGACCGCCTTCTCTAAACGATTGTTTTCCAAGACGATATAAGTGGTAACAGTGCGTTCAAAATAGAGATCAGCAAAGAGACCTTTACCGCAGGCAAGGGCAAGGATTTTGTCTACTCCTTTAGGGACCATGATCTTCTCCTTTTAGGTTTTGAAGGAGGCCTTCGAATTCATCTTTGCTCGGATATCCTAAACGGCCATAATCCTTGAGGGAAGAGGCTGCCAGGGCTGCGGCTAGACGACCGGCCTTAAAGGGCGAAAGACCCCTTTCAATCCCGGCAATGACCCCAGCGTCAAAGACATCTCCGGCCCCGGTGTTATCCACCATTTTCTCTGGTTTGGCTGGTGGGATCTCGATCTTCTTTTTCTTTTTTCGTATTTCTGCCCCTTGGGCCCCCTTTTTAAGACAGATCACCTCCGGCCCGAGGTCTAAGAGTTCTTCTAAAGAGCTTTGAAAGATGCTCAATTCCTGGTGGGTGAGAAAAAGGAGCCGTGTTTTTCTCAAAAGCCCTTTTAAAGCAAAGACCCCGCGGGAGGCATAAATCTCACCAGGGTCAAGACTTACCTCCCCTTCATGTTGGACCACCAGCCTTTGATGAAACTCAAATCCCTCGTCACTGATGAAAGAGCTCAGATGAAGCCACCCTTTAGATCTTTCCGGGGAGAAGGAGGCCAGGGCCCTTTCTTCTGAATGGGGACAGACAAAGATGGCCCGATCTTTGGCGGCATCAAGGATGATCAGAGAACGACTGGTCTCTCCCCGACGGATCACCTGCCTCAGATCTACCCCTTTGAGTTCGCCCAAGGCAAAATCTCCTTCTTCGTCCTCGCCGACTATGCCGATAAATCCACAGGAAAATCCCCAATTTTTCAAGGCATAGATGGTATTGGCTGCTGAGCCCCCTCCGCAACGCCCCAAAAATTTTCCCTTTTGTTGGAGAAGGTCTCGCAAGGTCTCGAAATCTTTCCGATCTCCCCATATCTCCCGGCCTGGTTTGAGGGGTTGGCCTCGAAATTCAATGGCCTGAAGTTCCTCTACCAGGAAGAAATAATCGACGTTAAGCGCTCCTGAGCCCCAGATCTTCAAGTTCTTCCTCCCAAGAAATAAGGGCCTCAAGGGCCGCTTTGAGGCACCTTTTAGAGATGTTTGGATAGCATCGCCGAAAGAGCTGGACCAAGGTGGTTGGTTCTCGGCGCCGTTTGACTAGAGAGAGCCGATAGCTAAGGACGTAGAGGGCCCGGCGATAGAAGTAGGTTCTGGGCTCAAGGCCTAAGGCCTTGGTCAAGAAGAGATCCAAAGGGTGCCGTCCAGGCCAGAGGAACAGCCCGCGCAAAAGATAAAAGGAAAATCGGCGGTCACGCTCCAGAGACCATTCCAAAAGATAATGAATAAACCGGGGTGGAAGGCCGAGCCGCCGCTGGAAGGCTGGGATAATCTGGTTGTGGGCCACGTCGTCTGTGACCAAATGAAAGAGATAGCCTAAGGAGAAGGCCTTTAACTCCGGCTTGAAGGCACAAGAGAGCAGGCGTCTGGCGGCCTTAAAGCTATGGTAATGCTCTCGCCAGCCTGCTCGGCCAACCAAAAAATCCGGGGCGATACTGCCGTAGAGAAAGGCCCACCCGCTCTCCGAAAGGCACTGGGCCAAAGAGAGGCTTAATAAGGGTAGTTCTTCAAAGAGACGTAAAGACAATTCCAGATGTACCCCGGGGCCAAAGGCCAGGACCGAGGCCGGAAACAACCAGGCCACCGTGGTCACCAAGATGAATTTGAACACTAATTACCTCAACCGTAGATCCTGGTCAGTCTTTTTTCTGAAGATACCACGTATTCATAGACGGTGTCTTGGTTAATTTTATCAGCCGGGAAGGCAATCATCTCTGCCCGTGCGCCCGGGGCCAAACGCCCCAGGGAGGGGTTTTTCAAGGCTTTAGCCCCCCAAAGGGTGGCCATCTTGAGGAAGACTTTTGGGGAAAGAGTAGGGAAAAACCGGGCCAAGGTCTCAAGTTCGGCAAAGATGGAGAGCCGATCATTGCTGGCCAGACTATCGGTCCCCAGGCAGGGCTCTAATCCAACGGCAAGCATCTTATCCACCGGGGGCAGGCCTACCCCTAAAAAGGTATTGCTTCGAGGGCAAAGACAGGGCCTGGCCTTGTGTTTGGCTAAGATTTCAAGATCTTTCTCCGAGACCTGGACGGTATGGACGCAGATGGTATCGGCATCTAGCACGCCCAGGCGTTCTAAATAGGCCACCGGCCCGAGCTTAGGGGCCTCAAAGGAGGCATTCCACTGCTCCCGTTCCTCAAGGAGGAGCCGAATAGGCCCACGACCTTCTTTCAGAAAAAGGACCTCTTCCGGTGACTCGGCCACATGCAAGGAGAAAGGCAGGCCGAAACGTCTGGTCCAGCTCTTTATGGCCTGAAGCAATATGGGAGAAACGGTATAAGGGGCATGGGGCGAAAGGCTAAAGAGGATCTTTTTGTCCCGGACCTGATCCTTAATAAAGTCCTTCAAAGAACTTCGGCCTTTAAAGTCTATGACCTCACGGAAAAAGACAGCCCTTAACGGACCTTCACGCAGGAGATTGATGGTCAGTCCGGTATTACCTACGTCTCCTACCAGGCCGATACCCTCTTTCCATAGCTCGTCTAAGGCCTGTTGGGCGGCCTGCTGGACCTCTTCGGCGGAGATCTCAGTTCGTTTGCGGATGAGATTCTTGACCCAGGTGATAAAGGAGCCCGAAGGGGTTAGGCGCCATTTGAGGGCCGAGAGTTCCAAATGGGTATGGGCATTGACCAGGGCCGGCATGAGGACTGCTTCGCCCAGATCGTGTAGCCGCCCGGAAAAGGTCTTTTTGAGCTCCCGATAAGGACCAACGGCGGTAATACGTCCCTTGGCGGTGATCACTGCCCCATCTTGAATCAGGGGGCTCTCCATGGGTAAGACGAATTTGGCCCTGTATAACGTTGGTTCCCTGAAAACCAGAATGTCCATTCAGCCCTCAAGGAGGGAGTAATCCATTCGTCTTCGTCTTGGTTCATACCCGGCATCGCGGATAATCTTTTCGATCTCCTCTACCGAGAGTCGGTGAGAGACACCGGCAGCAGCGACCACATTTTCTTCGATCATGGTGCTTCCAAAATCGTTGGCTCCGAATTCCAAGGCTACCTGGGCTACCTTTGGTCCCTGGGTCACCCAGGAGGCCTGAAGATTAGGGATATTGTCCAAGAAGATCCGGGCCAAGGCAAGCATCTTTAGATATTCTACCGGGAGGGCCTTAGGGGTGCTGAGTTCCATGTTTTTTCCGGGCTGAAAGGGCCAGCAGATAAAGGCGGTAAAACCATGGGTCTCGTCCTGGAGGGCCCTTATCTTTTCCAGATGTTCAATGCGCTCTTCGATAGTTTCAATATGTCCGAACATCATAGTGGCGGTGGTCTTAAGCCCCAACCGATGGGCGACACGCATTACTTCTAGCCACTCTGCAGCCGAACACTTGTTCGGGGAGACCTGCCTTCGCACGCGATCGACCAAGATCTCTGCTCCGCCTCCGGGGATAGAATCAAGCCCGGCAGCAATAAGGCGCTTCAAGACCTCTTCCAAGCTTAGGTCTGAAAGACGACTGAAATGGATTATTTCCGGAGGAGAAAAACCGTGGACATGGATCTGCGGGAAACGGCTCTTAATAAAACGGAGCATCTCTTCGTAAAATTCTAAAGGTAGGTCAGGATGTAGACCGCCTTGTAAGAGGATTTGGATACCCCCTAGAGCCAAGGTCTCTTCGATCTTCTGGGCCAATTCTTCAAAGGTGAGGACGAAACCTTCGGGATCTCCCGGAGGGCGATAGTAAGCACAAAATTTACACCCGGAGATACAGATGTTGGTGTAATTAATGTTACGATCGATGATATAGGTCACCATACGTTCGGGGTGGAGCCGAAACCGGACCGCCCGGGCCAGATAACCCAAAGTATAAAAATCGGCCTCCTGCCACAGGAAAAGGGCCTCTTCACGAGAAAGGCGCTCGCCATTGAGGACTTTTTGGGCCAACTCCTCAAGCTTCATGCCCAACTGGTATCAAGGACTAAGGCTCCCGTCAACGAAGGCCCATGGATATTTTTACCAAAGACAAGGCCAACATGGTCCCAAAAAGGCGCGTTTTCGTAAGGCTGTAATATGTTATGATGATGACATGCTTGTCTTGGCCATAGAGACTTCTTGTGACGAGACAGCGGTGGCCATCTTGGAAGATGGCCGACGGGTGCTGGTTAACCTAGTGGCCTCCCAGGTCGATCTCCATCGTCGCTATGGAGGCATCGTCCCGGAGCTTGCCTCTCGCCGCCACATGGAGGTGATCTATCCCCTCACCGAGGAGGCCCTTTCCCAAGCTGGCCTTTCTTTAAAAGACCTTTCTGGCCTTGCGGTGACCAATGGCCCGGGGCTTATCGGTGCCCTGGTGGTCGGGGTCTCTTTTGCCAAGGCCCTGGCCTTCAGTACCGGTCTTCCGCTGGTGGCGGTAGATCATTTAAACGCCCATTTTCTGGCCATCTTTCTTGAAGAGGAACACCCGACCTTTCCCTTTGTCGCCCTGGTGGTCTCTGGGGGGCACACTTCCCTTTTCTATGTAGAGAGCCATCTCAGGTACTTTCTTTTAGGCCAGACCCGAGACGATGCTGCGGGAGAGGCCTTTGACAAGGTCTCTAAGCTCCTTGGCCTTGGCTACCCCGGGGGCCGAATCATAAGCAAACTGGCTGAACAAGGCGACCCGGAGGCTGTCTCTCTGCCACGGCCCATGCTCACCAAAAGCCCCTTTGACTTTAGTTTTTCAGGTCTAAAGACAGCGGTGGTCTATTATGTCAAGGAACGTCAGGCCAAAGGAGAAGAGATCCCCCTTCACGATCTCTGTGCTAGTTTTGAGGCGGCGGTGGTCGAGGTGCTGGTCAAAAAGGCGGTGGCTGCGCTCAAGGCCACCCAGGTAAGAAATTTGGTAGTGGCTGGTGGGGTAGCGGCCAACAAACGTCTGAGGCAGGCCCTAAGAGAAGCGGCCAAAGAAGAAGGGTTTTCCCTCTTCCTCCCCCGCCCGGAATATTGTACGGATAATGCAGCCATGGTGGGGGTAGCAGGGTATTACAAACTCATCTCCCAAGACCTGGCCGACCTTGAGCTTGATGTCTATGCCCGAAGCCTCGTCCCCAAATATTCCAAGATCTGAGTTTCCTTCGCCCTTAACCCTCCTTCGCAAATACGGCCTTAGGCCCCGTAAGTCCTTAGGGCAGAATTTTCTGGTCAATCTCTCTCTGGCCGAGAAGATCGTCGAACTTTCTCAAGTACCGAGACAGGCTACGGTGGTCGAGCTCGGGGTCGGGCTCGGCACCTTGACTTATGCTTTGGCTCAACGGGTCCGAAGGGTGATCGGTTTTGAACTTGATGAAAAGCTCATAAAAGTTCTAAAGGCCGAAGGTTCCTTACCGGAAAACGTCGAGCTCAGGGCCGGAGACATCTTAAAGCTTGATTATCGCCGGCTTTCGGCTGAGATAGGTCACCCCCTCATCCTCTTTGGTAATCTTCCCTATTATCTCTCCAGTCGTTTGACTTATAAGCTCCTTAAAGAACGAGAGGCCTTAGAGACGGCGGTCTTTATGTTTCAAAAAGAAGTGGCCGAGCGTTTTGTGGCCAAGCCAGGGAGCAAAGATTACGGCCAGCTTTCGGTCCTCCTCGGCCTCATGGCCAGAGTAGAATGGCTGCTTACCCTTTCACCGGCCCATTTTTATCCCCGGCCAGAGGTCTCTTCTGCCGTATTGAAGCTTGAATTTAAACCCAAACGGTTTGCCGAAGAGGAACAACTGTTTAGCCTGGTCAAGGTGGCCTTTGCCAAGCGCCGCAAAAAACTTGCTCGAAATCTCACGGCCTTGGGTCTTTCTCTGACCGAAGCCCAAGATTTACTGAAAGAGGTCGGCCTTTCCCCTGATATTCGGGCCGAGGCCGTGCCCCCTGAAGGCTTTTTGGCCCTGGCCAAGGCCCTTCGCGCTAAAGCCTTACAAAGGCATCAAGGAGCTTAAACAGGTACTCGTGGACGGTCTCAAATAGTTCGTTCTGTCCCTTGATTTCTTCCACACTTTGCACATAAGGCCCGGGAGTCAGGTCCTCAGGGCAGTTTTCAATCAAGGCCGCCACCGTTTCAGTGGTGACCTCCAAATGGAATTGAAGGGCCAGCACCTTTTCTTCGTAAAGAAAGGCCTGGTTTTCGCAAGCCTCGGAGCGGGCCAGATGCACAGCCTCGGTTGGGAGGGAAAAGGTCTCGCCATGCCAATGAAAGACCTCAAGCCTTTCTGGAAAGCCCTCAAACAAGGGGTGGGCCAAGGCCGCTGGGGTGAACTCCACTGGAAACCACCCGATCTCTTTATAGCGCCCGGGGAAGACATCGGCTCCCAAGGCCTCGGCCAAGAGCTGGGCCCCGAGGCAGATCCCTAAGACCTTGGGACCGTCCTCAAGGGAGAGGGCCTCCCGAATAAAGGCCTTCTCCTCCGGGAGCCATGGGTATTGGGATTCGTCATGCACACTCATGGGCCCGCCCATGATCACCAAGAAATCCACTTTGCTTGGCGAAGGGAAGGGGTCGTTGAGAAAGACGCGGGTACTGTTTACTTGAAAGCCTTGACGACGGGCCCACTCCAGGATGGCCCCCGGGGTCTCGAAGGGGACGTGTTGGATATAATGGAGGCGTTTTTTCATCTGCCTTGCTCCTTAGCAGGCCTCGGCCACCTTCGGGGCCATGTTTTGCAGCATATAGCGCCTGGCCAAGTCTTTACGCTGGAGGTAGGCCTCCCGGACGATGCGCATATCCTCGACGAAGTGCGGGAGTTCCTCAAGGGTCAAGGCCTGGGGGCCATCACAAAGGGCCACCTCCGGACGGGGGTGGAATTCCACGAGCACCATGTTGGCCCCGGCAATAACCCCTTGGGCCGCGGCGTGGAAGATCTCCTGAATACCATCCGGGGCTGCTTGCCTTCGACCTACCGAGTGGGTCGGGTCTACACAGACTGGAAGCCGCGTAAGGCTCTTGATCACCGGGACATGGGCAAAATCAACCAGATTACGGTGAGGATCTCCGAGATTGGTCTTCACCCCTCGTAGACAATAGACAATATTTCGGTTGCCTTCGCTGGCAATGTATTCACAGGCATTAAGGCTTTCCTCGATGGTGATCCCCATGCCCCTCTTATAGAGAACCGGGAATTCCTGCTGGCTGCCTACGGCCTTGAGTAACTCGAAATTCTGGGCGTTACGGGTGCCGATCTGGAGCATTACCCCCGTAGGACGACCGGCTCGTTCGAGTTCTTCATAGATCTCCTCGATGTGGGACTCTCGGGTCACCTCCATGGCGATACAGCGGATGCCGTATTTACCGGCCAACTCGAACACCCAAGGCAGGCACTTACGCCCATGTCCTTGGAAGGAATAAGGATTGGTCCGGGGCTTATAGGCGCCCATGCGCGAAGTTACGATACCCACTTCTTTCAGGGCAGCGAACATCATCTCTACGTGTTCCGGAGTATCAACCGCACAAAGCCCGGCAAAGATATAGAAAGAATTTTGATCAAAATAGAGCCCATTATATTTAAAACCCAGGCTTTCTAAATCTTCTCGGTGGCGGCCAATCAGGCGATATTTTTTAGAGACCCGGACGACTCGTTCTACCCCAGGGAGTTGTTGGATCTCTTCATCTGGTATGCGGGAAGTGTCTCCGATCACGTAAATTTCGATTACTTTGCGCTCGGTACCAGTCACCCCGGAGATACGAGTGGTGATATCTTGATAGTAGCGAAGGGTTTCTAAGATGCGGGTTACTTCTGGTCCAGAAGGGTCAATGTCCGGTTTAAGGATAATGATCATCTGTTTTTCCTCCTAAATTTCGAGATTTATCTTTCACTTGAAAATGAATATTTCAAAATCTGAATTTATCTCCAAGGGGAATCTATTGCAATTTCAAATGAAAGGGACTAGTAAACCTAGATGATGATCGCCTTCATTTTACACATTTTTACGGGCTTTTTGGCCATTATGAACCCCATTGGTAACGCCCCTATTTTTGTTAGCCTGGTGGAAGACTATGATGAACCAACCAAACGTTTGGTGGCTAAAAAGGCGGTGATTACGGCCTTTATTATTTGTGCCATCTTCACGGTGGGGGGAAACATCATCTTTCGTCTCTTTGGTATTACTCTTCCGGCCTTTAGGATAGCCGGCGGAATCTTAGTCTTTCTTATTGCCTTGCAGCTCCTACGAGGGAGACACTCCCGGCAACATCACCCTGAGGAACACCCGAGTGAGGAGTCTCCAGAAGAATTGGCTATCACTCCCTTGGGGACACCTATTCTGGCCGGCCCTGGGACCATTACCACGGCCATGTCTTTTGTCGGTAAACACTCAAATCTTTCTACCCTGGCCCTGGTCTTGGGTGTCTTTTTGATTATTTGCCTCCTTACCTATTTTTGCTTTGTATACGGCGAGGCCCTCCTTGATCGATTGGGTAAGGGGAAGATAGGGGTTATTACCAGGCTTATGGGGTTGATTCTGGCCGTAATAGCCGTACAAATGGTCCTTGAAGGGCTGAAAGAAGCCTTTCCTTACTTAGAATTGACCACCCAAGGCCTTTTGTCTCCCACGGCTTCGGAGGTTTAAAGATTTTTGGCCAGTGATAAGCATCAATTATTTGGAGAAGCAAAAAAACTCCCGTCCCCATCGTATTGAGACCTTGAAATATTAGTCCCGTTTTTTGAGGATGATTCCTTACCGTTTCTTGAAGCCGATTTCAGCTAAGAGCCTGGTCAAGTTTAGAAATAATGGGTATGCTTTTTTTCGCTTCTTAAGGCTATAGAAGATTTGGTATGTAAGCTCGGTCACCCGAGCTGAAAAGCGAATTTTAGGCCGCACGTGCTGACCAGGTGCTTGATAACCAGGTGCGGAAGCGCCAGGGGCCTGGTGGCCCTCCCGGGCTTCAAACTCGGTGTGCCGTCTGAGGAAGGCGGCAGGTGGGTTCGATTCCCATGCGCTTCCGCCATTTTTATAGAAATTTTGAATCCTTCCTTATAAGGAGATAAAGATTGTATTTTTGAGGTTTTGAAATATGGATGCAAAAGGTAAACTTTCTGTAGTTATTATTACAAAAAATGAGGAAAAAAATATTAAAGATTGTCTTGAATCTGTTAAATGGGCTGATGAAATAATTGTAATAGATGCAGAAAGTCTTGATAAGACAGTAGAAATTGCTAGACAATATACAGATAAAGTTTTTATTAAACCTTGGAGTGGTTTTGGTCCTCAAAAAAACTGGGGGATATCTAAAGCTCAATATGAATGGGTTTTTATCATAGATGCAGATGAACGAGTTTCTCCTGAGCTTAGAGATGAAATTTTGATTACAATTAACAAGCCAACCAAAATATCTGCCTTCCAAGTACCAAGAAAGAATTTTCTTTTAGGAAAGTGGTTTAAATATAAAGGTGAATATCCTAATTATCAATTAAGATTATTTAAAAAACAGAAAGCGCGATATAATGATGTTCAAATACATGAAAATCTCATAATAGATGGAGAAATAGGTTATTTAAAAAATCCTCTTTTGCATTTTTCTATTAAGTCTATTGAAGATTATTTCAAGAAATTTAATTATTATACTACTTTGGCTGCTATAGAAAAAAGCAAAAAAAAGAAAACAAAAGTGAGAATATGGGATTTATTATTTAGGCCTATTATTATATTTGTCAAAATGTATTTTATTAAACAAGGATTTAGGCATGGAAGGGAAGGATTTATTTTTAGTTCTTTAGACAGTTTTTTTACTTATGTTAAATATTTAAAATTACTAGATATTCAAGAAGGAAGGTTGCTTCTTGATGAGAATTTTAATTCTAGGGATTCGTTCTCTTGGTGATACAGTTTTAGTTAGTGCAACAATTAATTCTATAAAACAAAAACTTCCTGATGTAGAAGTAGATTTTCTAGGAGATAGTAGATATGTGCCTGTTTTTTATTCTCATCCTTGGATCAAGAGAATTTATAGTGTTTTTCGAGATGATGTTGCCAAAACAAAAGGTTTTTTTGAAAAAATATTAACTTTTTATAATTTGGTTAAAAAAATACGAGAAAGAAAATATGATATTGCTATAGATTTATTTAGTGGACCACGGAGTGCAATTTTAAGCTACTTAAGCAGTGCTCCTTTAAGAATTGGAGAAGATAAGAGAAAGAGTCTAAGAGGATATTTGTACAATAAACGAGTTAATTTTTCTAAAGGTGTTATTCACGTTGTTAATCAGCATTTGCTTCTTGTAGAAGCAGCTTTAGGAAAATTAAAGCCTATGCCTACAAAATTGTTTCTTACAGAGGAAGAAAAAATTTTTTCTAGGAAATTTTTAGAAGATTTAGATATAAAAACCGGTATTAAAATAGGAATATTTCCTAGTTCTGGCTGGAAAAATAGAAACTGGCCTGCGGAAAATTTTGCTAGATTGGTAAATTTATTATTTAAAAAATATAGAGCATATATTTTAATATTTGGAGGTAAAAAAGATAAAGTGAATATAAATAAATTGGTTTCTCATATAAATGTGCCTTTTTATAAAATAGATAATCTAGTTTCTTTAAGACAGTTAATGGCATTAATTAAAACTTGTGATTTATTCATTTCTAATGATACGGGTCCTATGCATTTAGCTGTAGCTTTAGAAGTGCCTGTAATAGCTTTATTTGGTCCTCAGACTCCTTTAAAATATGGTCCATGGATGCCTAAAAAAGTAGTTGTTTTTTATAAAAAATTGCCTTGTAGTCCTTGTCAACAATTTACAGATAACTGTAAAGATAATAAATGTATGAAAGCAATAAAAGTAGAAGAAGTTTTTTCTGCTGCTGTTAGTCTTTTAGAAGGTAAGGTTTAAAAGATGCAAATAGATTTAAATAGTATTAATAGAGTTTTAATTATTAAACTTCGTTATTTAGGAGATACTATATTAATTACACCGGTAATTAAAAATCTTAAAAAGAATTTTTCTCATCTTAAAATTTCTGTTCTTGTTCCTCAAAATTATGCGGAAATTTTAAAATATAACCCTTATCTTTTTGAAATAATCCCTTTTGCAATTGATAAAGCAAAAAGCAAAATATTAACGGAAAAGATAAAATATAACTTTAAATTTATTTCCTTGTTAAGACAAAAAAAGTTCGATTTAGTTTTAGATTTAACAAATACTGATAGAGGAGCTTTTTTTAGTATTCTAAGTGGTGCAAAATATAGATTAGGATTTAATGATGAAGATAGATTTCGTGGAATATTTTTTACTAGAATTGTTCCAGTAAAGTTTAAAGATTTACATATTTTAGATTATCATCTTTCTGTTTTGAAATTATTAGGTCTAAAAAATTTAGAAAAAGAACCGAAAATATTTTTTTCTTTTGAGGAAAAGAAATGGGCTCAACATTTTTTAAATTCAGGAGATAAAAATTCAAAAAAGTTTATAGCTGTTATTCATCCTGGTGCAAGCAGAAAAACAAATTTATGGCCTTCAGCTTATTTTGCTTTTCTTGCAGACCGAATTAAAGAAAATAATGGCAAGGTAATTTTAGTAAGTAATTTTAGAGAAAAAAAATTATTAAAAGAAGTAATTTCTTATATGAGATATGAACCTGATATAGTAAGTTATCATCTCTCTTTGAGACAACTTGCCGGGATTATAAAATATGCAGATCTCTTTATTGGAAATGATAGTGGACCTATGCATATAGCTTCTGCTGTTGGGACTAAAATAATAGCTTTTTTTGGACCAAGTTTGCCAAAACATTGGGCTCCTTATGGAGATAATTTAATTTTTTTTAAAAATTTTTCTTGTTCACCTTGCGATAGAATAAGTTGTATAGATAATAGATGTCTCAAAGAGATTAAGCCGGAAGAAGTTTGGGAAAAGATGAAATGGTTAATAAAATAAAAGTATTATATTTTCAAAAAACGGCGCAAATCGGAGGAGCTGAAAGAGATTTAGTTGCTTTATTAAAAAAATTAAATAAAATACTTTTAACTCCTTTAGTTTTTATTTCTGAAGAAGGCCCGCTTACTCAAATTTTGAAAGATTTATATGTTCCATATTATTTAGTGCCATTTTATCCTTGGAGAAAATTTAAATATCTCTTTTTGAGATATCTTAATATTTTTAAACTCAACGCATTAGTCAAAACTCTTGATGTTAATATTATTCATAGTAATGATTTTTGGTATTTTCCTTACGCCAGGATATTGAAAATTTTTAATCCACGGGTTAAGGTAATTGTACATGTTAGAGGTGAAGTGAATAAGAGAAAAGTTTTAGCGTATAACTTGAAAGAAGCTGATAAAATTATTGTTGTTTCTCACAATATTAAATCACAATTAAAGAAGCTTGGAATATCTTCTAATAAAATTTTAGTTCATTATGGTTATCTAAATATAAATTCTTTATATAAGGAAATTAAACATAAAAAGCATAATAAATTTATTATTGGAACTGTAACAAGATTATTTTCTATAAAAGGTTTAGAATATCTTATTAAGGCAGGAAAGGAAATTAAAAAATATATTCCTAATGCACAAATTTTAATTGTAGGAACTGGTGACAATAAGTATACAAATTATTTACAAAATTTGATCAAAGAGTTAAATCTTGAGAGATATGTTTTGTTTCTAGGATATAAAGAAGATATCTCTAGATTTTTAGAAATGATAGATGTGTTTGTATTTCCTTCTTTATCTGAAGGATTAGGATTAGCTGTTTTAGAAGCAATGGCAGCTGGGAAACCGATTGTTGCTACAGATATTCCCGCAATGAGAGAGTTGTTGGAAAATAAGGTTAATGCATTGATTGTACCAGTAGCTGATTATTATGCAATTGCTAAAGCTATAATAGATTTGTATAATGATAATGAATTATGTAAGAGATTAGGTAAAAAAGCAAGGGAAACTTTTCGAAGTATTTACCTACCCGATAAATTTTTAAATCAATTGCAGGAAATCTATTTATGTCTAACTCAATAGCAATAGAAAGGTTTAAAGAATATTGTTTTTATACTATTTTAGTTTATCTTTTTTTTAATTTCTGTTTTACTCTTTTTGTTATAAAAGAAATTTTATTATATTTTGCTTTATTTTTATTTTTTGTTTTTTGTATTAAATTTAAAAGGTTTCCTAGGACTTTTCTGGATAAACCGATCTTTTTGTTTTTATTTTGGAGTTTTATTAGTATTTTTTATAGTATAGATCCTGGAAATGCTTTGCATGATGTGAGAGTTTATATTTTAATGCCTATTTTTTTATATTATCTTATTAATACCGTTGTAGATAGTAAGGCTAAAATCCAATTAATTATTTATAGTATTGTTGTAGGTGCAGTTTTTTGGTGTATAATTGGTCTAATTTATTTTTTTTTAATCCAACATCACAAATTATTTATAGATCATTTTGAATTTAAACATATTCATCATTGTCTTTATCCCTTTTTGACAGTTCCAGTTTTTATTTTATCTTTTCATTTATTGAATATTGAAAGGCAATTTAAATATAAAATATTGTATTTTATATCTTGTTTTGTTTTGTTTTTTTCGACATTGTTGACTCTTTCGAGAGGTGGTATTATTGCCTTAGTTGTTTCTGCGTTTCTTTTCGTTATTAAAAGATGGAAATTTATTTTTTATTTTTTAATAATTTTATTATTTTTAATTATAATTTCTCTCAAAATACAGAATCTGGATTCAAGATTTCGTAAAATTACTTGTGATCCAAGATTTAATATTTGGCTTGTGTCCTTGTACATAATAAAAGACAAACCTTTAACAGGATGGGGGTTTAGTGGATTAAGTTATAGTAAAATTTATCAAAAATATAGTCAGCACCAAAGTTTTAAATTTAATATCATAACTAAAGTAAATCATCCACATAATTTTTTCATAGATATTATGGTAAAATTAGGTATAACAGGTCTAGTAATTTTTCTTTATCTTATACTTAAGTATTTATATTTAGTTAAAAAACTAATTTATAGACAAGAATTATTTGTTAAAGAAACAAGTTGGGCATTATTTGTAGCCACAATTTCTATAATTTTTTGTGCTCTTTATGATAATTTTTGGAATCGTCATATAGAGACTCTATTTTTTACTTTATTAGGATTACAAGTTGTCTTGTTTCGAATATCTTTTAAATTTAAATCCTAGCTTTTTTGAAAGTTAAACTTAAATAAATTTTTTTACTCTTTAATATATTTCCAAAAAGTATACTGACTATATAATTTTGAAATAACAAAACCTTCCCATCCTTCTAAAAATCCCAATTGTAAAATATACATTTTAAAAAATGTCCATAAAGGACTAAATAAAGCTTTTAATTTATTAGGTTTTCTTTTTAGAGAAGAATATAAATTTTGTTTATAAATAAATTCTTCGATATTTTCGTAAGCAAAATGAATAATATGATTTTTTAGTGCGCCTACCCTACCTTGTAAAATTACTTTTTCATGCACTAAATCCTCAGTAAATTTTCCGTATTTTTTGTTAAATAGTCTTAACGTTTTATCAGGATATAATCCACATCTCTTTATAGGTTTTCCAAAAAAATAATTTAATCTAGGAACAAAATATCCATTAAATTTGGGTTTTTGTAATGTTTTTATAATTTCTTTTCTTAATTCTTTTGTTATATATTCGTCGCTATCTAGTACAAAAACCCAATCATTTTTAGCTAAATTTACGGCAAGCTGTTTTTGAGGCCCAAAACCTAACCACTTTTGCTTGTAAATATTAGCTTTATATTTTTGAACTATTGTTAAAGTTCTATCTGTAGAACCGCTATCTAAAACTAATATCTCGTCTGCAAAATCGCATGATTGTAGAGTTTTTTCAATATATTTTTCACTGTTATACGTCAATATAACAACTGATAATTTTATTCTTTCCATTGTTTTTCATTTTTGTAAAAAAGAAGCATAGAGTTTTTGATATATTTTGCAAGAATTGATCAGTGTGTCGTGTTTGCCGGTAGCGACGATTTCTCCTTTATCCATTACTGCTATTATATCGGCCTTGACAATAGTGGAAAGCCGATGGGCAATAATGATG
>CAZROA010000070.1:0-8174 GCA_964601575.1 uncultured Thermodesulfobacteriota bacterium
CCTCTCATAATCCGTTGTTTCATTTTTTGTCACATATTTGTCACATCAAGTGGGATTTTAAGGGAAGTTTAAGGAAAAGTCAAACTCTGAAATCCTTTATTTTCAAAGAGTTTAGGATATGCTGGGAATTTGCAGGAAATCTCATTCAGCGGCCTTCTAAGCCGTTGGTTGGGGGTTCGAGTCCTCCCGGGGGCACCAATAAAATCAAGGGTTTCAGGCACTAAGTACAAACCTAGCTCAAAATTTAGCGTTTTATTTTGATCAACCCTCTCTATCGCTAAGTTTTTTACTGTATCCACGCCTCTTCGGATTTCTTGGACCAGATCTCTTTCGTCTCACCGCTAGCCTTTCTTTTTTCTAATCCAGGACTTAGGCTCAAATTAAGCTTGGCCAAAATTTCCAAAAAGACTAACTTGATAAAGGAAAAGAACAGGTCACACGGCCAATGAAGATTGAATTTCAGCCTATTGGTATAATCTATTCGCCCTTTCATGATCTGAAAGAAATTCCGGTTCAGCCCACGCTGGCTCGAGGGGTAAAGGGAAGGGTGGAACTCTTTGAAGAATACCAAGCAGGGCTTAAGGATCTTGAGGGTTTTTCTCACCTCATCCTCCTCACCTATCTGCATCGCAGTAAGGGTTTCTCTTTGGAAGTGATCCCCTTTTGGGATTCTAAACCGCGGGGACTTTTCGCCACCCGCTCCCCCAGACGTCCTAATCCCATAGGGCTTTCCGTGGTCCGCCTTTTAAAAATAGAAGGCAGGATACTTTTTATCGAAAACGTAGATTTGCTCAACGGTACCCCTCTTTTAGACCTAAAACCCTATATTCCTGAAATAGATGCTATACCTGAGGCCCGGGCCGGCTGGTTTGAAAAGATTAAAAAATCCAAATTAAAATAGGAGGTGGGAGGTATGAAAAGGTTATTGTTCATCTTTTTTGGTATCCTGTTTTGGTTTGTCTTTTTAAATCAGGCCAGGGCTACAGAATGGGGGATAAAACTACAAACCAATCACGCTATCTATCCAGTTGGAGGGGTCTTAGAGGTAGACATCACCTATTATAATCTCACCAACCGTTCTCTCGTCGGGGTCTGCAATGTAGGCGGAGGGCTTGGCTGTTGTTATGACCTTGTCATTAAAGACGAAAACAATCAGGTAGTCACTCAACCGGGTAATGTCTTTTGTACCATGGTATTAACCAAGATGACCCTTGGTGCTCACCAAGTCTTAAACCTTCACCATCAAATCCCGTTGATGGCAGGAGAGTATACTCCTGAGATCGAGAACGAAGATGCTAAGCCCTTGCCCCCTGGTTTTTATCAGGTCTGTTTCCAGGACAAACATCGGTGGCCTTTCTTTCCTTCAGAGGGTTTCTCCCCAAAGGGGGCCTCTTTTGAGGTTTGTGTCCCCTTCCGGATCATCGAAAAGAAGATCTCTCTTCCTGTCCTTCCTTTAAAGTGATAGAACCTGGGAGGAAATCGGGATTTATCCGATCTCCTCCTTATCCTAGGGCAACAACAGGGCTCAAAATTATCTCGGGAAAAAGAATCGGCTTCCAGGCTTGGTAGAGCCTTGGTGGCGTGATACTCTTAGTCTCTCTATTGACACCATTGACATTACCAAAAGGCCGCGTTTTCTTTGCAACGGAGGTTAATATGTGCCAGGCAAAGGTTTATCTAAGACAAAACGGCCAAGAAATAGAAATTATGAAAGAGGTGATCGGAATCGAGATCACTGACAAAGGTCTGGTCCTTAAGTCATTCTTTGAAGAACCAAAGGAAATCCGGGGCCGCATCCGTGAAATTGATTTCTTAAAACATTTTGTAATCATCGAGCCGGAGGGGCAAACATGAGTGAAACCAAAGAGAAATTAGCCAAGATATTGCCGCACTGGGAAGAACACGTGGCTGAACACGCCAAAGAATTCGAGGTCTGGGCCGACCGCCTGGAAGAAGAAGGACAAAAGACCTTGGCTGAAAAGCTACGCAAGGCTGCCTTGGCCATGGGTAACGCTCGCCTTATCCTGGCCGAAGCCAGGGTCTATCTCGAATCTGGCGGTACGGCTGAAGAGCTCGCCCTTTGTGCGGTATGTGCCTGGCGGGAGACCTGTCAAAAGCGTTTTACCCGTGACACAGGTAGTCCTTTTCGCTGTCCAGACTTCACCCGCGATGTAACGCTTAAGTGATGATTGCCAAGATCATCGTCGAGGAAATCAAAAAACTGATCAAAGAGGCCCAAGAAACCGGTCTCTTACCGAGGGAGATCTCTCCGAGGTTCCAGGTTGAGCCTCCGAAGGTCGAAGAACACGGAGATTATGCTACCAACGTGGCCTTGAGCCTTGCTGGCCAAGCCAAACGCAATCCACGGGAGATGGCCCTTTGGTTCGCCGAGAGACTAGGCTCAAAGAAGGATCTTTTCTCCAAAGTAGAAGTAGCCGGACCGGGTTTTATCAATTTCTTCATTGCCCCGGCCTATTGGCAACAAGTCCCTAAGAAGATCCTCACCCTGGGCGAAAAATATGGTCAAAGTCAGGTCGGCCAAGGCCAAAAGGTTCAGGTGGAGTTCGTCTCTGCGAATCCAACCGGGCCCCTTCATATCGGCCATGGACGTGGAGCCGCGGTGGGAGATACCTTGGCCCGCGTCCTTTCTTGGGCTGGTTTTGAGGTAGAAAAAGAGTATTACATCAACGATGTAGGCCGACAGATGAGAATCCTTGGGCAGTCGGTCTACCTTAGGGCCAAGGAACTTGGCGGAGAAAAACTGGATTTCCCTAAAGATCACTATCAGGGAGAATATATCCGCGAATTGGCCCGTGAGCTCTTGGCCTTAGAGCCGGAACTGCTCACCAAGCCTGAAGAAGAGGCCATC
This sequence comes from uncultured Thermodesulfobacteriota bacterium, assembly GCA_964601575.1. GTDB lineage: Bacteria > Desulfobacterota > Thermodesulfobacteria > Thermodesulfobacteriales > Thermodesulfatatoraceae > CAZKEG01. The sequence goes on from CAZROA010000070.1 coordinate 2,870, forward strand.
GAGATCGCCAAAAATTTCGCCGTAGAGAAGATCCTTTCTGGTATCCGCAAAGATTTAGAAGACTTCGGCGTCACGTATGATTCCTGGTTCTCGGAAAAGAGCCTTTACGAAAGTAGCGAGGTAAAAAAGGCCTTGGATCTCCTGAAAGAAAAGGGGCTCTTATACGAAAAAGAGGGGGCTCTTTGGTTTAAGGCCGCAGATTTTGGTGATGAGAAAGACCGGGTGGTCATCAGGGCCACCGGAGAACCGACCTATTTCGCCTCGGATATCGCCTATCATCATCACAAATTTTTGACCAGAGGCTACGATCAAGTCGTGGATATTTGGGGGGCAGACCATCACGGTTATATTCCCAGGCTTAAAGCGGCGGTAAAGGCCTTGGGTATTGAGCCGGAAAGACTCCAGGTGATCCTCATTCAGATGGTCAATCTCATCGAGGGTGGCGAGTTAAAAAGCATGTCTACCCGGGCCGGTGAGTTCGTCACCTTGCGGGAGCTTCTTGACGAAGTAGGCCGGGATGCCACCAGGTTTATCTTTCTTACCCGCCGGGCCGACAGCCCCCTTGACTTCGACGTGGATCTGGCCAAGCGTCAGAGCCAGGAAAACCCGGTCTACTACGTTCAGTATGCCCATGCCCGGCTGGCAAGCATCTTTCGTAAGGCCGAAGAGGCCCAAGTGGAACTAAAACCTCTTACGGAAATAGACTTTTCCCTCTTGAACGAACCCGAAGATTTCACTCTCCTTAAATTACTCGACTATTTCCCGGATGTGATCGAGGGAGCAGCCTTAAAACGTGAACCACATCGCCTCACCTTCTATCTCTTAGATCTGGCCACGGCCTTTCATAATTACTACACCAAACATCGTTTTTTGGGCGAAGACAAAGGGCTCACCCAGGCCCGTTTGGCTCTGGCCAAGGCCCTTAAACAAGTTATTGCTCAAGGGCTTTGGCTACTGGGAGTCTCGGCTCCGGAGAGGATGTGATGGCTAAGAAAAAAGGCAAACGTTTTACCTTTGAACTGGGTATCCCGGGTCTTATTTTTGTCATCGGACTCTTGATTTGTCTCTTCTTATGGATGTTTATCCTGGGCTTTTGGCTGGGGCAAAAGATGGTCACCTCAAAGGTCAAGGAGGCCCCGGTCTCCAAGGAGACCTTAAAGGCCAAAAAGGTCTCCCCTCCCCTGGTCACCGAAGAGATGAAGGCCCCGGTAGTGGTCCCGGAAAAGGTCCCCGGAGAGATACCGAAAAAACCGCCGCTAGAACTGCCTAAAAAATCTACCGAAGAAAAGCCTTTGCCTACGCCTAAGGTCAAGCCTGCTCCCAAGGAAGCTCTAAACAAGTCAGCGGCTAAAAAATCTAAACCAGTGATCAAGGCTCCAACTAAACCTAAGGAGACTAAACCCAAGGAGACCAAGGCCCAAAAAGTCTCAAAGACTCGTTCGTTCTTTACCTTGCAAGTAGCTTCTTTCCGAAGCCCACGAGAAGCCCAACGTTACGCCCGAATGCTTGGGGATCGGGGATATGAGGCCTTTGTCAAACGGGTTAACCTCCCTAAAAAGGGCGTTTGGTACCGAGTATATGTAGGACGATTCAAGACCTTCCAAGAGGCTAAAGATTTCGGTCGGGTCTTGCAAAAGAAGGAAAAGATCAAGACTTTTTATATTACCAGGCTCGGAGGCTAGAGTGATACGCAAGGCCCGCATCACCGATGTGCGAGACATCCATCGGCTTATCAGCCACTTTGCCAAGACCGGTCAAGTCATCCCCCGGGCCCTCAGCGAGCTCTATGAACATGTGCGAGATTTCTTTGTCTACGTCCCAGAGGGCAAAGACCTCCTGGCCGGGGCTTGTGCCTTACACATCTGTTGGGAAGATTTAGCCGAAATTCGTTCTCTGGTGGTCAGCGAAGAATACCAAGGTCATGGCATAGGGGTAGAATTAGTCAAGGCCTGCCTGGAGGAGGCCAAGACCTTGGGCATCCCTAAGGTCTTCGTCCTCACCACTTCACCCGAGTTTTTTGAACGCTTGGGCTTTGAACTGATCGAAAAAAGCGCCCTTCCCCATAAGGTCTGGGCTGATTGTGTAAAATGCCCCAAATTCCCGGAGTGCGACGAAGTGGCCCTCTTAAAGAAACTTAAAAAGGATCCCTGGGCCTAGCCTCTAAGATAGGTACGGAGTTGATAGGCCTTCTTAAAGACCAAGAAGGCATCCAAAACCAAGACCACAGACCAAAAGACCAGCAAACCGTCTGCCTGGGGGCATAGGGCGTACCAGATAAGACCGGCCAAGCCCATAAGACCGAAGACTTTATCTTCCTTAGCCGAGTAAGGACCTAAAAGGCCAAGGGCTTGGCGAGAAAACTCGGCAATTAAGATCAAAGGCACCACCAGCCAAAAACGCCCTAAAAAGGGCATGGCCAAAATAGAGGCTATAGGTAGGGTGAAGGGAACGAATAAAATAAGGGCCCTTTGCGAAAAGAGAAAAGGCCAGGCCTTCTGAAGGTAATCAACTCCAGAAAGCCAGGTAAGGCAAAGGACTATAATCCCCAAGATCAGAGCAAGTTCTCTTTGGGGGAGAAAGGAAAGGAGGGGTAAGAGCAAGGACCAACCGGTCACCAAAAGCTTTTGTCTGGTCTTGAAATTGGTCCACCAGACGCCAGCCCCCATGATCAAGGCCACGGCCAAGAGGCCCCACCAGGACCAGGCAGGAAAGACTTGAACCACGACGATCAAGCCCGCGGCGAGCATCTGAACGGTGGTCTTTAGTTTGGCCAACCAACTAACTGGTAAATTCCCCGGAACCAATTGCCGTAAGCCGGTAATCAAAAATTCTCTGAGGAGGATAAGGAGGACCAGCCATAAGGGAAGGTAACGAAAACGGGCCAAAAGGAGATAAAAGACAGCAACAAAGATCTTATCAGCAATGGGATCAAGGAGGGCTCCGAGGCGGGTTACTCCTTGGCGACGGGCCAGTTTGCCATCGAAATAATCCGTAAGCCCCAGGAGCGAGGCCACCCCTAGGGCCGTGAGCTTGGCCGTTGGCCCGCCGTAAAAAAGGGCACAGGGTACCGGAATTAACAGAATCCGAAGGAGGGTCAGGCGATTAGCGGTAAGTCTCATTCAAGGGCCTTTAATTGCTCCCATTTTTCTTTACACTCTCGGCACCTGGCTGCCCAGGGCATAATTTCCAGACGTTTTATTCTAAGCCACTTTCCGCAGTCTATACAACGACCGTACTCACCAGTCTCCATCCGGATAAGGGCCTGCTCGATAGCTTCAAGCTCTCGGATCTTGGGCTCTAAAAGGGCAAGCAGGGTTTCCTCTTTGATATCAGCCAGGGCTAGATCCTCTTCTTCCTTGACCGTCTGGATCAAATCCTGATACTCTTCAGCCCCTTCCCGCCTTAGAGTCTCAATCACTTCTTGCCATAATTCTTTCTTACGCTTGAGGAGCTTTTCTCGAAAATATTCCAGTTCGTCCTCGGTGAGCGGTCGGCGTTCTGGCTTACCCATAAGTCCTCCTAACGTACCCAGTAAACACGCACCAGTTTGTTACCTTCAGACCACTTAAAGGTAAGGTCACCTTTATAAGCCCGATAGACAGCGCGCCCCAGACGTTGAGCCAGATTTTCGGTGGTAGTCTCGATGACTGTACGCCCATCTTCTTCATAAGTAGCGATAATCTGTTGGAGGGGATTGTTTTGGCGAGCCCTTTCATATTCGTTGTTTATGACCCGCATGATCTCTTCCTTATGTTTTTCAAAGAACTCTCCGGAAAGATAGAGATAGCCCATGGGATATCGATCAACGGCCTTCCGACACCCAGGACATAGATATTTAGGAACTAAATCACTGTCTTTGAATTCCTGATAAAACTCCTCATCCAAAAGCCACCGTTTATCCCTAAAGACGGCATGACAACGGGGACAAATAGCCTCTCCTCCAGGCATTTTCTTAGGAAGATATGGATCATCTGTGCTCTGAAATTCTTGGGTCTCACTAAACCATTTACGACCTTTCCGACTCATACAGCCTCCTACTGCATTCTTTTTCTCCCAAATTTACCAACCATGCGATTCAATAGTTCGGCGATGGTCTCTGCGTAAAGCTTGCCACCCCGTTCGATGGTCTCTTCTCGTCGATAACCTGGCATAATCAAGAGGCGCTTGTTCCGCCCTGGACAAAAAATAAGCAATTTTTCCGTTTCGGGAAGAGAGATTTCTTTATCAAATTGGGCCTGAAAGATGAGTAGGGCCTTACGCCATTTCTTGATCCGCTCTACTATCTGAAAGGGATCTTCCCCGCTGGGAAGGCCTCGATAAGCAAGCCAGGCTGACCCGTCAATAATAGGGCTATCAAGAATAAGGGCCGAGACTTCACTTGCCCTTTCCACCGCTACGGTCAAGGCCACTCCGGCACCCAGGGAACGCCCAAGGAGGGCAATAATACTGCGTCGGCCTCGATCCTTAAGGAAATCTTTTAAATAATCAAAGGCCTTTAGGGCGTCTTGAAAAAGAGTTTCAAAGGAAGGTTCTCCCTCACCCCCTCCTTGACCTCGATAGCCGATCACGGCCAAAGAGACCCCAAACTCCCTCAAACTGTCTCCAAGACCATTATAATGTTCCGGGGTTTCACCTTCAGCGTGGAAAAAAAAGACCGTCGGCCCGATTTCAGGAGAAAGATAAAGCCTTACTGGCAAATTTCCCCCAGTGAGAGGGACCTTGATCTCTTGAACACCTTCTGGTGGGGGAGAAAGTTCATTCTGGGGCAGGAGATCCTTTAAAGTGGTCGATTTTTCCATTCCTCTTCCAACCTTTCCAGTTCTTCTTCTTTACGTCGAATTTCTTCTTCCCATAGCTTGCGGCGCTCGTAAAGGGCTACTTCGGCGGCGATTAAGCGCTCTCGAAAACTTGGATGAGAAAGATAATTAAGCGCCACCTCCAAAAAGCGACTCTTTAGTTGTTCAAAGATGGTTTCCCTTTCTTTCTCATCGACAAAGGTTCGCTCTTTGCGATGTCGATAATAAACGCGGCCTTCTTCCTCTTCAAGGAAGATCTCGTAAAAATCAGGCCGCGAGAAGGCCTCTGGTGGGGGCTCGACCACGATTTGGGCCAACATCCCCACCAACCAGCGATCCCCTGCCAAGCGACGAGAATAATCCCATATCTCTAAGACCAAACCATTTTCTAAAGTAATGGACTCAACCAATTGCCCCGGCCACCGAGGCTGATGTTTCTTAGTAGGCGGAAGCCATTCTACGGCCACAATCTCACCTCTTTAATTTTTTGGGCCTATTTTAACAGAAAA
>CAZROA010000071.1:0-22107 GCA_964601575.1 uncultured Thermodesulfobacteriota bacterium
GCGATGAGTTAGACTTACCTTATGCCACGGTGTCCGTGGAAAGGATCGTCATTTGGGACCCGGAAGTGATTTTTATCTGGGGCAACGCTCGTTACGATGAGAAGACCATCTTGCAAGATAGTCGTTTGGCTACTTTGGCCGCGGTCAAGGAGAGGAGAGTTTATAAGCTCCCTCCCTGGTCCACTTGGTCCCCTCGATCGGTCCTCTTGGCCCTTTGGATGGCCAAGAGGCTCCATCCAGAACGGATAGATCAGGCCTCTTACGAAAGACAAAAGAGACTATTTGAACAAGAGGTCTTGTCCGAGCGGTGAGAAGGGCCGTTTTTCTGTTTATCTGTCTGGCCATCTTGGGGGTGGCTTCTTTTATAGGGCCTTCGGGGATCTTGCCGCCAAAAGGGTTTTCCTCACCCATCCTCTGGGAGATCCGCGCTCCACGGGTGGTGTTGGCTGCCCTTTGCGGCGCCACTCTTTCGGCCTCCGGCGCTGCGCTTCAGGCGGTTTTCCATAATCCTTTGGTCGATCCCTATCTCTTGGGGCTTTCCGCTGGCGGGGCCTTGGGTTGTGCCCTTTCGGTGGCCTTTTTTCCGTTTATCCCCGTATCTCTGGCTGCCTTTGTTTGCTCCTATCTTTCGGCCTTTCTGACCTATGCCCTGGCTAGGACCCAGGGTGGTACCGGGCGGCTGGCCTTGATCCTTTCTGGAGTGGTGGTCTCGGCCTTTCTCACCGCCATCGTCTCCTTGATCAAATTCCTGCTCGACCCTCATCGTTTGACCGAGGTGGTCCTTTGGCTTATGGGTAGTTTTGCCTTAAGCCGCTGGGAGGAAGTCGAGGCCACCGCTCCCTTGATCCTGGCCGGGTGTTTTTTTCTGTTCCTTTTACGCCATCGGCTAAATGTACTTTCTCTACCCGAAGAAGAGGCCAAGGTCCTTGGGGTCTCCGTGGGCAGAGAAAGGGCCTTGGTCATCGGGGCCGTAGCTTTGGGGGTCGGGGCTTCGGTAGCTGCCGCCGGGGTCATTGGTTGGATAGGGCTTATGGTCCCTCACTTGGTAAGACTATGCCTTGGGCCGGAAAATCAGAGACTTGTCCCTTATTCCATGATGGCTGGGGCGGCCATTTTGGTCGCCGCCGATACCTTGGCCCGAAGCCTTACCACCCTGGATCTCCCCGTAGGTATCCTTACTTCACTCCTCGGGGTGCCGTTTTTTGTCTATCTCCTTCGTCAAAATAAAGGGGCTGGCTGGGACGATGCTTGAGGTAAAGGCTTTGGGCTATCGTTCGATCCTGCATGATCTAACCTTTTCTATAACTTCGGGAGAACTAGTGGCCATCCTTGGGCCTAACGGGGCGGGAAAGACGACCCTTTTTCGTTGTCTGGCCCGATTGATCAAGCCCGACCAGGGGAAGATCCTCCTTCAAGGTCGACCCCTTGAGGCCTATTCTCCAAAAAGGCTTTATCAAATATTGACCTTGGCCCCTCAATTTTCACAGATAGGCTTTCATTACACCGCACTTACCGTGGCCCTTATGGGCCGGGCACCTTATCTTTCACCTTTTTCCCGACCAAGGAAACATGATTATGAAAAGGCCCAAGAGGCCCTAGCCCTTCTTGGCCTCAAAGACCTGGCCCACCGGCCTTTTCATACCCTTTCCGGAGGGCAAAGACGTTTGGTCTTGATGGCCAGGGCCTTGGCCCAAGAAGCTGAACTCCTTTTACTTGATGAACCTACGGCTCACCTTGATCTCAAACATCAAATCTTGGTGCTCTCTAAGATTCGTGAACTCTCAAAGCAGAAGGGACTCACTATTTTAGTCAGTCTTCACGATCCGAATTTGGCCTTGGCTTATGCCGATCGGGTGCTATGTCTGAAAGGAGGTAAGCTTATCGGAGAATTAACCGATCAGGATCAAGAAGGTATTCGACAGATCCTCGAAGATCTATACGATATTTCATTTTCTGTATTTGAGACGGCGGAAGGTCTTGTTGTCTTTCCTTACCAAGGAAGACCCAAGAACAAGGTACTTGCTTAAATTTGTTTATTTAAAGGGGGCTTATCATGAAAATAGGCATCGTTGGGTCTGGCTTCGTTGGGGCCACCTCGGCCTATGCCTTGATTATGAGGGGCATCGGGCGAGAAATCGTGCTGATAGACAAAAATCCCAAGAGGTCTTTGGCCGAGGCGGAAGACCTCTTTCATGCCGTACCATTTGCCCATCCCTTAGAAGTAATCAATGGAGATTTTGCCGATCTAGCCGGGGCCAAGGTGGTCATTATTGCCGCCGGCGTGGCTCAAAGGCCAGGAGAGACCCGGCTCCACCTCCTCGGTAGAAACGCAGCAGTATTTCGAGAAATTATTCCTCAGATCCTCAAGTATGCTCCTGAGGCTATTTTAGTGGTGGCCACCAATCCGGTGGATGTCATGACCCATCTCGCCGCTCGGTATGCTGCTGAGTACGGAGTACCCTCTTCCAAAGTAATCGGTTCAGGGACCACCCTTGATACCGCGAGATTTCGGACCTTGCTTGGTCGGCACTTAGGCGTTGATCCCCAGCATGTGCATGCCTATGTAGTCGGTGAACATGGCGATTCAGAAGTCCTTACCTGGTCATTGGTTACTATAGGGGGCATGTCTCTTGAGGAATTTTGTAAATTAAGGCACCGCTCCCTTACCGCCGAAGACAAACAGCACATCGACGAACGGGTGCGACGAGCGGCCTACTACATCATCGAAGGTAAAGGAGCCACCTATTATGGTATCGGTAGCGCCATTGCCAAGATCGTCAGTACAATCCTTTATGATCAAAGGGCTATTTTGACCCTTACTACTCCCACTAAAGAAGTAGCTGGAATCAAAGATGTCAGTGTTTCGGTACCAAGATTATTAGGTGGGGAAGGTGTGTTGGCCACCTTTCCCTTACCTTTGAGTCCTGAGGAAGAAGAGGCCTTGCGAAGAAGCGCCCAAATCATCCGTTCCGCCATTAATGAACTTGATAATGAGGGAGCTTCTTGAAATGGTGTCACGAAAGAGTTTAATTTTGACATATGTTACGCTACCCCTTCTCCGCTATTGTCGGTCAGGAGGAAATGAAGCTGGCTCTCCTCCTTTCAGCGGTGAGCCGGGAGGTGGCCGGAGTCCTGCTCTGCGGTGAGAAAGGGACAGGTAAGTCTACTGCTGCTCGTGCCCTAGCCTCTCTCCTGCCGGAGGTAGGTCCTGGACAAAAGGCCCCCTTTGTCAATCTTCCGCTGAACGCCACAGAAGAGGCCCTCTTAGGCACCATTGATTTGGAAGAAACCTTCCGCACTGGAAGGCCGATTTATTCTCCAGGGCTTCTGGTGAAGGCAGATCAAGGGGTCCTTTATATCGACGAGGTGAACTTGCTTCCTGAACACCTAGCAGCAAGCCTCCTCGATGTGGCGGAAAGGGGTTTGGTGGTTGTAGAACGGGAAGGCCTAAGCCTGACCCTGCCGGCCCGTTTAGTGCTCATTGGTTCTATGAATCCCGAAGAGGGCGATCTCTCCTCTCAACTTCTCGATCGCTTCGGCCTTTGTGTCATGGTCTCTGGAGAGAAAGATCCACAGCGCCGGGTGGAAGTGGTAAAGAGAAGGCTTCTCTTTGAGAGAGATCCAGAGGCCTTTGAGCGGCTTTATGAAAAAGAAGAAAAGGCTTTGAGGGAGAGGCTCCTTAAGGCGCGAAGTCTTTATCCACAGGTAGTCATTCCGGTGCGATTTAGGGTCCTGATCGGGGAGCTTTGTCGTGAGGCCCATGTCTCTGGGCACCGGGCGGACTTGGTCCTTCAGGCCGCAGCCCGAGCTTATGCTGCTCTACATGGAAGGGAAGAAGTCCTGTTTGAAGATATCGAAGCCGTGGCTGAAATGGTCCTAGTTCATCGCCGACGGGAACAAGAGCCCCGGGCCAAATCTCCGGAAAAGGAACCCAGAGAAGACAAAGAGTCAAAAAAAGGAGAAAAAAGAATCGATTCTCCTCCTGAGCTTCGAGAAGACTCCCGGCCAAGGCCTCCAGAACGCGAGGCCTCAGAAGAAAAAGAAGGCTCTCAAGCCTCTCTTCCTCCTCCGCCAGAAGAGGTCAAACCCCATGAAGGTCAAGACCAGGTCTTTGAGATTGGTGAGGTCTTTGAGATACGCCCTCTAGGGTCCACTAGACGCCGAAAGGCCCAGGAGATTAGCGGCAAGAGGTTGAAAAGTCTGACCCAAAGGGGGCGTTTTGTTCGAGCGATCATTCCCCGAGGCAAGGTGCGGGATCTGGCCCTTTCCGCCACCTTGCGGGCGGCAGCACCTTATCAATTGCGCCGAGGGGCAGGCCCTGGCCGCGGGGTAGTGATTACCAAGAACGATTTCCGTGAAAAACAACGAAAGAGCAAGGTCGGCCACCTGCTCCTCTTTTGTGTCGATGCCTCGGGTTCCATGGCCGCGGAAGCCAGGATGCGGGAAACTAAAGGGGCCATCATGAGCCTTCTCCTTTCCGCCTATCAGAAGCGGGATCGGGTGGCCCTTATCGTCTTTCGCGGTAAAGAGGCCAAGCTCGTCCTACCTCCCACCAACTCTGTAGAACTTGCCGGAAGGCTTTTGACAGACCTCCCGGTAGGAGGGTCAACCCCTTTACCGGCTGCCCTTTCTTTAGTGGTTTCTTTCCTTGAGCGCGCCCTACGTCGAGAGCCCGAGCTTCCGGTGACTACTTTTTTTATTACCGATGGACGGGGGAACGTAAGCTTAGGCCAAGACAAACCCCAGGAAGAGATCAGAAGATGGGCCCTGATTTTGAGTCAAAGATTTCCTCAGGTGGACTTTGTGGTCGTCGATACAGAGACCGGGTTTGTCCGTCTAGAGATGGCCAAGGAACTGGCCCGCATCCTTTCGGCCAAATATTTTACCCCTGAGGCCTTAAAAGCCGAGCGCCTGGTGCGTATCGCTCGCGATTTAAGAATGAAATAACAGGCTCATGGAGGATCTATGAAACGTTACCTCTTTCCCTTTAGTGCCATCGTTGGTCAAGAAGAGATGAAATTGGCCTTGATCCTGAACGTGATCGACCCTTCTATCGGGGGAGTGCTCATTCGGGGGGAGAAGGGCACCGGTAAATCCACCGTGGTCAGGGCCTTGGCCGATATCCTTCCTGAGATCGAGGTGGTCGAAGGCTGTCCTTTCTCCTGCGATCCGGAGGCCGTGGATCAACTCTGTCCAGAATGTGAGAGGCGTCTTAAAGAAGAAGGGAGTCTCCCGCGCTTGCGTCGTAAGATCCGGGTGGTTGATTTTCCTTTATCCGCCACCGAAGATAGAGTGGTAGGCACCTTAGATATTGAAGCGGCCTTAAAGACCGGGGAGAAACGTTTTGAACCCGGTATTTTGGCCGCCGCCAACCGGGGCATCCTTTATGTAGACGAGGTGAATCTCCTTGATGATCATTTAGTCGATCTTTTATTGGATGCCGCGGCCATGGGAGTCAATTTCGTAGAAAGGGAAGGGGTAAGTTTTGTCCATCCAGCGCGGTTTGTCCTGGTAGGGACCATGAACCCGGAAGAAGGCGAACTACGCCCTCAGCTTTTGGATCGTTTTGGTCTTTGTGTCACCGTGGAAGGGCTTAAAGATCCCAAACAGCGGGTGCTCATCATGGAGAGACGGGCGGCCTTTGAACAAGACCCAGAGGGGTTTACACGCCGCTTTGCCGCGGAAAACCAGGCCTTGGCCCAAAGGATCATCTCTGCCAGGGAACGTCTCAAAGAGGTAGAGATGCCAGAAGAAATGCTTTATGAGATGGCTAAGAGGCTGATTACCATCGGGGTTGATGGCCATCGGGCAGATATAACCATGGTCAAAGCAGCCAAGGCCCATGCAGCCTTTTGTGGGCGAGACAAGGTCTCTTCTGAAGACCTCAAAGTGGCGGAGAAATTGGCCCTACCCCATCGTTTACGTCGGCGCCCGTTTGAGGAAATCAGGGTCATGTAAAGGTGGGGCCGGTCATAAGCCGAGTTCTGTCCCCTGAAAGGGTGGTGGTCATTCATCTAGGCGGTTGGTTACCCAACCGCTCTAGCGGCCTACCCGGGAGCTCGGGCGGGCCACCCTCAAGCGCTCCCCTACATGGCCTTTCTCCGGGTGGGGTTTACCGTGCCCTCTCCTGTTACCAGGAGAGGCGGTGGGCTCTTACCCCACCTTTTCACCCTTACCCCGCTTACGCGAGGCGGTCTGTTTTCTGTGGCACTTTCCAGGGGTTACCCCCTCCGGGTGTTACCCGGCACCCTGCCCTGTGGAGCTCGGACTTTCCTCCGAGGCCAAAGGCCCCGGCGACCACCGACCGACCCCATTAAAAAGATAATCCATCTAATAAAATTGGCTATTCTTTTTCTGGTTGATCAGGACCTTCCGCCTTTTCCACGGACTCAGGGTGCAGACCGGCTAAGACTTCTTCGTAGGCCTTTTTATAATAAATGATACGCTGACATATGGGACATTCATGAACTTGATCATCACGAATAAGCTCGTTGTAAAGCTGAGGAGGAATGTTCATGTGACAGCCGTCGCAAACGGCTTCTAATACGCCGACCACGGCAATCCCATTCCGGCGGCTTTTAATAAATTCATAACGATTGAGCAATCTAGCTGGAATACGGCTGGCGATGGCCTCTCGTTCTTGCCAAATACTTTCTCTTTTTTTGTCTAATTCCGCCTTTTTGGCCTCGTACTTAGCCCGTTCCTCAGCTACACGTTTTTCTAACTCCGCTACTTCTTGAGAAACTTTTTCTTTTTCTTTGGCTAAATCTTCCAATCGTTCCATTAATTGTAAGAGTTCTTCTTCTCTCTTCTTGTTGGCTTTTTTGATCTCTTCAATCTCTTTAAGAAGGGCTTGATATTCCCTCTGTGCCTTTACTTCCATGAGACGATTCTGACTCTTACGCAGACGCTGGTACTCTTGTTCAAGCTCATCTTCATATTCGCGTCTCTTAAATTTCAGTTCTTCTATTTCGTTTTCCAGTTTTTCAAACTCCTTTTTCTTGGCTTCTAAGCTCTTTTCTACCTCTTGGAGTGATTCTGGACATCGCTCTTTTTCTTTATCTAAAGCCAGGAGTCGGAGATCAACATCCTGTAATTTGATAAGATTGATCATTTCTTCTCGCACATTTACCTCCTTTGGAAACTAGATCTTAATCAATTTGAAGGGTGATTTGTCTTCTAATTGACTAATCTTTATCGTCGCTTGCTGAGAGCTGGCCCATTTTTCAAGGTATTTGGCCAGTTCAGAGACGACGAGGTATTCCGTTTCAAAGTGACCAGCCACAATGACCGAAAGGCCTAAGGCCTCAGCCTCTCGCGCCTGGTGATACTTTATCTCCCCGGTGATATAAACCTGGGCCCCGCTTTTAAAAACCTGCGGCAGGAGATCTCCCCCTGCTCCCCCGCACACAGCCACCTTTTCTACTTCTTGCCTCTCATCTCCAATGATCTGGACCTGTTCACTTCCGGTGGCCTTAGCCACTTTTCGGGCGAGCTCTAGCACCGTCATCGGTAGAGGAAGAATACCCAAACGCCCCAGACCAAAACGGGGATCATGTTCTTCTAAGGGGTAGAGATCAAAGGCCATCTCTTCGTAAGGATGAACCTCTTTTAGAAGGGAGATGACCCGGGGGATCTCCATGGAAGGGACCAGGACCTCAAGCCGCCATTCGGAAACACGTTCAAGTCTTCCTTTTTCGCCGTACCAGGGTTTGGCCCCTTCTCCAGGGAGGTAAGTCCCTACACCACTTACGGCAAAGGTACATCCATAATAAGAACCAATTACCCCGGCCTCGGTCTCAAGAAGGGCTTGGCGTATCTTCTCTTCGTAACCCTTGGGGATAAAGACTACGAGCTTATAAAGTTTAGAGCCTGGGCAGGGAGAAAGGGCCTTGGTTACCCGAATCCCTAAGGCCTTGGCCAGGATATCACTTACGCCCCCTTTAGCGGAATCGAGATTGGTGTGGGCAGCGATACAGGCCAAGTCGTGTTTGATGAGCAAAGAAAGGATCTTTCCCAACGGTGTTTCCAGATCCAAAGACTTTGGGGCCTTGAAGAGGAGTGGATGATGGGTGACCAGGCAATCGATACCCTTGGCCAAGGCTTGTTCAAGGACTTCCAAAGTTAGATCAAGGGCCACACCGAGATGGGTGACAGGCCTTCGGCGGGAACCCACCTGTAGCCCGACATTATCCCATTCTTCGGCTAAACTCCTTGGGGCCCATGATTCAATCGCTGATAATACATCTTGAACAGTAACGGCCATTTTTAGGCAAAATAAAAAGGTGCAAACACCATGCTTGCACCCTGTTTGGTGGGCCCACCTGGACTCGAACCAGGGACCTACCGGTTATGAGCCGGTGGCTCTAACCAGCTGAGCTATGGGCCCACGTTTTTTGCTTAAATGTAGCCTTTGAGTTTTTTTTGTCAAGGAAGCCTATCCCGAGGACCTAAAGATCCTCTTTATCATTAAAATTCGAACATTTTCGACTATTTACTTAAACATTATTAGGGCTTGATAAAGCACCGTAGTTTTCGACTACGACTCGGATGACGAAGTTTACGCAAGGCCTTGGCTTCTATCTGTCGGATACGTTCCCTGGTAACGCTAAACTCACGCCCCACTTCTTCCAAGGTGTGTTCACCCCGCTCGCCTATGCCAAAACGCATGCGTAAGACCTTTTCTTCTCGGGGAGTAAGGGTGGCCAAGACCCGCCTCGTCTGTTCGATAAGACTCAGACTTACCGCCACCTGATCCGGTGAAGGGACCCGTGGGTCTTCGATAAAGTCGCCTAGGTGTGAGTCTTCGTCTTCACCGATGGGTGTTTCCAAGGAGATGGGTTCTTTGGCTATCTTTAAGATCTTACGGACCTTTTCTACCGGAAGATCCATCCGGGCGGCAATTTCTTCGGGAGTGGGCTCCTGGCCGGTCTCTTGATAGAGCTGAAGCGAAACGCGGACCAGTTTATTAATGGTCTCGATCATGTGGACCGGGATACGGATAGTCCGGGCTTGGTCGGCAATGGCCCGAGTGATGGCCTGTCTGATCCACCAGGTGGCGTAGGTGGAAAATTTGTAACCACGTCGATAATCGAATTTTTCTACGGCCTTCATCAGGCCGATGTTCCCTTCCTGGATCAGATCTAAGAATTGAAGCCCTCTTCCCGTATATTTTTTGGCGATGGAGACCACGAGCCGCAGGTTGGCCTTAACTAATTCTTCCTTGGCCCGTCGGGCCTTAAAAAGGCCTAATTCTACTTCTTGAGCTACCTGACGCAGGACCTTTACCTTAAGCCCTGTTTTTTCTTCGGCTTCTTTGATGGCCTTTTTGGCCAGGATATAACGGGCCCTGAGGTTCAAGAAGCGGTCCATGTTAAGCCCCAAGCGCTCAGCGGCCCGTTCTATTTCGGCAAAGTGGCCGTTGGTCCGTAGGAAATAGGCCGAGAGTCGAGGTAGAGAATGGCCGGATTCTTCTTCACAACGTTTGAATTCCCGATGAGCCCTCTTAACCGCTTCCCAGGCCTTAATGACCGGTGAGGTAAGTCGTTCAAGACAACGTTTATCCAGGCGTACTTGACAAAGATGCTCAAAGACTTCGGTGCGGATCTTGTTGATCCGTTGGCGTAGGCGGAGTCGAAGTCCTTTTTTAGTGGTGGTCAGACATTCTTTATCCAATTCTAAAATTTCCTGACAAAGGGCGTTGATTTCTTGGAGTAGCCCTCTAAGCCCTTGACTGCGTTCTTCGGCTACTTGTTCTTCCTCGCTGAAACAATCGTCAAGGTCGCGCACGATATCCCTGGGCCTCAGGGCGCCTTGGAAGAATTCTTCACAGATCTTTAAGATCTCGTGAATAGTGGCCCGGGCTCTTAGGGCTGCTTTGAGGGCTTGGTGTTCTCCCTCTTCGATGATTTTGGCCACGCGCACTTCGTCTTCCCGAGAAAGGAGTCTGGCCTGTCCCATCTCTTTTAGATAGAGCTTTACCGGATCAGAGCGGGAGATCTCTTCGATGACCTCTTCGGTGATCTCTACCTCTACCGTGGCCTTGGGTTCTTCAACCCGGGGCTTTATTTCCAAGCCCTCGATTAGTTCCGCTACTTCTTCCAATTGAGAAGTAAGCGGTTTCATGATGGAGAGATGCTTGATGGGTTGCTTATGCTCCTCAAGCCCCTCCATCTCCATTAAATCTTTTGTTAGGTCTGCCATAGCCCCCCTCCCCTGGTAAATTTTAAAGACCGCAGCGCAAATCTTGATATTCCCTGAGGAGACGTTTGGCCTCCTCTAGACGCCCTTCTTTCTCAGCCTCTCTAATGGCCTGAAGAAGGGCTTCAAGTTGCCCCCTTTTGCGGCGTCTGAGCAAACAGACCTTTATTTCCTCCGCCACCTTGGCTGGTGAGACTTCTTCAAAGGCCGGTGGCGAAAGGATGATCTCACTCACCAGGGCTTGGAGTTCCAAATCCTCAAAGGAGAGATCTTCTAAGGAAAAGGCCCCCCGAGTCTCTACAAGATAGGCCACCTCTTTGAAGAGTCGTCGGTAGAGGTCATGGGTAAAGATTTCTTCCACCGCTTCCCGGTCGAATTCGGAGAAAAACTCTGGATGAAAGAGGAAGAACTCTAATACCGTACGTTCAAAATACCTGGCTTCCGAGGAGGTCTGGGGAGACTCTATCCGAAGACCTCCTTTGAGGCCTTTTTTGATGGAGGCCTCGGAGACCCCGGTTGCTTCTGCTAGCCGAGCTACATAGAGATCAAAGACCACCGGGTCTTTCAGGGCCTCAAAGATCGGTCGGAGTTCACGAATAATGGCCACTCGCCCTTCCGGGGCCCTGGAAAATTTCTGCTCGAGGACCTTCAAGAGAAAGTCAAAGATGGGTAAGGCCCGCTCTTTTTCCTTCCAAAAGGCCCCCGGCCCAAACTTGCGCACGAAGGAATCAGGATCTTCATCTGGTGGCAGGGAGATTACCTTGGGAAAAAGACTTTCGTTTAAGAAAAGCGGTGCTGCCCGCATAGCCGCCTTTACGCCGGCTTCATCAGCGTCAAAGACCAGATACCAATCAGTGGCTAATCCCTTCATTACCCGCACATGTTGCGGAGTAAGGGCCGTGCCCAAGGTGGCCACTACTTCGCGCACTCCGACCTCATAAAGGGCGATGAGATCCAAATAGCCCTCGACCACAAAGCCGAAACCAGCCGAACGGATAAAGTTCTTGGTATGATAAAGGCCGTAAAGCAATTGCCCCTTATGATAGACTGCTGTTTCCGGGGTATTGAGATATTTGGGCTCTCCTTTGGCAATAACCCTCCCTCCGAAACCAGCTACTCGCCCTTGAATATCGTAGATGGGGAAGATGACCCGTTCGCGAAAGCGATCGTAGAAACTTCCGTCTTCTCGGGCGACCAAAAGTCCGGCCTCTTCAGCCAATTTTAGGTCTATCCCTGCCAACCTTAGATGAGAGGCCAGACTGTCATAGGAGGCCGGGGCATAGCCCAAGCCAAAGGTCTTGATGGTCTCTGGAGAGAGCCCACGGCTTTTGAGGTATTCTCTGGCCGGGGCTCCGCTTTGGGCTGCCCAAAACATCTGACTGAAGAAACGTTGAGCCCTTTCGTTCAAGCGGAAAAGGGCCTCTCTTTTGGCGGCCTTGGCCTTTTCCTGCGGGGAAAGCTCCCCTTCTTTGAGTTCGATACCATAACGACGAGCAAGCTCCTTAACCGCTTCGGCAAAGCTGATCTGATGAAATTTCATATAAAAGCCGATGACGTCTCCCCCGGCTCCGCAACCGAAACAATGAAAGATTTGGCGCTCTTCACTCACGGTAAACGAGGGTTTGCGGTCGCTGTGAAAGGGGCAAAGCCCGACATAATTTCGGCCCACCTTTTTTAAGGCCACATATTCTGAAACGATGTCTAAGATATTGGCAACTTCTTTGATCCGTTGCGCGGCTTCGCGGAGGCTCACGCCTGCTCCTCCTGAGTGGCCAATTCGACCACGGTAATGGCGTCACCTCCCTCAAATATTTCCCCAGCACGGATGCGAGCCACCTGTCTATGCGCCGCCAAGTATTCTCTTACGGCACGCATCAACCGTCCGGTACCCAGGCCATGGATCACCGTAAGTCTTGATTGACCAGAGAGAAAGGCCCGGTCGATATACTTGTCTAAGACTTCAAGGGCCTCGTCTACGGTGAGGCCGATGAGATTTATGCTCGTGGGAACGTCCTTTTCGGCCTGAATGGAGAAAGAGGTCTTTTTCGGACGACCTTCCTCGGGCAAGACGATCAGATCGTCAAGGGCCACCTCTACCTTAAAGGGACCCAACTGAACTTCAACTACCTTCTCCCTCACCCGAAGGACTCGCCCTTCTTGCTCCAAACCTTTTAGCTTTACTCTGGCCCCAGGCCTTACCGGACCAGCAGAAGGTGCCTCGGGCAAGATTTCCTTAACTTTGTGCCGAAGGAACTTGGTAAATTCCTCTCTGGCTCGACGAAGACCCAGTTCACGGGAAGAGACTTTTTCAGTAAGATGTCTAAATTCTTCTTCAAGCTGTCTGAGACGCTGCTGGTATTCGGCCCGAAGGCGTGCTTCTTCTCTTTCTAGGGTAGCCTTAAGCCGAGTCTCTTCCTCGAGGAGTCGCCTTCTTTCGACCTTAAGGGCCTCCCGTTCCTTACCTAAGGCTTTACGTTCGGCCTCAAGGTTTTCTAAAGAGAAACGCAAAGATTCAAGGACCTGTTTAAAGGTCTCATCACTTCCGCCAATAAATTCTTGGGCCCGAGAGATAATTTCTTCAGGAAGCCCCAAACGCTTAGCCAGAGAAAGCCCGCGCGAAAGCCCGGAGACCCCATAAGCCAGACGATAGGTAGGCTCTCCAGTCTCTTCGTCAAAGCTCACAGAGACGGGGAGGATCTCTGGCCGACTAAAGGAGAAGGCCTTTAAGACCTCGTAATGGGTGGTGGCCAAGACCCGAGCCCCGGTGCCGATCAAGCGTTCGAGGACCGCCATCCCTAGGGCTGCCCCTTCCGCAGGATCAGTCCCCCGCCCAATCTCGTCGATCAAGAAGAGCTTTCGTGGGCCAGCAGAATCCAAGATTTCTCGCAAACGCCGAATATGGGCCGAAAAGGTGCTTTCATCTTGAGAAAGATCCTGCTCGTCGCCGATATCTACCAAAATCTCTTCGAAGACAGGGAGAGTACTATCAGGTGAGGCCGGAATAGGAATAGCGGCCTGGGTCATCAGACAAAGGAGGCCCACGGTCTTTAAGGCCACCGTCTTTCCACCAAGATTAGGCCCGCTGATGATGACGATAGGCCTTTCCAATGGGAAATGAAAGTCGTTTCGGACCACCTTGCGCCCGGAAAGGAGGAGCAGTGGATGAGCGGCGTTGAGCAGCCGGATCTCTCCTTCGGGCACCACTTCTGGTAAGGCCCCGGAGATCCTCTCGCCAAAGACGGCTCTGGCTTCAAGACTGTCTATCTCGGCGATGATCTCTTCTAGGGTGAAGAGATCATCCTTGAATTCTAAGATCCTTCGGGTAAGGGCTTCTAAGAGACGCCTTATTTCGCGTCCTTCTTCAAGACGCAAAGACTCTATCTCGTTGGCCAGGGGGATGATCTCTGCAGGTTCAATATAGACCGTGGCTCCGCTGGCCGAGGTATCGTGAAGGATGCCAGGCAACCGGTGCTTGGCCTCGGCCCGGAGCGGAAGGACGTATCGACCACGGCGCTTGGTGATTAGCTCTTCTTGGAGCCAACCGGCTCGAGAGGCTTTCTCTAGGGTCTTTTTGAGGCGTTCCTTGAGGGTCTTTTCCGTGGTTGCTATCCGTCTGCGGATAGAATGAAGCCTCTCACTGGCCTTGTCTCGAACTCTGGAACCGTCTTTTTCGATGATTCGGTCGATATGGCCGATGAGTTCGGAAAATTCTCCAAGGCCGGATAGAAGGCCCTTTAAACGGGGTAAGGGAAGGCCTTTTACGTGATTTTTTAAGGCCTTAAAGGTCAAGAGATACTGTCTTATGAGATGAATTTCTTCGGGACGAAGGACCTGCCCCCGGGCTGCACCTTTTAGGAGAGGGCTTATGGCCTTTAGTTCAGGCAACGGAAAACGACCTCGCTCGGCAAGCAACCGCCGCGCTTCTTCCACCTTGGCAATTTCGTGTTGGATGGCGGAAAAATCGGTTTGGGGGTGAAGAAAACGAAGCCTCTCCCTTCCTGGTTCGGTCCGGGCCTCTTCTAAGAGAAAGGCCTGAATCTGATCAAATTCGAGTTTTTGTAAGGAAATGGCCTTCATGCCATGAAAAAGACTTAATAAACCCCCATTCCGAAAAGGGATCAAAATCCAACACTATAACTAGGGAGGTACAAAAAAGCCCGGATTTCACTCAATTTTTTAATATTCATTGTTGTTTTTATTTGAAACTTGAAATCCGGGCTCACGGGTGAAACAAACCTTTAGTCATACTGTTTCATTCTCTTAAGGCGCTTAAGCAGTCTTTTGCGGGCTGCCATTAGTTTCTTTTTTCGACGAACACTGGGTTTTTCGTAATATTCCCTCTTTTTGATCTCGGAAAGAATACCCGCCTTTTCACACATCTTCTTGAAGCGTTTAAGCGCCTGCTCAAAAGGCTCATCTTCGCGAACGATAACTCCAGGCAAACAGACTCCCTCCCTCCGTATAATTTGTAATTATTGAACATATTAGCATTGCCAAGACCTGTCAACCGCTATGGGAGCATAAAATGAGGATTCATTCATTATTGATTCTCAGACTCTGCTTGATGTAAAAGACCTTCCAAATGTTTCAAAATATGGGCCGGAAATTTAGTCAGCCGCCCCTGTCGAGTTACCGGAGCATGGATGGTAAAACCTTCGGTAAGTAAACGTTTATCTCGATAAATAGCATAGTTAAACTTTACTTTATGGGGCTTTAGCTCCGTCAAATAGGTCTCGATCTCGACCAGGTCATCGTAACGTGCCGGCGCTCGATAACGGATATAGGCCTCGACCACTGGTAAAATAATTTCTTCTTGTTCTTCGATTTCTCGATAGGTAAGCCCTGAGACCCGAAGGAGCTCGGTGCGGCCTATCTCAAAGAGGCGCAAGTAAGTACCGTAATAGACCACACCTCCACAATCGGTGTCGCCGTAGATGATACGGTAGGTAACTTTTGCTATCTTTCCCATAGGGTAGGGACAAACATACTCGAAAGAGGAGGGCTTTCAAGGAGGAAAGATGCCCAAACTGCCTAAACGCAATCCGCGGGCCATGGCCCTCAAGGTACTGATTCGCTGGGAGACCAAAAAACCCTTACTTGATGAGGTCCTTTCTGAAGTCCTTGAAAAGAGCGTACTCCCCGATCCGAGAGACCAGGGATTGGTGGCGGAATTGATCAATGGTGTTGTACGTCATCTCTCTCTCATTGATTACTATCTTTCACGGGTCAGCCGCAAACCTTTAGAAAAAATGGATCCCGAGGTGCGAAATGCCCTGCGTCTCGGGGCCTATCAGATAATGTTTACCCGCATTCCTCCTTCAGCAGCGGTCAATGAGACGGTAAAGATCCTAAAACGCCGCCGTGGGACCTGGATTATCGGCTTTGTCAACGCTGTTTTGCGTGAATTGGCCGAAAAATGGGAAAAAATAAATCTCCCTCCCAGAGAGATGGACCTTGTCGGCCATCTCTGTGTGACCTATTCTTATCCCCGTTGGATGGTGGAAAGATGGCTCTCTCTCTTTGGTCCAGAAGAGACCGAAGCCCTCCTCCGCGCCGGTAATGAACGCCCCACCTTGGTGGTCAGGGCCAATACCATGCGGGTCTCTCGAGATCAGCTCTTGATTTATCTTAAGGCCGAGATCCCTGAAGTCGCCGCCTGCCGATATAGTCCAGACGGCCTTATCCTCCATGGCTTTCAGGGACGGATCACCAATCTTCGAGCCTTTAAAGTGGGCTGGCTTCAGGTTCAAGACGAGGCCAGCCAGTTAGTGAGTTATTTGCTTGCCCCTCGACCGGGAGAACGTATCCTCGACGCCTGTGCCGGGGTGGGCGGAAAGAGTACCCATTTGGGACAGATGATGCGCAATACTGGGCGGATCTACGCCCTTGATCTCTACCCATGGCGTTTGGAACGCCTCAAGGAAAACGCCAAACGTCTAGGGATCACGAATATAGAGGTCATGGCCGCCGATGCCACCAAGGCCATAGAGAGGTTAGGGGGGCAATTCTTTGACCGCATCTTGATTGACGCCCCGTGTACCGGCACAGGGGTCATCCGTCGCCATCCAGATATCAAGTGGGCTCGGAGTCCCAAGGATCTTAAAGAAGTCCCGGAAAGACAACTAGCCCTTCTTACCTCCTTGGCCCCTTTACTCAAAAAAGGCGGGGTGATGGTCTATGCCACCTGTAGCCTGGAACCGGAAGAAAACGAAGAGGTGGTGGCCAAATTTCTTGAAAAGACAAATTTTGTCTTGGAAAAGGCCCATCAGTTTCTTCCAGAGCCAGCGCGGGCGTTAGTTGACGAGCAAGGTTTTATGCGTACCTACCCCCATCGTCACGATTTAGATGGCTTTTTTGCCGCGCGCTTTCGAAAGAAGGGATAAGGATTTGCCTCTGTTTTTAAGTTCGAATACTATGATAGGAAATCCAAAAGGGGGTCTTTATGCCGGAAGCTATAACCGAATTACGCGGTACCGACCGTATCATTGTCCCTATAAAGCTTGAGCCAAACACCAAATTTGTCTTTCAGTGTGGTCCAGGAGTCCCTTGTTTTCGCCTATGTTGTTCGGATCTGTATCTCCCACTCACCCCTTATGACATCCTAAGACTGCGTAATCGTCTAAAACTCACCACCGATCAGTTCTTGATCCAATATACAGAGCCTTTCATCCTCCCCCGGTCCAAATTGCCTGTGGCCCGACTCAAGATGCGCAATGACGAACACAAGAGCTGTCCTTTCTTGAGTGAGAAGGGCTGTACGGTTTATGAGGATCGTCCCTTGGCCTGTCGTTATTATCCCCTGGGCCTTGGTATCTTTCGTAATCGAGATGAAGGGCGCAATGAAGATTTTTACTATCTGGTCAAGGAAGGCTTCTGTCAGGGGCTTGATACCGGCCCGGAGATGACAGTTGAGGAATATCGTCGTTCACAAGGGATTCCGGAGATGGAAGAGCCGGTTACCGAATGGGCAGAGATCATCATGAAAAAGGAATCTCTTGGGCCGATTGAAGTGCCGCAAAAGAGCCTTGAGCTCTTTTTCATGGTCAGTACCAATCCCGAGCGTTTTCGAAGGTTTGTCTTTGAGAGTCGGTTTCTTGAGATCTACGAAGTCGATCCGGAGACTTTAGAAAAGATCAAAGAGGATGATCTGGCCTTATTGCAATTTGGTTTTAAGTGGCTGAAGACCGTTCTTTACGGTGAAAATCTGGTCAAATTGCGGCGAGAAGTTCCGAAACACCGCAAGATCAAACCGGCTTAATCTAAGCCAAACAGAAAAGATTTTCATTCAAATGTGAAAATCTTTTCCTACAAGAGGAAAAATTTTTCATAGTCGGGAGGGGTGTAATGTATTTTAAGTATCGAAGAAAGCGCCATTAAATTTCTGAGAGATCGGCATATTTCTTGCTTCTTAAAAGATTAAAAGGCACACGGAGAAGATCAATGGAAGAGATCAGGTCCTCCGGTGAAGACGAGTTTGAAAAATGGTTTGAAGAGATGGCTTGTTTGGCCCAAAAAGACCCGGAAGCCTTTGAGAGGCGTCGAGCGGAACTGATCGAAGAGGCCATTTCTCAGGCTGAGCCCGAGTATCAGGAAAGGCTGCGCAGACTCCAGTGGCGTATTGATATGGAAAGAAAGCGGTGCAAGACGGCTCTGGCCGCCTGCCTTCGTCTCTACGAAATGATGTGGGATTTTATTTATGCGGAAAATGGCTTCCTTGAAGCCGTTAATACTCTACAGCAATTGGCTAATGCCTTGGAAAAGGGCGAGGTAGTCCGGCTGGAAGAAATAAGACCAAAGCTCCCTGAGCGGAAGGCCCGGATAATCCCCTTCCCCAAACGCTGATCTTTTTGATCAAATAACCCCTTTTCGACCCCAAGAGTAATTCTTTTCATTTTGTTTTGTTGCTTGACTATATAGCCATTTGGCTATATAGTTATGACATGTCTCTTAGGGTAGCTGTTACCAAACTCAAGGCCTTGGCTGATCCAACTCGTTTAAAGATAATGGCCCTCTTGGCCCGGAGGTCGTTTTGTGTCTGTGAACTTACGGTGGCCTTGGGTCTTTCTCAGCCGACGGTCTCCCGGCACCTCCAGCAATTAGAAGCAGCGGGGTTTCTTGTTTCTGAGAGGCAGGGCTCGTGGGTGATTTATCATCTACACCCCGCCGATGAAGAGACCGCCGCTTTTTTGGATTCGGTCCTGCATTGGTTGGCCAAAGATGTAGAACTAGAAGAACTTGTTCAGATGGCCGTTTGCCTTGATCGCTATGAATGTTCCAAGAAGATGCGGGAGGTTTCGTCAATATATCAACCTAAGGAGGATACCGATGGCCATTGAGATCCGAGATCCAGAACTGAAGGAAATGTTCGAACACGGGGTTTTCTTTCATGGTCACCTCTGTCCGGCCATGCCCTTGGGGCTTCGGGCCGGGCTTTTGGCCCGCCGTAGGCTAGGTGTGGAGAGGGCTAAGAGCAAAGAATTGATGCTCCTTTCCGAGACCGGGACAGGCCATCTTATGCAGTGTTTCCTGGATGGGGTGATGATGGCGACTGGGTGTACTTATGGTAAGGGCAATTGCCAAAAACTCTACTACAACAAGATGGCCTTTGTCCTCATCGACGTGGTGGAAGGAAAGGCCGTTCGGGTGGCTCTAAGGCCTGAGTTTATCAAAGAGGCCCTTAAATCACCCTTTCTTGAGAGACGCCAACAAGGTATTCCTCCAGAGATGATCGAACCGGAGATCGCCGAAGCGGCGGTCAATAAAGTCTTGAGTATTCCCGAAGAAGAGGTCTTTAAGATTAGCGAGGTCTATGACTATCAGTACATCTATGCCCAGGAAGGACCACCGGAGTTTTGTGAGGCCTGTGGAGAGGTGGTCTTTGGGAGCAAGGCCCGGGTGAAGAAAGGAAAAATTTTGTGTCTTCCTTGCAGCGGCTATAGGGAATAGCGACTTAAGATGAGTGTCTATCTTTTGGTTTCGATCATTGTTTTATTAGCGGCCTTTGTCTTTTCTATGTTGGGTCTTGGTGGGGCCCTGCTTTATATTCCCATTTTCAAGTGGTTCGGTTTTGACTTTAAATCCGTAGCCATCCCTACCGGGCTCTTTTTGAACGGGGTCACAGCCCTTTCTTCGGCCCTTTATTACCTGCGGGCCGGGATGGTCGACGTGAAGGGTAGTCTCCCCATGGTGGTAGCTTCCTTTCTCGGGGCCCCGCTTGGGGCCTATTTTACCCGCTTTGTCCCCACTTCCACCTTGATCCTTCTCTTTGCTGTGGGGATGGTGTTAGCCGGGGCCCGAATGCTCTTTGCCAGTGGCCAGGCCGAACCCACGAGGATGATGCCCTTCCTAAAAAGGGCTTTGATTACCGGAGGGGCCAGTTTCTTTATCGGTTTTATCGCTGGGCTTTTGGGTATTGGCGGAGGATTTCTCTTCGTGCCGATGATGATCGCCGTAGGCTACCCCACCAAGATAGCAGCGGCCACCTGTTCTTTTATCGTTCTTTTTTCTTCTTTTTCCGGTTTTGCCGCTCATGTAGCCGAGGGGCGCTTTGATCTGCGGCTCTTGGTTTTCACCACCATAGCCGTGATCATCGGCTCGCAACTTGGAGCCCGGGTGATGAAGGGGAGGATGAAACCCAAATGGATCAAGCGACTATTTGGCCTCCTCCTGATCGGGGTGGCTTTTAAACTAGCCTTAAAAGTCCTGGGTTAAATCTACTTTGTTCCCAAAATGATCTTTGAACCGCCGGTAGGGGTGAGGCTCTTTTCAACGTTGCGAAAGATTCGAGCGAGAAAGGGTACTTCGTCTTTAGCAAACTCTCGGTTTTCCGGTGAGCCCATGCTGGCCAGCCGAATATAATAAAGCAAGCGAATAAAGGGATGTTTGGGTTCGCAGTGTTCCATCATGGCAAACCGCCCACCGGGTTTAAGGACCCTCCAAGCTTCTCTAAGGGCGGCATCCCTGGTGGCTGGATCCAGTTCGTACATGGCGTGTGAGCAGGTGACGGCATCAAAGCTTTCAGCAGTAAAGGGAAGCCGGGCTACGTCTGCCAGGACAAAGTGAACATTTTTAAGATTTTGTCTCCGAGCCTTTTCTTTGGCCCGCCGGAGCATCCCCTGAGAGAAGTCTACCCCCACCACTAGACCTTGGTCTCCGGCTACTTTGCTGGCAGCTAAGACTACGGCCCCGGTACCGGTGCAGAGATCAAGGAGCCGACCACCTGGTTTGAGCCCGGCCCTTTCGATAATAAGGCGTCTTAAGATGGCCCGTTTATCTCGGCTGTGTAGGGCAATAATTTGGTCGTAGAAATGAGAAAAGATATCGTAATATTTGCGGCGCCAGCGTTTCATGAGGCCCTCCTGAAGAGTTCTAATTGTTTGGGTTGAGGGGCTCTCTTTCTTATCTCCCAAGGGGCGCAGAATTCAAAGGGTAGATCAGGATTTTTACACCCGCAAATCCGCACTTCCAACCCATAGGCACGTCCGATCTCTCTGAATAAATTATATCCTTGCTCACGAATCTCAATGCGAGCAAGCTTGGTGGTGGCTGAAGTGATGACCTTAACCCAGGGCTGGCCGCAATAATAAGTAAGGATCTTTTGAAATAGCCGCGGTGGTAATTCCCGTTGCATCTGTTTGACCACCGCTGGTCTCAAAACCAAATAACTCACCGAGACTTCTTTGACCCCTACGTTGACCAGGTGTCGCATAAGGGACTCTATGGTCTCTTCTCGATCGGTGATCCCAGGAATTACCGGATCAATGCGGGCTGCCGGGGAAAGTCCTAAGGTCGCGCTCTTTTCCAGTTGTCGCAGGCGTAGATAAGGGGTAGCCGTCCGGGGCTCAAACAGACGATGATAGCCAAGATCTAAGCTTACCAAGCCAAAACGGGCTTGGACTAGAGGAGCATGGGCGGCAAAGAGGGCCCAGAATCTTTCGGGAATTCGTCCTTTGGTGAGAAAAGAGACGGTGACACAGGCCTCTAAGAGGGCCTTCATGGCCTGAAAGGTGATTTCCAGGATCTTAGGATGAGGCTGAAAAGCATCGCTTGCCGTGGAAAAGGCCGCCACCCAAGGGAGAGTTCCTCTTCGGCGACGCGAGGCCAACTCCTGCCTCAGTTTTTCGGGAAGATTTTCGTAGAGATGAATTTCGGCTTTTGGAGTCTCTGGAAAGCTTCTGGCGTAACAATACACACAACGATGGAGACACCCTCGCGTGACGTTTACCGCGGGGATGCCTTTTAGGCAGCCAAAGGCCGGATTCTTCAATACCGGCGATTTACGAGCAACCTTCCGAACCTTCATGATATGAATTGTAACAACATCTTTTTAGGTGAGCTCCTTGAAAATTCCACAAATAGAAAGTGCCATTGGTAATTAAAAATATTTGGATTTCTTGACCTATCTCGAGGCCGGGATAATTTAACTTTAACTTATGTGGGGATGGAGTCCCCCATAAACGCCCTCCCCGGGCTGATGACTCCTGTCTGTGAGCCTCTGTAGTGGAGTAGTGGCTATGGGAAAGAGTCTGCCTCTGGAGGCTATGTCCCTTGTCGTGTTCTTATTAAGTGCCTCGCTCTTTTGGTATATCTGAAAGAAGGAGGGCGTAAAGATGTTACTTGATCTTCAAAAGATTTGTAACTTCATAAGGGCACGACACAAGGCTTCTGGTGGCTATGGGGCTACCCCTCTTCTCCCGGCCACGGTGGAAGATACTTATCATGCGGTGGAGGCCCTGATCCTCCTTAAAAGGCTTTTCCCGGGAGTTGAAAGTAACGCCCTTTTGACCCGGGAGGACATCCAATTTCTCAAGATCAAATGGGAAGAGGGGGAACTGGGATTAAAGAGCGGTTATCAGGTCTTGAGACTTTTTTCTTATGTCGGCCTAGGACCAAGCAAGGAGGTCGTTC
>CAZROA010000072.1:0-5900 GCA_964601575.1 uncultured Thermodesulfobacteriota bacterium
GGGTTGAGGGAGCTGGTGAGGAGGCACCGGCAGAAACAAGGGCAGGAGAATCTTCTGAAGGGGCCGCTTAGGGATTTAGGCTTCATCATCCACCGTGTCAGAGGTTTGTGGCCAATCGGGTGTACTACACGCTGGGGCAGATAGCGCATCTTTTGCTGGTGGGCTTGCAACACAAGCTTTTGCCAGAGGTGGCCAGAAAATGCCGACCGCAGACGGTGATCAAGCACTTTCTAAGAGTAGCGGCAAGGTGGTGAGGCACGCGAGACGCTTGAAAGTATGGTTTACGAAGCAAATAGTTCATATTGATTGGATAGATTTTGCCGCCAGCCGTTTGGAAGAAGGTCTACTTTTCATATAAGGCATATTGGCTGTTTTGATAGAAATGTTTGAGTTTTAGGTGAATTCTGTCTAAAATTTGGCGAAAACAAGCATTTTAGGCCTTATTCCCTTTATTTTCTGAATAATCTCTCCTAAAAAGTTTCTTAATTTTTTTAGGCAGTGGATTTTTGTTCCCTAAGAGCACCTCAAATCAAGCTGAATACAGATGTTTCCCCCCTGCCCTCTTAATCCTTCAACCCTTAAGCGGGAATCTTGAAGTAAGGCTTTGTTTTTAAAAATTGGCATAACCATTGCTTTTTAGCAAATATAAAAACTTTAAGGAGGGATAAAGATGAAAAAGGCAAAAATTCTCTGGCTCACACTCGCTTTTCTCCTGTTCGTAGCCGGTAAAAGTATGGCTCTAAAGGCTGTACGAGGCGGGGGATGTGTGGGCCTCTTGGCCGAGGTAATTTGTAGTGGGACGCCGGTGACCATCACTGGTCAAGTAGTTGGCGTCTCTCCTGGGCGAGGCTATCTGATTGACACTGGTCGAGAAACGGTCTTGGTCTGCGGCTTTGGTCCTATTTGGTATTGGAAAAGGATGGGTATCTCCAGGCCCTTGGTCGGAGAAAACGTGATTATCCAGGCCTATGAAGTCACTCTTTCCAATGGAAAGAGCGTTACTGTGGCCACCAAGGTCACCACTGAGGAAGGACAGACCATCCAATTAAGAGACCCTCAGACCTGCCTTCCCCTTTGGTTCAAACGACCAAAGAGATAATTTAAGAACCAATGGATCCAACGAAAAAGGAGGCCTTGGGCCTCCTTTTTTTATGCTGTTTGCCGCCATCTTTGTCGGGTTATTCGACAATTTTGTCTGCCTAAAAAGGCTTTTTTCTTTAAAACCCTAATAAATTAGCTGGCACACACGTTGCATTTTCAAAAGAAAAAAACAAAAGGAGGTTTGGCATGAGGAAGTCGTTGGTTGCTTTAATGGTTGCTTTGATGGTGGCTGTATCTGCTAGTGTTTGGGCTAAGATGGGTGGTAATTATTCTTACTGTCAGCTCATTTGTAGTGGTGAGCCGGTTACCATTAGCGGTATTGTTGTGGATATTCAACGTGGTAATGGATATCTTATCGATACCGGAGATGGCGTGGTGACTGTTTACGGCTTTGGGCCGACTTGGTTTTGGAAAAATCTCGGGATAGACAAACCGGCCATCGGTGACGATGTTACGGTTGAGGCCTATAAGGTCACCTTTAATAGTGGTATAGAACGTATTATCGCCACTTCGGTCACGGTGGATGGGCAAAGTGTTGAGCTTCGCGATCCAGAGACCTGTGTACCCTTGTGGATTAAATCCAAGTAAGACTTTTTAGGCGGGGCCTGGCCCCGCCTAAAGTTAGTTATTTTTAAAATAACCCATATACTGAAGTTTGATGCTTAGGATTCTCGTAGGCCTTATTTACGGCGTGTTTATGTTAGGGGTAGCCCTGGCCCAAGACCAATCTTTTTGGTGTCCTCAATGGCAGGCCGATCGCCCCAAAGAAATAGACATCACCGGCCAGATCATCGAACTCTCCTTTCCGGTAGCCACTTTAGAGACCGAAGACGGCCAACAATATCTCGTCCGCCTTGGGCCCTGGTGGTTCTGGGCCAGGCAGGGCTACAATCTCCAAAAGGGAGAATGGGTAGAGATAAGGGGGTTTTTGAAGGGAAGACTGCTCTTTCCCCGGGTCATTCATACCCCCAAACAAACCATCCGATTAAGAGACAAGGTTGGTTTCCCCCTATGGCGTGGAAGCTGGAGCAGAGGGCTTGGTAGGGGGAGATTTAGAGGTGGGTGGGAGAGCAGAACTCCTTTGCGCCGAGGTAGGCGATAAAAGATGCGCCGGTGGATCGGTTTATTATTAACCTTTTTCCTATTTGTCCTCTTGATCAGCGGCTTGATCCTCTATATCGAACCCCCGGGGCGAGTAGCCTTTTGGACCGATTGGAAATTTTTAGGCCTATCCAAACATCAATGGGACAACTTGCATATCATCTTTGGTTTTTTATTTTTGATCTTTGCCTTTTGGCACCTAGCCCTTAATTTCCAACCCTGGAAGAGGTATTTTACCCAGGCCAAACCCCTTCTTTTGGCTCTTTTCATCACCGGCCTGGTCATTTGGGGGGCCATCGCTTACCAGCCACCATTTAGCTGGATTATCGACTGGCAACAACAAATTAAACGGAGCTGGCACCTGTCTCCTCCGCCTATTCCCCATGCCGAACTGATGCCTCTGAAAAAAGTAGCTAAGTTTTTAGGTCTAAAACCTTATCAAGCGGTAGAGATCCTACGTCAAAAGGGTATCGAGGTCTCTTCTCCGCAGGAGATCTTTGGCCAAATTGCCGAGAAAAACCATCGAAAACCGGTTGAACTCTTCCGGTTATTAAAAGAGGCACGGTCCCAAAATCCCTCGCCAGGCCAATGATCCCAAAGACCAGGGCACGCCTAGGTAAACACCGCTATCTCATCGGCGCCGCTATCTTGGTCCTCCTCTGGGCTACTTTGGGTGAGTTGGTCATTCTTTACCGGGTACTGAAATTCCACGAGCGCCTTGACGCCCTCTCAGCCCTTAATTTCATCGAAAATCGACTTACCGGACACTTGGAAATCCTGCAGTTCATTCCGCATCCGCCGGATTATTTAAAGAGCCTGGCCTGGCTTACCGATGAACTCCAAGGCCAGCCCTTCCTCCTTGGGGTCTTGGTGACCGAGGGTCGACACGTATTACTCAATACCTTTCCTCAAAATATGTTCCCTCCGCGGGAGGTCTTTGACTTTTGTTGGGAAGGGAAGGAAATCGATCAAGTATTCTATCTTTGTCGGGAGGCCACCCCTCTGCCCAAGAGGCACTTTCTCATCTTGATCGGCCTGGATGCCTCGGTCAAACATCACATCTGGCAAAAGGGGCTCTTACTCTGTTTTTTGGTCTTTTTGGTCTCTTGCGGCCTGCTCATCGGTTTCAGTCTCTATGTCGAACGGCTTGCCCAGAGGGAAGAAGAACTCTCCCGTCGATTGGAGGCCTCGGAAAAGCTAGCGGCCATGGGCAAATTAGCAGCCATGGTCGCCCATGAGATACGCAACCCTCTAAATGCCCTTTCCATGGGGCTCCAGTATATGCAGACCCTCGGCGAATTGAGACCGGAAATCATGGAAGAGATCCGCCAGGAATTGACCAGGCTTACGGAATTGACCGAAGAATTGCTCTCCCTTTCCCATGGGTTTCAGATAAAGCCCGGCCCGGTAGTCCTTGATGAGCTAATGGCCTATCTTGAAAGTCGTTTCATCCCTAAGGCCGAGGCCCGAAAGATAAAGTTCCGTACCGAAGGCCCCAAGGGATTGACCATCCAGGCTGATAAACGTTGGCTCCTTCGGGCCTTGGAAAACCTCTTGCGTAACGCCTTTGAGGCTGTTAGCGAAGGAGATCAAGTAGAACTGATAGTCAAGGCCTTTCCCCATGAAGTCCATTTTACGGTTAAAGACACCGGGCCGGGGATCAGCCCAGAAGCAAAAGATAAACTCTTTGAGCCCTTTTTTACCACCAAGAAGGAGGGCTTTGGTCTCGGGCTTTTTATCGTTCAAAAGGTAGCCAAGGCCCACGGAGGTAAAATTCGGGTGGAAAGCAGCCCCGGGCAAGGGGCCAGCTTTACCTTGATCCTGCCCAGGTTATCATTTCTTTAAGACCTCGCGGGCAACCACGTTTTCCGGATCAAGTAAGAGGACCTCCCGAAAGATCCTCTTGGCCTCATCTTTTTTGCCCTCCCACAGGAGATCCCGACCGAGTTCGACCAAGAAGTCAAGGCTAGTCGGATAACGAACAAGCATCTTGCGAGCCACCTTCTCCGCCAACTTGGCCTTGTTTTGTAAACGTAGGGCTATGGCCAGCCGAAGATTGGCATAATAGTTGTAGTAATCTTGACTGACGATTTGGTTCATCAATCTCTCTACCTGAGTCCAATTCTTTTGGGCCATGAGGGGGAGAGAAAGCCCCAAAAGGGCCTCAAAGGAATTGGGCCGGATCTCTATGGCTTGCTTGTAATATTTAATAGAGTTGCGATATTTGCCGGATAGATAATAAAGCCACCCAAGCCGCAAGTTTACCAAATAAAACCGAGGGTGTTCTTTATAGACCGGCCACAGGGCCTTGATGGCATCCTGATAAGCCCCCATCTTTTCGTAGCGATATGAGGCTCGAAAGGCCTGGGCCACCGTGCCTGCCGAATAGACAAGGGCGGTCTGCGTACCAAGAAAAATCAAAAACACTCCCAACAGGATAAAAAACTTCTTCATTTTTCCACTCCTCAAGGGCTTTTTGATCTTTTATCGGTCTGGAGTCTCGTTTGAGTAAGAAGGGCTAAGGGGGAGTAACCACTCCCCCGAAAGGTCCTAGAAAGAACCTCCTATGCTCACGGTAAAAATGGTCTGAGAAGCCTTGTCGTTATAATTAACGTGTTCTAACCACTGTTGATTTATGTTTATCGCCGCCCGGACCTGAGGAGTCAGTTTATAACCGGCCTCAAACTCTACTCCCCCTAGATAGCGATCGGAAAGATTGTAGACCACAAAACCTTCGTTTCTCACGGCAAAGATCTGCTGCCCTACCCAACCGGAAAGCTTGAAATCGGCCTTACCAACATAAGTGCTGAGAACTTGTTCAAAGGAATAAAAATTATCCATAGAAGTACCTACATCTGCATCTTTATGGATGTAATAAAAACGAGATTCCGTATAGAGACGTTTACCTAGGGCAGAAAAATAAAAACCAAAATGAGGCTCGACCTGAATGACATCGAGGTCAACGGGGCTATCGCTATAATCTGAATAGGCCAATTTTATCCCGGCATTCCAATTTTGAGGCCGAAAATAAGTGGCCTTGAAGAAATAAATCTTCCCCTGATCAGTCAGGTCATCGTCGGTGTTGATATAATGGAAACCAAAACTAAAGGCATGATTAGGGAGCAATTGATTGGAATTGGTATAGACGATGGTAAAATCCGTTTGGTCTAAGTCAGAAGCCTGTTTGTAATCGATATGGGTCTGAGAAAGGCCCCACTCAAAGGTATTGTGTTCTCCGTCTCCCAAACTCAGATAGGCGGTAGCTACCCAGCCGTCATCCTTGACCTCAGAGCCGTTGAAATTCATATACGTGCCATAGGCAGTGGCGTATCCGCCCCAATCGCCGGCCTGAAGGCTTCCAGCCAAAGATAAGACCAACATGATCACCAAACCGACCAACTTCTTCATTTGACCCTCCTTATCCTAGTAATTTTTCCTCCTTCCTTTAGGACGACCTCTGACAAAAAGCCCCTCACATTGTCAAGTTTAAGATAGGTCTCTATCTCACGATTTCCATCCTTGATCTCCCCTTTTATCTCATTTTGTGCCGAAAACCAATAGGAGCCTTTTATTTGGGCCAACTGATGACGGAAGGAAGCGGCCAAGATGAAGATGGCCCTCTTCACCCGCCCCAAAAAGGTCTCAAGCGGTAGATAATCCTCCCACTGCATCCCCTTTTGATAGACCAGCGGAAGCCT